>JAYUZL010000024.1:0-3156 GCA_043751875.1 Ferruginibacter sp.
GTTACATTGCGTAATTTAGTTTCGCCGTTTTCATATATTGACAGCATGGATTTATATTTTTCCAGCAGTATTACCAATGCAGTGTAAGTTTTATTAGCATTAGACTTAATATCAATCATTAGGGTAATGGCTGAATTATTTTGGGGTTGTTCTTTTTTAGCATTCTCTTCAACGTTGTGCAGCAGGGGTTTTAAATAAAGTTCTTCCAGTGTTCTTTTCTTTTTAAAACAAGGTAGAAAATGCGCTACAATTAACTGATCGTTTCTTAAATATACATCTGCTTCAACATAAGTAAAACCATGATCCAGCGCATCAAGTAAGGGTCTTTTGTGCCAGTAATCGTTGTGTGCATACGCATTGGGAAGAATGAGGTGTTGGGCATTAACAGCAATAGAAGAAATTAAAAGGAAAATAAGTACAATCTTATGGGGTAAATTTGGGTAAAACATCAGAAACATATTGATTAACGAGTGAACATAATGTTTTATCAACAATTAACTTGGGTACTACAAGGCAGATAACATTAAAATAACTTAAAATAGTTTTTAATAAAACGTTGCAAGCCCTTATAGATGAGGAAAAGTTAAACAAAATCTTAAAAATTTTTTGGTTGCAAAAAATTAGTTAATTAATACAGACAAAATACTTTTTTACTAAAAGTAAAAACTGTAAAATATTTTTTTTATCCAAACAACATTAAAACGTGGCTATAGTTTTTTTATTGCTGCTAGCAATACATTCAAAAAATATTTTCGGATAATTTGAAAGGTTAGCTTTGCCTTAAATTTTATTGTTTAGGGACACAGCATAATGATCATTGCAGTTTATTTGTACTCATCAGTACGGAGTAAAATAAACCAATCTCCCAAAAATATAAAATGGCTTTT
The DNA here is from genome assembly GCA_043751875.1 of Ferruginibacter sp. Lineage (GTDB taxonomy): Bacteria > Bacteroidota > Bacteroidia > Chitinophagales > Chitinophagaceae > Ferruginibacter. The sequence continues at coordinate 888 of JAYUZL010000024.1, forward strand.
TTTGCTGGTGTCACCTGTGCCAGGAGGTAAGTCAGTTGATGGCTCTTTTTTACAACTATTAAAAAAGAATATTATAGTGATTATTACAAATCCATTTATTATTTTCAGGAGGGGGTTCGTTATAAAAATTAAAATTTATATACCTTTTTTCTTTCAAACACTATGGCAACGTAACTAAGCCAACTAATAATGTTCTCAAGTTTAATTTTGATTCAGCAGCATTTATGAATATAACAAAATTCTTCTTTTTTCCAGCATCAAGCAAATATAAAGTGTTTGCAAAACAAGAACTGTGTTATCAGGTCAACAATAGTTCTCCGTATGCATTATTTTAACTATTATCAAGTATCTTCAATTTGTTGCTGCCGCTATAGTTACCAAAAATAGTTGCAACTAATTACCCAAATACGTACCAAAATGAATAAAATTCTTTTCTTTGCTGTCTTGACTTTTATTTTTATTAATGTCCGTTAGCCTATGTTATTAAAATCGCTGTTTCTCTCTTTTGCTTATTTATCTATTGTAAGTATTGCAATAGGTCAGATGAATACTGAATATTTTTCTCCCTTAAGTGCTGGTAGCTATTCACAAAAAATTGCAGAGTTAAAAGCAAGAAGCGTTCCTATAATCTTTACTGAAAAAAAGGAACAAAAAACATACGCAGAAATTATTAATGAGCGCAATAAAAGTATTGTTGATGCACTGGAGCAGAATAGGATAGTATATGATACTATGCTGCTGAATAAATGTAAAGCCATTATTGAAAAAATAAAAGTTGCCAATATGTCCTTTTCATTCAACAATATTTCGTTTTACATTAACAGATCATGCATTGCCAATGCCTCCTGCTATGGCGAAGGCAGTTTGTTTATAAACCTTGGCTTGTTTCTTTGGATAGATAACGATGATGAAATGGCATTGATTATCGGACATGAATTATCACACCAGTTTCTCAATCATGCTGATAGCAAAATAAAAAAGGACATTGCGTTACTTTCATCCGATGATTTTATTAATGAAATTAGAGCCATCAAAAAATCGTCGAATGGCAAATATGAACGCTACAAAAACCTTATGAAAGAACTGGTGGTGCAAAATGGCACCCACAGCAGATATAAAGAATCTGAAGCAGACAGCCTTGGGCTTGCACTTATTAAAAATGCAGGCTATAATATAAAAAATGCCGCTAATATTTTACTGAAATTAGATCATGTAGATGATCTCTTTGATGCCAACGACTTATATACTGTTAAAGAAGTCTTTGAAAAAGTAATCACAGATAGTTTCATGTTTAAAAAAAATAATAAATACCATGGACTTTCAATGGCTTTAGTAACAATGAATGCAGATAAAGATTTTGATTCCGTAAAAACACATCCAGATTGTATTGCACGTTATACAAAATTAACAGGTATTGCTGCCACACAACCGGTAATCAATTGTTGCACTTCCATCAGCACTGGTTATGCTGCTTTTAAAGAGCGAGCCCTGGTAGAATTAATCAGATATGAATATGAAATAAACCGCCTTACGCTTTGCGCTCATCTCTGCCTGTTTGCAATTAAAAATGGTTATACATCATCCTTCTATTCCTATTTTTTATCGCTAAGTTTTTCAGGTATTTATGCCGCCGACAAAAAGTTTGAAAGATTTAGTGCTACAGACTCCAAAGCAAAAACAGGCAGTTCTTTAAAGGTATTGCAGGATTTTATTTTTAATGCAAACAGTACCAACATTGCTGAAATAGCTGCCTGGTTTTTAAACAATACACCCAATAAAAGCAGTGATGACTATTTGTTTGCCAGTTTAATGTACAACAGCCAGGTAAAATTGTCTGATGCCTCAGGATTACAAAAAAACTTTACTGCACATTTTCCCAACAGCAAATACGCCTATTTATTAAATTCCCTAAAACACTAAGTATGAAAAGTAATTTAGCCAGCTTGTTTTTATTTGTTTTATTCGTCTTTTGTTTATCACAGTCAAATGCACAAAGTAAAGAGTTTGACAATGTTATTGAAGTAAAGCTTCAAAACACCGTAACCATAAAAAATAATAATACCATTGTAGGGTATGCACTTTTTTATAAAGTGGATGAAATGAAAAAAGCTGCATTGTACAGGTTAGAGATTTTAGATGAAAATCTTAAATCTATTGGCAGTAATGAATTTGAAGGATCTAAAGAATTGCAGTTGCAAAATGCATTGTACGAATCTGAACATATACTGCTGGCTTTTAACGACATTGAAAAAAAGGATGGGTATCAAAA
>JAYUZL010000025.1:0-10230 GCA_043751875.1 Ferruginibacter sp.
ATTTGATGGAAAGATAACAAATATTATTTAAAATAAAAATAAAACTTTCTCGCTTTGGGTAAAATATTAAAATTTTCGAAATTTCTTTTTAAAAACAAGTTTAAAAAAAAATTAAATTAACTCAATAACTGTAATCTCAGGTAATTCTCCAACTCTTCCGGGGTAGCCAATGAAACCAAAACCCCTATTTACATAAAGTTTTTGCTTACCACTTTCATATAAACCTGCCCATTGAGGGTATACATATTGCACAGGGCTCCATTTAAAACCGGGCAGCTCAACGCCAAACTGCATACCGTGTGTATGACCGCTAAGCATTAAATCAACATCAGCATAACCAGTTTTTACCTGTGCATCCCAATGGCTTGGGTCGTGGCTCATTAATATTTTAAATGGATATTTTTCTGTTCCTGCATGTGCAAGATCCATCCTGCCATGTTTTGGAAAACGGGCTTTGTTACTCCAGTTTTCAATCCCTAACAGCGCTATTTCATCTGAATCTTTTTTAATTACTACATGTTCATTCATCAATAATTTCCAGCCGAGTGAAGCATGAACTTTTTGCAGATTTATTAAGTTTTGTTCTTTTGACACTCCATCTATAGGCCATTGGACATAGTCACCATAATCGTGATTACCAAGGGTTGAAAAAACACCGAGCGGAGCTTTTATTTTGGAAAATATATCAATATAATTCTCCATTTCTGTTGCCTTATCGTTTACAAGATCTCCTGTAAATAATATAAGATCAGCATTTTCTTTCATGATCATATCTACACCATGTGCAACTGCTTTCTTATCCATAAAACTACCGCTGTGTATGTCGCTAATATGAACAATCCTTAGGCCTTTAAAAGATATAGGAAGACTATCAAAAGAAAGTTTTACTCTTTTAATCTGGTATTTATATTGGTTTGTAAAACCGTAAACCAGACTGCCAAAAAGTGTTGTGCCTGCCGCTATGCCTAGCCAGCTAAGAAAAGTAGACCTTGTAATACCGTCGCCACTCATTCCATCTATATCTGTATTATTGAAAAATAATTTCCCTGCCAGCCACTGTATTCCTCTGCGTAAATCATCAACCAAAAAAAACACCAATCCGGTAATTTTTGCTAGAAACAAACCTATGATCATAGCAAAAAGATACGTCCTAACTTTTTTACCTAAAAAAGTTTGTTCTGTATAAACAAAAAGTAAAAAACCTATAACTGCCAGTATAGTTATAGACCAGTACACTGTATAAATGACAGTTTTAGTTTTAGGGGATAAATTTTGTGCAACATTTTTTATTGCCTGAAAAAAATAAGTATCGAGCAAAACCATCATTGATATAAATACAACAACCCCAATAGGTGTTCGCATAAATTATATTTAGTTTTTTAAAATAATAAAAACTCATCAATCTGTGTATCTATCGTGTTGATCGTTGCCTCATCACTTAAAATTCCATTTTCGTTTAAAAGGATATGCACAGTACTGATTGGTAGCCTGTTGTGGTGAACGTTTGCTTTTAAATACAACAAAACCCCGGTCAAATGTTCCATTCCTCTTAAGTTTCCTGCACGACCTGTACTTACACCAGCCAATAAAATTTTTTTATTTGGCCATACGTTTTTCACATCTGTGTTATCAATCATTAATTTTAATATGCCGGGGAAGGAACCATTGTACTCAGGTATTGCGATGATTATTTTATCAGCCAGAAGTAAATATTCTTTTTCCATAGCAACAAAGGCATCGTTTCTTTGGTACACCTCTATCTCATCAAGTCCAAGTATTTTACTTTCTACATTTTTTTCCAATAAGATTTTGTGGTAAGCTTCCGTTATTTTTTTTGTGTTACTATTTTTTCTGTTGGTACCTGCAATAATTGTTATCATTCTTTTTATTTAAAATTATATTTTCTTACTTCAATTTTATAAACTCAATCAATTCTGTTTATTTAAGTATTAAAAGCTTAAACAATTCAATCTGCTTATTGCTTAAAATTGTCGAAGTTTGCAAAAATATCCTCATAAGTTCAACTTTATCGGATTTTCTGCAAAACTCACAAATAAATAGCGCATTACGCAATGGCAAGAATAATAGGAATAGCAAACCAGAAAGGTGGTGTAGGTAAAACCACTACAGCGATAAATTTAGCAGCAAGTTTTGCCATATTAGAATATAAAACGTTATTGGTAGATGCAGACCCGCAGGCAAATAGTACCACCGGTTTGGGTTTCGATTTGCAAAATGTTACAAAAAGCCTTTACGATTGCATGGTAAACGAAGCAACTGCCATTGAAGTTATTTTAAAAACAGAAATGTCTTTTTTAGATATTATTCCTTCCCATATAGATTTGGTTGGTGCTGAAATTGAAATGATCAACTACCCAAACAGAGAAGGCATTCTAAAAAAAACGCTGGAATCAGTTAGAGATGAATATGATTTTATAGTAATAGACTGCTCTCCATCTTTAGGTTTAATTACCGTTAATGCATTGGTTGCAGCAGATAGTGTGGTGGTACCTGTGCAAACAGAATTTTTTGCATTGGAGGGCTTAGGGAAATTACTGAACACGGTAAAAATTGTACAAAACAGATTAAACATTGATTTGCAGATTGAAGGAATTTTAATGACCATGTATGATGGCAGACTGCGTTTGTGTAACCAGGTTGTGAGCGAAGTACGGCGCCATTTTGAAGATATGGTTTTTAGCGCCATTATCCATAGAAATACCAAATTAAGTGAGGCTCCCAGCTTTGGAAAGCCTGCGATATTGTACGATGCTGATAGTAAAGGAGCGGTAAATTATTTAAATCTCGCAAAAGAAATTCTGCAAAAAAATAACATGACAAAGATTAATAAAGAGGAGAAAGTAATTAGCTGATATGATAATCAGCTAATGTGCTACCAACAGCTCGAGGTATCAATATCGATGGCAACTTGTAAAAGACAATTAGTTAATGTGCTAATTGTAGATCTAGCTTTTTAATTAATGGCCATTTGTATTTAGTGCAATAAGCCGTTAGAATAAATTAGTTCATTAGCCGTTTAACTAAACAAAATATTTAAAAAGAATCAATAATTTAAAAGAATTAGCCAATTAGCCTGTTAGCTAATTAGCACATTATTAAAACACATGAGTTTATCTAAAAAAAACGATGCATTAGGCAAAGGTATAAGGAGCCTTTTGCAGAATATTGATACAGACTTAAAAAATACTGCAGGATCTCTAAAAACCAATGTCGCAGAAAAAACCGTTGGCGTACAAAGAGTGCCGCTTGAGCAAATAGAAGTAAATCCCAACCAGCCCCGCAAAGATTTTAATGAGACCTCGTTAAGCGAATTAGCTGCTTCAATAAAATTGCACAACATCATACAACCGCTGACCGTTTCTTTTATCGGACATGGGAAATACAGGTTGATAGCGGGAGAGCGACGTTTTAGAGCATCGAAAATTGCAGGTCTAAAAGATGTGCCTGTTTATGTGAGAGACGCAAATTCAGACCAACTACTTGAACTTGCACTGTTAGAAAATTTGCAAAGGGAAAACCTCAATGCCATCGAAATTGCACTTTCCTACAAACGCTTAATGGAGGACTTAGATTATACGCAGGAGAAAGTTGCTGAGCGGATGGGTAAAGAAAGAAGTACTGTTACAAATTACATACGTTTACTAAAACTGCCGCCGGATATTCAGGTTGCAGTTAGAAATGGAATCATCAGCATGGGTCATGCAAGGGCACTTATTAATGTTGATATGGTAGACAAACAATTGTTTATTTTTTCTGAAATAAAAAGCAAAGAATTATCTGTAAGGCAAACAGAAGACCTTGTGCGTAAAATGTATCATGGGAGCGATGCTGTTAAACCTTCTGTAAAAGCCGGATTATCGCCCGCATTTAAAAAAATTGAAGATAATTTAGCATCAACTTTTGGTACCAAGGTAAACCTGGTTCACAGCAAAAAAGGGAATGGAAGTATTTCTTTTGATTACTATTCGCTGGAGGAATTAAATGGCTTGTTGGAAAAGCTAAATATTAATGTTAGTTAATGCGAATACAAAAAATTATTTTATTTTTTATTATTTTTCTTTTACAAAATATTTTTGTGCATGCACAGGAAAAACTTATTGTTGATACATCGGGTAAAGTAATATTTTCAAAAAACATTAAGTCGCTTAATGACAGTGCTGCAAAAAAATACAACCCCGGTATAGCCATACGCCGCTCCGCAATATTGCCGGGCTGGGGACAGTACACAAACAAAAAATACTGGAAAATACCGCTGGTGTATGCCGGTATAGGCATACCCGCCTATTTATTTACCCGCAACCTTAAACAATATAAAAAAGCTAAGCAAGCCTTTATTTTAGCAACAGATGGAGATGTTACAAACGATTACCTGATTGAAGAACCCTATTACAGTGTAAGAATGCAGCCCGACCGAATTAGGGTTTTTAGAAATGCAGTAAGACAAAATGTAGATTATTCTGTTTTGTTTTTTATTATTTTATGGGGATTAAATGTTGCTGATGCAGCAGTGGATGCAAACCTAAAAACCTTTGATGTAAGCGATAATTTGAGTCTCCAAATTAAGGGCGGCTACAGCCCACTTGGTAACACAAATGGTGTTAGTATTGTCTTAAACATTGGTAAGCGTAAATAGATTTTCAAATATCAGTCTTCAAAATCTCACGCAACATTTCATATCTTAGCCCTATGAAAATAGCATTGATCGGTTATGGTAAAATGGGCAAAGCAATAGAAGAAATAGCTTTAGAGAAAGGGCATGAGATCGTCTTAAAAATAAATGATGAAAACCTTGCTGACCTAAATACCACCAACATCCAAAAATGTGATGTAGCTATTGAATTTACTAACCCAGAAAGTGCTATTGAAAATATGCTTACCTGCATAAGCGCAGGTGTACCTGTTGTATGTGGTAGTACGGGGTGGGTAATGAAAGAAGATGAAATAAAACAATTTTGTACCGAGCATAATGGATCGCTGTTATACTCCAGCAATTTTAGTATAGGGGTAAATATATTCTTCGAAATAAACAAGCATGTCGCTGCATTAATGGCTCAGCAAAAAGGTTATGTAGTTAGCATAGAAGAAACACACCATACACAAAAACAAGATGCGCCAAGCGGCACCGCCATTAGCCTTGCACGACAAATAATATCAGAGCGAAGCGATAAAAATAACTGGACGCTTAATCCGGCTCCCACCGAAAATGAAATAAATATTATAAGTAAAAGAATAGACCCGGCACCGGGTACTCATCACGTACGCTACACTTCTGTAATTGATGATATAGAAATTACACACACAGCCCATAGCAGAAAAGGTTTTGCCGCGGGAGCACTTGCTGCAGCCGAATTTATTGTAGGTAAAAAAGGGATATTTAGCATGAGCGATGTATTAAAAACCGTTTAGGTTTTTTATAGGTATTCAATTTTATTTCAATCATCTAAAGTATTTATTTATAACATATATTTACTAGAGAAGAAAGTGTATGAAGAATGAAAAGGTATCCCTAGCCATTGTTGACGATCACCAGATAGTAATTGACGGATTAAAGTCTTTATTGGAAGGACACGCAAATTTTGTTGTGAAAATAGAAAGTACCCATCCTGAAAAAATGGAGGCAATACTCGCTACAACTAAAGTTGATATCCTACTTACAGATATTATGATGCCCATATTAAATGGCGCTCAACTTGCAAAAATTGTAAAATCAAAATTTCCCGAAATAAAAATCCTGGCACTTTCCATGAGCGGACAAGGTGACCTCGTAAATCAAATGATTAATGACAGCGATATATCCGGATATGTATTAAAAAATTTAGGCAAACAGGAATTAATAACCGCTTTGGAAAAGATTGCAAATGGAGGTGTCTTCTTTAGTGCTGAGATATTAGAAGAAATGATTAAAGCAACCGAGAGAAAAAAAACATCGGATGAAGTTCATCTTACTTTAAGAGAAATAGAAATTATCAGGCTAATTGAAAAAGAATATATTAATAAAGAAATTGCAGACAGCTTATTTATTAGTGAGCGTACTGTAGAAACACACCGTAAAAATATTTTTAGAAAAACCCAAACCTCCGGTCTCATCGGACTTATCAAATATGCTTATGAGCATAAGTTAATTGAAATAAGGGCATAGTCTTTTGTTTTCATTACTCAAAATGCATAGCAGGTTTAAGTTTTGCCCACGGTTTATTATCAAAATGCTGAGTTCAAAAGTCTTGGTGGGTAATAATAATTTTCAGGTAAAATGACCTGATGATTAATTTCTGTATTAATTTGGCATCTACCTTTTCAGCCGGATAATTCTGTTACAGCAATCCTGACTAAAATATAGATCTCATATCAATTAAGCCTTGCTAAAAATATAAACGTTTAAAGCAAGAATCTATTTTGGGGTTGTCAGCTAAATTAAAAAATCGACATTTGTCCACGCTGCTGCAGGTTCCGCTATCGCTTCGGTATTCGCTTTGCTTACACTACCCCTTCGCATCGTGCAGCCCTTCAACGATAAATCTTTTTCAACTTATTTCTACCAAACAGATAGTTTATTTATACCCAATTACGTAGTATAGTTACATCCTTTACATACTATATTTGCATGGCAAAAAAGCTTCGAATAAAAGCAAAATAATAGAACAAGAAAAATTACAAACACATGGCTGCAAAAACAGATAATTTCCAATCACCTGATTACTTTGATGTAGATGATTTACTCACGGAAGAACACAAGTTGATAAGAGAAAGTGTACGCAGTTATGTGAAGAAAGAAATTTCTCCAATCATTGAAGACTATGCACAGCGTGCTGAATTTCCGACACAAATAATTAAGCAATTAGGAGAACTGGGTTGCTTTGGCCCAACTGTTCCTGAGCAATATGGTGGTGGCGGCTTGGATTATATTTCTTATGGTTTAATGATGCAGGAACTAGAGCGTGGAGACAGTGGCGTACGCTCCACTGCAAGTGTACAGGGAAGCCTGGTGATGTTTCCAATTTATCAATATGGCAATGAAGCACAACGCAACAAATATTTGCCTAAACTGGCAAGTGGCGAATGGCTGGGTTGTTTTGGATTAACCGAACCAGACCATGGCAGCGACCCCGCAGGAATGCTCACAAATTTTAAAGACAACGGAGATGATACGGTTACACTTAACGGTGCAAAAATGTGGATCAGCAATGCGCCCTTTTCTGAGATAGCAGTTGTTTGGGCAAAAGATGATGCGGGAGATATCAGAGGCATCATAGTTGAGCGGCAAATGAAGGGTTTTAGTACACCAACCACGCATAGCAAATGGAGCCTTCGTGCAAGTGCAACCGGCGAGCTTGTTTTTGATAATGTTATTGTACCGAAAGAAAATATTTTACCAAACGTAAAAGGATTGAAAGGTCCGTTAGGTTGCTTAACAAAAGCACGCTATGGTATTGCCTGGGGCGCAATTGGTGCAGCAATGGATTGCTATCACATTGCATTAGAGTACAGCAAAGAACGAGTGCAGTTCGGAAGACCGATTGGCGGCTTCCAGCTACAACAAAAAAAACTGGCCGAAATGATTACTGAAATTACCAAGGCACAATTACTCAATTGGAGGCTCGGAACTTTAATGAATGAAGGAAAAGTAACACCGGCACAGGTTAGCATGGCAAAAAGAAATGCCTGCGAAGTTGCCACCAACATTTGTAGAAATGCACGCCAGATGTTGGGTGGAATGGGTATTACAGGGGAATACCCAATAATGCGTCATATGATGAATTTAGAAAGTGTAATAACTTATGAAGGCACACACGATATTCATTTGCTGATAACGGGTATGGATATTACGGGGTTAAATGCGTTTAAGTAAAAGCAATTTCACTAAGTCTACTTTAACCATTGAAAAAGATACAGGGTAAGGATTTTTAGCCGAACAAAGAATCAGCTATGTGAATCTTCGGTGGCGTCGCACATTTCATCTTGATATCATTATTTAGCTTTAATTACCAGGTAGACGAAAGAATCTGTGTATTCCTGTGATCAAAAAAAATAAGTAAATAAAATATTTATGAGTATAAAAAATGTATCAGTTATTGGCGCAGGCCAAATGGGAAATGGCATTGCGCATGTATTTGCACAGTCAGGTTTTAAAGTAACGTTGATAGACGTAAACGCAGCACAACTTGAAAAAGCAATTGCAACTATTGGTAAAAATTTTGACAGGCAAATTGCAAAGGGAAGTCTTACTGAAGAAAATAAAAAAACTGCATTGGATAATATTGCCAGCAATACAGATTTGGCAGCAGGTGTAAAGAATGCTGATTTGGTTGTAGAAGCTGCCACAGAAAACATTGAACTGAAATTAAAAATATTTAAAGCTATTGATGAAGCAGCACCTGCAGGTTGTATACTTGCCACTAATACTTCGTCTATTTCCATTACTAAAATAGCAGCTGCTACAAACCGCCCGCAAGATGTTATTGGTATGCATTTTATGAACCCTGTACCTATAATGAAACTGGTTGAAATCATAAATGGCTATGCAACTAGAAAAGAAGTAACAACTACCATCGTCGAATTAAGCAAAACTCTTGGAAAAACGCCATGTGTAGTAAATGATTATCCTGGCTTTGTAGCGAACAGAATTTTAATGCCGATGATAAATGAGGCAATAACAACTTTGTTTGAAGGTGTGGCAGGTGTTGAAGAAATTGATATCGTAATGAAACTTGGAATGGCGCACCCAATGGGGCCATTACAACTGGCAGATTTTATTGGTCTGGATACATGCCTTTCGATTTTAAAAGTATTACACGATGGTTTTGGCAATCCAAAATATGCTCCATGTCCTTTACTTGCAAACATGGTAATGGCCGGTAAATTTGGTGCAAAATCCGGAGAAGGTTTTTATACTTACACTGCCGGCAGTAAAGATGTAGTAGTGAGTAAAAGTTTTAGTAAATAATGTATGGAAGAGTATAAACTTTTTATGCTGCTGCTGGGTTGCAGGCCCGTTGGAAGAAATACCGAACAGCACGACATATTTTTCGGGATTTCAAAAACATTGAAAGATTTAATACCCAGTATAAAATCCTTTTGGAAGTCCTCAGGCAATATTCACATTGATGCGTGGAGAATTGTAAATAATGTAGATGGCTACCAGATAAAAATTACTGAAAAAATAAGTGATGATAAAGCCGAAAAGAATCTCTTTTTTTTAAATCTTGGCGGTTATAAAGAAAATGAATTTGATGAATTCCATTATAAAATATTAACCGTTTCAAAAAACAAAAATGAAGCCATTGCTTTGGCAAAAAAATCAGCTTTTTTTCAGCATACAGGTTTTGGCAAACTAGCCGTTTCACACATTGATGATAAATTTGGTGTTGATGTTGATGATATTTTTGAAATAAAAGAAATTCTTACAGCAGTAGATAAAATGATGTTTTCTATTTCTATAGTTAAGAGCGAACCTGAATTAACCGAAGATATTTTAAACCTGGGCTATTTTAAATTGGCAAGTCTTTAATTTCTTTATCTCCGCAATTTATTTTAAAATATTAGTTGACGTGTTATTTTCAAAAACACATTTAACAGTATATCCTAAAGGTTTATAATAATTACTGAGTATCTCCGTGATGTGTTTTTCAGCCATTTTAATGTATTCAGCATTGTTTTCAATATTTATCAACGCTTGGGCATATAATTTTTTTTGAGCTTTTACAAGATTATCCATTGAGGCATTCATAAAAATACCGGTTTGGCTCATGGTTTCCATTTTATCCATTTTAAGTTGCAAACTCAATAATTTACAGTGTGGTAAGGTTATTACAACACTTGCAGCCTTAGTATCAATCTTCATTTTCTGGTTGCTCATATCAACGCCAAATTTTGCCTCATAAGGCAGTGTAACCAACAAGGTATTTTCAGAAAAATAATTTTTAAACTTTGCCCAGGTTCCATCATTATCTTCTTTGTTACTGATCTTCAATTTTACATTTCCAGTAACATCTAGTGCTCCCAGTTCCGCAATTTGTTTTATCATTTCAACATTTTCAATCAAAGAGATTTTAGTATTCGATTCGCCATTCTTCTTTCCCAAAAAGTAAAAAGAAAAAGCAATTAATAAAACCAATACTATTAGAACAGAACTTTTCATTTTTATTATCTTTTCTTTTTTTACACAAGGTCGTAACTATCGTCTATTATTTCTATAATCAAAGGCTTTTTTTA
>JAYUZL010000026.1:0-4074 GCA_043751875.1 Ferruginibacter sp.
AGGGAGGATGATGAAAATATTGTAACACAGTTGCTGCTTACCAGCGACCTTAAAGGATATGTGTATCATCCTGCTTATTATTTTTCCAATGATGATGATTCCACAAAGCAGCATCTTGACCTGGTAATGATGACCAATGGCTGGAGAAGATTCCGATGGGAAAACATTCTGGCAAAAAAGTGGCCGGCATTAACATACCGGCCAGAAGAGTTTATCACTGTTAAAGGTGCATTGAATGGATTATCCGAACGCATGCAGCAAAAAACACAATTGAGTACCGTACTGCATACAAACAATAATGCCGATGAATATTTTAATACCCCACTATTGAAAGATGGACAATTTGCGATAGGGCCTCTTTATTTTTTTGACTCAGCAAAATTGTATTATCAATTGAGTGACAAAAAAGCAAAAAATCTCACCCCAATAATAAAGTTTGCTATTGAAAACACCTTCATAAAATCTCCGTCTATATCTCCAGGTGTTTTAACGATACTGCAAAAGCCTTTTAAAACTGATAGTTTAGCGGCGTTGAAAAGTAACTTTCTCTCAAGGCTGCAACGGGAACAGGACGAAAAAAATAAAATAAAAACACTCAGCACCGTGGTATTAAAGACAAGAGAAAAAACTAAAAAAGAATTGATGGATGAAGAGTATACTTCTGCAATATTTAGCGGGGGAGATGCAGTGCTGCTTAATGTAGAAGACGACTTGTCTGCCACGGGGTACCCTTCCGTATTAAGTTATTTGCAGGGAAGAGTACCTTTTCTGCAAATAAGCGATAAAGGCGCAAGCTCGTTCGGACGTCCGACACAGATCTTTATCAATGAATCCAGGGCAGACAGTAGTGGTCTAATAAACAATATGTCAATGTCGGAGGTAGCAATCATTAAAGTATTCAGAGCACCTTTTTTTGGTGGGATAGGTAACGCTCCCGGTGGTGCCATTGCCGTCTATACAAAAAAGGGAGGGACTAACATTAATTCAATAAAAGGACTAGCCTTTGCTAACATCAATGGTTATTCTGTGGTAAAAGAATTTTACAGCCCGGATTATGAAAAGACGAATGATCCCTCAATAAAAGATTCAAGATCCACTTTGTACTGGAAACCTTTTATCTTAATGGATAAGTACAACCGTAGTGTCAGCATTCCTTTTTACAATAGTGATAATTGTAAAAGAATAAGGGTAGTGTTAGAGGGCATTAATGAATTAGGGAAGTTAACGAGCAACGAAATTCTTTTAGAATAGTATTATTGGAATAAAACTTTGAGCTGGTTGGCTTTGAATATTTTGTTTGTAAATTTCAGTTTGTTTATTTGATTTGTATGTCTCTATCAACTCACTTTTTTCAGCGTCTGTTATTGAGTCAATATAATTGTCTACTTCATTTTTATTCATTCCACTCTGTTCTGCAATAAACTTTTTAAACTGCAATTTTTCAATTGTTGTCAATTCAGTTATTGTAAAAGTTTGTGAGGGTTCTGCTCTTACTTGTGTCGTCACTTGTCGTAGAATGTTTTGCTGAATATCACTATTCCCCCCAGGCGCAGATTCTGTGATATATTCCAAACATCTTTTATCTTATTTTTGTCTTTTAGGCAACTTTAAGTTAGCCTGTTAGTGAGTAGTTTATCTACTCACTACTTTTATTTTTCGATTGTTTCTAATTGCTCTTCTTTATTCTGTTTGTTAAGATAATCTTTATTATAAGCAATCCCTGTTTTATAGATAGTATAAGTCATCTCCAATAGTTTTCTTTGTACAGCTTCCGCAGCTTTCATTTTAATACCATGCTTGCTGACTATTCTGGCAAAAACAGCCTTGCATCTTTCATCGTATTTGATAGCACTTAAAGCTGGAAGGTGCATTGCTTTTCTTAAATGTTTATTTCCTTTCTTTGATATAGAGGCTTTCCCTTTTACTGATGTGCCAGATTTTTTTTCCTGTACATCCAGTCCTGCATAACTGGTCAATTGTCGTTTATTCCGGATCAGTTCAAAGCCATTTGTTTCTCCTAAAACTATTGCTGCGGTTAACATTCCAATGCCGGTTATAGTGCATATTAATGCCAACGTTTTTTTTACTTCAGTATCAGTAGCCGCTAAATTTGCAATTTCTTCTATAATTTCTTTTTGTTGTTTTACTATTAATGCTAAACGTTTAGTAGCCCTTTCAATACTTTTTTTATTTGGGTTTGCTTCTGAATTTTCTGCATGGAGTTGATTTTTAATAACTACTTTCTCGTGTGTTAACTGGCTGCGTTCCCTTGTCAGTTGCTGTAAGGTTCTGTAGATAGCTTTGGGTGGTTCCCAATTGTCTAAATTTCTTTCTAATCCAAACTGCGTAATGGCATCTGCCATGGTTTTGTCTGTTATTGTTTTATTATCCAGGGTGCGTTTAAAATTGCTTATTTTATTGGGTAATATAATGCTTAAGCTATAACCTTTATCATGCAGAAAATAAGCAAATTTTTGATGATAAACGCCTGTTGATTCCATCACAAAGCGTAGTTGAACATCTTTATCTGCTAAAGGGCTAAGCCATTTAATTAATTTTTCAAAACCCGTTTTGTTGTTTACAAATGTGTAACGTGTAATGAATGTAATCCTGAAAACTTCATCTACATTTCCAAAACAGCAAACCAGTTCATCCTGAGCTACATCTATGCCCACAATTTGTTTTACGATCTTTTTCATTGTAATATTTTTTAGTAAATGATAAATGAAATAAGTGAAAAATCTCTCTTCGTTTTGTCTCCTGATTGGATATTGTGGATACTATAATTTACATAGTTCCTTACATTCTGTTCAAACTCGAAAAGATAAAAAAAGATGAGGTGTTATCTGCGCCACAACATACTTTAAAAGTTGTTTAGGAATGCTGTACTCTCATCTTTTTTTCACCTATTTTTATTCTAAATTACTAATCATATTTCTTTAGAAAACAAACATAGGAGGAATGAGGGGCGGGCAAGGTGCGGTGGGCTTCCTGTGCCGGGCAGTTGGTTACACTTCAAATGGCACAATGCTTTCAAACAAAAGCAGCGTTGAATAATTTACATTTAAAATTTGGGTAGTTTCACAGTTCAATTAAGAAAATAAAAATTTCTTACTGCCAGTAATAATATAGGAGGGTAAGGTATATTTATACAAACTATGCAGTATGAGTACAAAATACAAGTTTGCAGATAATACGGCCGTATATTTTACCACCAGCACCGTAACCGGCTGGTCAGACGTTTTTACAAGGCAACTCTATAAAACAATTTTATTAAACAGTATTTGCCATTGCCAGCAAAAACAGGGATTGGTAATACATGCGTGGGTGTTAATGACCAATCATCTGCATACCATCTGTAGTTGTAAAGAGGGGCAAGACCTGGGCCTTATCTGGCGGAATATAAAAAGCTTTACTGCCACGCAAATAACAAATGCTGTTCTTAACAACAGCCAAGAAAGCAGAAAGCAAAACTTACAGCATATATTTGAATCAGCAGGCAAAGTCAGCAGCAGCAACACTAAACATAAATTTTAGGAACATGAAAATCATCCCGTGCTGCTCGAAACAACGGACATGTACAATCAAAGGCTAAACTACCTGCATTGGAACCCGGTAACAGCAGGCTTTGTAGAAGAACCCTGGCACTGGTTGTACAGCAGCGCAACAGATTATTTCACAAATAAAAAAGGGTTACTGGATATTGTAATTTTGGATGGTTTTTAATACTTTGAAAAACAATAGCCTCTCAAACCGGTTGGCACAGGAAGGCCATCGCACAAAGCCCACGCCCCATTCCTCTGGGGACTTGGCGCAAGTGTGTCGGGCGGCTTAAGTGTGTTGGCATACTTGTGTCAGACAACCAAAAGAGTTAACAAGTATTAAGCAACCAATATTGATTTTCGCCTTTGTTGGTATATCCTTAAAAGCAACAAGCAATTCCGCAAACGCCGTTGTTGGTTTTATTGACCAACAACCGAATCATTAGCCTCCGTATGGTGTAAGAATGAAGAACGGACAAGTGTTTCAGCGTCTTTGTACTTTGTAAAAGATAACTAACAAAAAATATTCAAC
>JAYUZL010000027.1:0-3064 GCA_043751875.1 Ferruginibacter sp.
AAAACCCAATCCTATGTTTGCAATTCAATAAATTTATACAGTATTTCAAAAGCAATAATATTGAAAGAACAGGAGCAGAATAAGGTAGTCAAACCCAATAAGCATAAAGCTTGTCCAACACGCTTATCCCTGCTCCCTTTCTTGCATTTATGTTGTACAGTTCGTTGAGCCTTGGAGCTCGTGCTAGGATGTTAACAGTAGCAAGATTGTTCTTCCCTTTTTTGTTTTTGCAATATAAATATAATTAAATTTTATCATTTTTAAAACAGCATTATGAAAGAGCTAACCCTGTATTGTGGTATCGACATCTCTGCAGATACTTTGGACATCTGTATGCTAAAACCCGAAGGTGATTTTGTATGGCACCAACTTTCAAATTCCACTCAGGGCTTTAAGGAACTTCTTAAACTTTGCCCTGCCAACTATCATTTTGTTATGGAGGCCACAGGTGCTTTTCACTTGCCACTCTGCTTCTTTTTGCAGGAGAAAAAATCTGATTACAGCGTTGTCAATGCTCTTCAGATTAAACGCTACATACAAATGAACCTCGAACGCAGCAAAACAGATAAAAAAGATGCAAAGCACATTTGTATGTATGGTATTGAGCGTACACCTACACAGTACAAAATGCCCTGTCAGCAATACTTTGAGTGTCGTACAATCAATAATGGCATAGAATCCCTAACAGCAGATATTGTTTCTTATGGCAACAAAATTTATGCAGCAAATAAGCTTAAAATAGATTCAGCAGTAACTATAAAATGCTACCAGCAGATTCTTAAAGCCCTTAAAGCGGAACTTAAGAATCTCAAAGCAGAACTACATTCAAAACTTATAGTGTGGCATCCTGAACTTGTAAAACAGGTAAGCAGTGTAAAAGGTATTGGGACACGAGCAACTGCTACCCTAATTGTCTACACCCAGGCCTTTGCTCACACAGAGAGTTATCAACAGCTCATCAGTTATGCGGGCCTCAGTCCAAGAGAATATTTTAGTGGTAAAAGTATAAGGGGGCGTGTGCGCATCAGCAAAATAGGCGGCAAACAACTGCGCCATATTTTATACATGGCTGCACTTAATGCAAAGAAAACAAATGCTGCCTGCAAGGCTCTTTATGACCGTCTGGTAGAAAAAGGAAAGAACAAAAAATTAGCACTGATAGCCGTATGCAACAAGCTGCTAAAACAGGTATTTGCTGTAGTAAAATCAGGTGTATTATACCAAGACGATTATTGTAAAAATTTCGCTTAAAATATTTGTTTTTTTACACAGTTCGTGTTTGGTAGCATGTGGCTTCTACAGTCCTTTTATATTTAGTCTTTTCAATTTTGTTGAGAAATAACCTTTGCTCCTTTGAAAAATGCTTTTATTTGTATTTGAATATTTTATAAGAGTCTGTTTATTTGTGTCACCGAATAATATTAGTGGTTTGTTTTTATCTTCCTCCGATTTTATAATACCAACTAAAATAAATTTTGTTTTAGAAATCCAAATTACTTCGTCAATCCATTGTGAGTTTGTTCCAAAATAAATTCTATTCCAATATTTGGCTTTCGGGTCGCATAAAAAAATCGTTTGGTCTATGTCCACGTTTGCTTTGTAATAATTCCCCTTCTTTTCAAGGTTTAATTGACAGCTATAAATGTCGATGAATTTTGAACTGTCAGGCAGATACGTGATTATAGGTTTGTACGTTGATAGGAACTTTTTATATGAGTTAAAGTCTTGCGGAAAATTGTTATCAAAGTGCAAAGTGTCCTCAAGTTTAAAATCTGATAAGTTGAAATTACTAAAAGTCTTTGTCCAAAGTTTAAAATCTTGGTCAAAGTACTTTTTGTATTGCAAAACATTTTTGTCTTGCCCAAAAGTACTGTGTCCAACAAAAATGAAAAGAAATATTGGAAGATATTTCATGTCGGGCTTTAATTATTAAGGATTGTCAATTTGCCATTGCTACCAACGTTAGGGCTTTGTAGCAGGTGTGGCATTAGTATTCCGTCCTGCCCACAACCGCTGCTTGGCTTTTGATAAAGTTAAATATTATGAACTAATATTCAGCGTTGCTTTTCCCGCCCGAACAAATGCTGCTATTTTGTTGATGACGATTGCTACAACTTCAAACCGCACTTGCCTTTGGTTTAAAATATTACCAAAGGTTTATTTAATAAAGAATCTACTATTATTATAATGGGGGGTCCGGGGGTGTTAATAACCTCAGAATATGTTAATAATTTTGAAAGAACAAAGCAGGGTGAACTTACGCACTTGCTAGTCTTACAGGACTTTTTTGTGTATTAGTCCCTGCCTGTTCTTTGCTTGCTAAGGTCCAACTAGAATTATCCCTTTGTACCATCAAAGGTTTTTGACAAAAGCAAGTCTTTTTTATTCATCTTAAACATAAAGTTATGAAAAAATGGTAATTCACTTTAGGGGTTGATGTTTCTAAACTTACCTTAGACATCTGCTGCGCCGAACTACGGCAACACTTAAAAATCAGCAATGATTCTGCAGGCTTTAAATCTTTTTTAAAATGGTGTAAAACATTTAATATTGATTTAAAACAGGCTTTTGTAGTGCTTGAATATACCGGTGGCTACGAGTACAGGCTACTACAGTTTTTAGAATCAAAATCTATTTTATATGCCCGTTTACCCGGGTTGGAAATTAAAAATTCCGTAGGTATTACCAGGGGTAAAACCGATAAAGTAGATGCCGGACGAATAGCACAATATGGTGAAGAGAAATACAAATCTATCAAAGCGTCCAAACCTTTAAATCCAACAATGATAAGGCTTAAGGAACTCTTAAGCTGCAGAAAAAGATTTATAAGAGAAAATGCAGGATACCAGTCTACTCTAAAAGAAAGAGCGCATATGTATGGCCTGAATAAAAAAGATACCATTGTAATAACCATGTCAAAAAATATTGAACTAAATAAAAAACATATTGCAACACTGGAAAAAGAATTGATGCACTTAGTAGCTCAGCAGGAAGCTATCCAGTTAAACTATAACCTTATTACCAGCATTAAAGGAATAGGTAAAATAAATGCCCTGATGACCAT
>JAYUZL010000028.1:0-6139 GCA_043751875.1 Ferruginibacter sp.
TGTCTGACATGTTTGTAATATTTAGTTAATACGGTGCAAAAATATACTTTTTGGTAAAAAAACAATCATTTAAAAAAAATTGTTTCTTTAAGTTGATAATATGTTTAATTAACCATTCAACTAATGAAATTGATGTTTTTAAGGTTGAGGAGCGTCAACCATAAAAACAAATAAGAATTACTGTCTTGCTATCGACTATACCTTAGCTTCCGTTTAGCAATATTTCGGTTAGTACCTCACCTCGTTTACGAGACCTCGGTTCGGTGACCTCATTACCTGGGCTACACTCTTCCGAATATCTTTTTTCAGCCATTACAAATCCTCACCACCCCTAAATATTGCATAATTCTCGTACATTCAAATTCAATATCAATTCAATCATCATGGCATTAAAACAAATAGACCACGGCACAACCGAATATTTGAAAATGGTAAATCTGAGAGACAATGTGTTGCGCAGGCCATTAGGGCTTACTTTTGACCATGATGAATTAATGGCTGAAAAAGATGATATACTCATAGCCTGTATGAATGATGAAAATATGATGGGTTGCTGTGTTCTTGCAAGAGTTGAACTTCATATAGTTAGATTAAGGCAGATGGCAGTACACGATAATTTACATGGCAGAGGTATAGGCGCATCTATTATGAATTTTGCGGAAAATATTGCAAGAGACAAAGGCTTTAAAATAATGACCATGCACGCCCGGGATACTGCCATTGGTTTTTACGAAAAGTTCGGGTATAAAGTAAAAGGCAGCCGGTTTATAGAAGTAAATATACCTCACCATGTGATGGAGAAGACGCTTTGATAGATTTGAAGTAGCGGGTTGCGGGTATGAAGTTTTGTGATAAAAATATTTTATTTTTTTGTAATTTTTGCTGAAAAAATCTTCCTTGCTTCATGCTCTTCATCCCCGTCAAACGCCTCTTTTGGAATTATAAAAAACGAACGTGGATTAAAATACAAATGAAAAAAATGTGGGCTTTCCATCCAGGTACTAAAAACGCTCCAATCCCATCCTTTGTGACCTCTTACATTTTCAATAGCAAACTGTTCATTACCCAATACAGCACTAAACGAATCTTTAAAAGTGGCGGTTTGTCGGTAAATAATTAACGGCAACACAAACCAAAAAAGTATCATTAAAAAAAACCAAAGCATCGAACTTACTAGAAAGGCAAGTGGACTTATTTTTTTTAAAAAAAATAAACCTGCAGATACAATGGCAAAAACATTAACAACGACCATCATAACCTTTATCTCGGGGCGACTTATAAAATGATAGCGGAGTGCCTGTATTACTTTTGGTTTGTTATAGGTAAAAGGGTTCGATGTCATTCCACAAAGATACAAAAGCGAATTATTAAGTTACTTATGGTGCTTTTAGCTCATTGCTACTAATGGTAAAGTTTGAAAGTTGCTCGCCTTTGGTACCAATAAATTCAATTTTCATGTTTCTGTTTTCTTTTGGACCGTGTATAGAGATCTTTCCAAAATTTTGTGTTTCAACTAAAGTACCTAATACTCTAAAAGGATTATTCTTTTCTATACCTGATGCTTTACTTACACCCGCTGTGTACGGAGAAATCGTTATATCATACAAAGGATAATGCCCCGGAAAATCTTTTTTAATGATTTCACTATGGTGCCTGTCCCCACTTAAAAATAAAATACCGTTTATTTTTTGATTTTGTATAAAATTTAGCAGCTCATTGTATTCAAAAGTATATTGTTGCATACATTCAGCTTTGCTTAAAGGATTTAAAACCTGGCTGCCCACAACAATTATTTTAAAGGTTGCTGTACTAAATTCTAATGCATTTTTTAACCATTCCATTTGTATAGGGCCAAAAAAATGTTTGTCTTTGGATGCTGTTCCATTAACGCTGTCTGGCATATCGTCTTCACTTCTAAAAAAACGATCATCTGTTAAAAAAACATCTGCATCGCTGTAACTTATTTTTGTGTAAATACCTTTTCCTTCATCGCCATAACTTGGATTTAAAGAATATTTTTTAAAAATATCTAAACTCTCGTATTTTAAAGCAAAACTTTTCCCTGAATTATCAGGCCCGTAATCATGGTCATCCCAAATAGCATATTGAGGCATAGCAGCCATAAATTTTTGTACTACTTTTTGCGACCTGTCGTAAGATGCCCGGTAATTTAAACCCCATGCCGATCCAAAATCAACTTCACGGGTGTACCAGTTATCTCCCATCCATATATGAAAAGCAGCAGGCACAGTTGCCATTGTTTCAAAAATAGATGAATCGCTTCCGTAAGGCTTCCCGGGTCTGTCGTAAATTGGTTGGTTAAAATAAGAACAACTGCCTGCAAGAAAGCTAAAGTCAGGCGCAGGTTTCCGATATTGCCACAGATCCTGTGTTGTAAACTTCGTTGCGAAACCTCTACTTATTTCTTTATCATCAATAATTAATGTATAAACATAATCTGTATTAAAATCCAATGCATTTAATTCAATTTTAATTGGGTTAAAATCTTTACCCAATTCCCCTTTATACAAAACAATTTTTTTATCGGTTACGTTATTCGTTTTAAAATATCTGATTGCAACCTTCTTAACATCTGCGGAAACCTCTGCCCAAATAATTGCCGTACGCAACTGTACATTACCCGCCCAGGGACCGCTAACAAGTTTATTACTCTGAGCGAAAAGAGAGAAACTATAAAATAATATAGAGACAAATAAAACAATACGTTTCATAAAAATATTTTTATAAAAGTAGTTAAAACATTTTCTCATTTACATTATTAAAATAAAAACCGCCGCAAAAAATGCGGCGGTCAGTTATCATAATTATCCCCCGAAAATTACAATATTAAAACCCAAAACCTTGAATTTCGTTTCCATCCGCACGGTAGTAAACTACTTTACCCAACTCATCCAATTTATAATCAGGATCTTTTTTATCACCGAACATCATACGCCTTATTTCTTTACCGGTCGTTTTATTTACCATCATTATGCCCGCATCTTTTGCGTTGTTGCTGTTGCCAAAATTTGTAAGAATAGAAATATAGTTATTGGCTTCTTTGGTAGCTTTAAATCTGCGGCTGATAGATGCAAAGCTCGAGGCAGCCGCACCTGCGAATGAAGCAGCATTGGCGTTTGCATTTTTTATACTGTTATCTAACGATGGGCTTGTGCTTCCGTAGTATCCTTTTGCATAACTCATTTGTGCAGCACTTGCCGCTGAGCCTGCCGCAACCATTGTAGAAGCAAGCCCACCTAAACCACTGAGCATTTTGCCTGCCATTGTACGACCGGGTGCCGGTTCGTATACATGCCATACCTGTTTACCGTCGAAAGAATACAATCTTACATTCTGCTCAGATGTTAGCAAAACCCCATTTTCTCTCACCTGCAAAGAAGTTGGGTCTTCTTTACCATCAAACTTTACGCCTGTAACCCATTCTGTTATATCACCTTTTTCAAAATCAACTTTATGGATTGTTTCATTTGCATATACATAACCTGTTTTATCATTTTGGTTGGCGCCACTACAGTTTTTTACACTCATTCCTTTTTTCCAGGTTTTTTCTCCACTCGCCATATCAAGAATATTTATCTGATCTTCGGTACGGTAATACAAACCCTGA
Source organism: Ferruginibacter sp. (assembly GCA_043751875.1). Taxonomy (GTDB): domain Bacteria; phylum Bacteroidota; class Bacteroidia; order Chitinophagales; family Chitinophagaceae; genus Ferruginibacter. The sequence goes on from JAYUZL010000028.1 coordinate 3,629, forward strand.
GGTACGATTTCCAAATCTCTGATCTCGCCTTTAATTGATAACGGTTTTTTTGTTATCGATTTACCTTCATCTAAATTTACAATACTTATAAAATTTGTTCCCTGATCTCTTTCAGTCGCAAGAATTAGTTTTGTGCCGGATAGTTTATACGCCATTACATCGCCTTGTAAATTTACGTCGCTGTCCCACTTTTCTGCGCCTGTATTCATATCCAAACAAAGCAACGATGCACGGTTCTTTTTACCTGCGCTGGATCTTTTAATTTTAGCCAGTAACCCACCGCCACCTCTGTTTGCTTTGGCTTCATCTTCTTTTGTTTTTTCAGACGTAGCTACAAGCATACCATGGCTGTCAAATAAAATATTGGTAACGGGAGAAGGCAATTCAACTCTTTTCCACAACTCTTTTCCATCGGCTACATTAAATGAAGTAAGTATATCCTGGTTCCAAAAATAAATTACCGAAGGATCATCTTTTTGAAAAAAATCTGCAGAAGTAATAGTAGCAAGTTCATTTGCGGCAATATCCATTGCTTTGCCCATTTTAAAAGCACCAAACATTCCTTTTTGCTTTTTTGGGGGTGCTGCTACAGGCAAATCACTTTTTACATCCAGGTTATAAATAATTTCTCCTGTCTGGTTGTTAAGTTTGTAAATATTTCTGTTGGTGGCTATAAAAAACCCATCCGATACTTCGCGGGCTTCAGATACAATTTGCTCGCTGTTTTTTTCAAATAATTTTTGTTGCTCCCAGATTTTTGTACCATCTGCAAGGTTTACTTTCATTAAAACCGGCTTACCATTACCCCCCAAACCTAAAAATAATACTGCATTGCTCTTCATAAGATAAATACGTTTTGTAACTTGTAATAACCCCAGCGTTTTTGTATTGGCAACTTCCTTTCCGGTTACTACATCTACTATTTTGTTGGATGATTTCGTTAACCCTTTTTTTGCAAGCACGATGTATGGCGTACCCTCGATGGGGTCATAATTTTCTTCCCGTATATTTTCAATATCATCATCTTTCCATATCTCTTTTCCATCTGACGGATTTACTCCGTACAAACCATCTTTTGTACCTACTACCAGTACACCTGCATCTGTAATTTTATACCAGTTAATTTTTGAGGGAAAGTTTTTTGTCCAGTCACTTTTGTTTTGAGCAATAGCCCCAACACCTAACAGGGTAAGAACTACGAGGGAGAATAAATATTTCATAATTTTTAGTTTAGAAAACAAAAATGAATTATTTATTAGCACTTTCATATACCCTCTATTGGGTATATTTATTAAAGTCAACGAAATAATTTAAATAAATTCGAACTTATTATTTTAGAAGATTTTTATTATGAGCAGTAAAAAATAAAACCGCCGCTAAACGCGACGGCTTGTAATTGCAACTATCCCCAGTTGAAAAACACTTTCTAATTAATTATGGATGTTTAGGTTTAACTATCAGCCCAATGAACGAAGGTTATTTTATATTATTGTTTGATAATTGTTTGTTTAACATTAACATTGTGAAGTTGTTGTATAATAATGAAAGTTCATATACCGGTTTATGGGTATTTTTTTCCAGCATTTTTTACTTACATTTCAATTTTTCATTGTTCAGGTGCCTTTCTGTATCTCTTAAAGTTTTTTTAGAGATATTTTTATGCAAAGCATCTGTAAGGTCTACACCTGTTTGGTTTGCAAGGCAAATTAATACCCAAAGCACATCTGCCATTTCATCTGCCAAATCATGGTTTTTATCACTTTCTTTAAACGATTGCTGCCCGTAAGTCCTCACCATTATGCAGGAAAGTTCCCCTACTTCTTCCATTAAAATACCCAGGTTCGTCAATTCATTAAAATATTTAACACCGACGGTTTTTATCCAAGTATCAACTTTTTGCTGTGCTTCTGACAAGGTAATTTCAGTCATAATTATTCTTTGTTTTTTGTATCAATTATAATTGTAATGGGGCCATCGTTTACCAAAGCCACCTTCATATCTTCACCAAATTTGCCAACTTGTATTTTTTTGCCCAGGTCATTTTCCAGTTGAGCAATTAAGTTTTTATATAAGGGTAGTGCAATAATACTTTTTGAAGCTTTTATGTAAGATGGTCTATTGCCTTTTTTAATGGAAGCGTGAAGTGTAAACTGGCTTACCAAAATTATATCCCCGGCAATTTCTTTAATGGAAAGATTTGGTACCATTACCGTATCATCAAAAATACGCAGGTTTACAATTTTATTAGATAGCCATCTACCATCCTCGGTTGTATCGGCATCTTCTACTCCAACAAAAACCATCAAACCTTTATTGATGACGGAGATAATTTGTCCATCAACAGTTACCGACGCTGAAGAAACTCTTTGTAAAACTGCTTTCAAAATAAATTATGAGTTTAGATCAGGAGACAATGGTTACGTCTTTAAATTAATACCTTTATTAAAATTAAATATTTTAATTTGACAATTATGGATAACAATGATATATTAAAAAAATTACGGGTGGCTC
>JAYUZL010000029.1:0-18402 GCA_043751875.1 Ferruginibacter sp.
AGGAGGAAGTAAAAACGGGAACAATACTTGATATAGTAATGTCCCCGTATCTGTGGGAGCACACGGGTTCGAACCGCGGACCCTCTGCTTGTAAGGCAGATGCTCTAAACCAGCTGAGCTATGCTCCCTTTTTTTTATTTAGGATGGCAAAGATAGGAGTATTTATTTCTCGGCAAAATTTTTTTAAAAAATAATAAATTTCTTTTTAATTTATTAAACTTTATAGTACGATTGTTGCTAAATAATAAAACCCCTATTGAGAAAATAAATAAATTATGCTTGTAGAACCAACCACTTATAGAATTTTAATTGTAGACGATGACGAAGATGATTTTTTTATTACAAATCAATATATAAAAAATATTAAGGGTTATAATTTTAATGTTGAATGGCGCTACGATTATAAAAGTGCCATGGAAGATGTTTGTAAAAAGAAATATGACTTATACCTGGTAGATTATTATTTGGGTGCAAAGACCGGATTGGACTTTATTAAAGAAGCATTTAAAAAAAAATGTGATGAGCCTATCATTATTCTTACCGGTAGAGCCGCTCCGGAGCTCGATGCTGAAGTAATGCATGCAGGTGCTGTAGACTATTTGATAAAAGGAGAGATGGATACTGAAAAACTTGAAAGATGTATCCGGCATGTAATTGAAAAAAGTGTTTCAGTTAGAACCTTAAAATCAAATGAAAGAAAGTTCAGGCATATTTTTGAAAGATCGAAAGATGCAGTTTTTTTGATTGATGTGGAAACAATGCTTTTTACAGATGTAAATGAAGCTACCAATTTACTCTTTGAATATGATAGTGAAGAAATTAAAAATATTTCAATTTTTGATTTGGTCGTAAATGAAGTTGATAAAGTGATGATTAAAAACCAAATTCAATCTGGTGAAATAAGTGATAAGGAAATACAAATGAGTACCAAAAATGATGAACTTATTTTTGGTATATTATCATTATCTAGAGAAGCTGACAGTGGCGGTAACCCATTTTTCCAAGGGATTATTCACGATATAACTGAGCTGAAAAAAATTGAAAAAAACAATGTAAGAATTGAAAAACTGGGAATGGCAGAACGACTTGTACGAACACTTGCCCATGAAGTAAGAAATCCGCTAAACAACATCAATTTGTCTTTAGAGCAGTTGAGTGAAGAAATGAGATCTGACGATGCAAACCTATATCTTGAAATAATAATCCGAAACAGTAAGCGCATAGAAACGCTGATAACAGAATTGCTCGGTGCTTCCAGACCGGAAATTATGCTGAGAGAAAATGACCTGGTAAAAATTTTAAAGGAGGCGATAGATGCAGCCTCTGATAGAATAATTCTCCGGCATGTTAAAATGGAAAAAGTTTGTCCGGATAAAGTACTAAAAATAAATGCCGACAAAGAAAAGTTGAAGATTGCATTTCTGAACATTATTATTAATGCAGTAGAAGCAATGGATGAACACGGCCATTTAATGATAAATCTAGAAGAATTGAAGGAAGTGTACAGTTTATCAATTACGGATAATGGATGTGGGATAAGTGAAGAAAATATTTCAAGATTGTTTGAACCTTATTTTACCGCAAAGAAAAATGGAATGGGATTGGGGCTTGCAACTACCATGAATATTTTACAATCTCATAATGCTGCTATTGAAGTAACCTCAAAATTACAAGAGGGAACGACATTCTTAATAACTATTCCAAAAATATAAATGATGGTAGCTTTTGATAATTTTTTATTGAAAAAATTAAATTTTTAAATAATAGTCTTTTAAAATCTCCTTAAATCCTTTTGAATATTCGTTATCTATATTTTTTATTGATAAAGAATGTTCTGATAATTCTTTTTCAGTTTCTGATATTAATAATATACTTCTAAAATAAGGATGAAGAGGAGAGTGAGCAAAATTTAATTTTTCAGCAATAAAAAGTTGTTTGGTTAAAAGAATCTCTTCAAAGTTTTTAATTGAAGAGTAAGGAAATAGAATTGCGGCAAATCCATTTTCTGCTAAATTAATCTTAATAGCAATTGCCAATTCTAAATAAGATAGCGTAGTGGCGTGCATTGCCACATTACGTAGATCGTTTTTGGTTTTTAACTGGTTTTCATAAAATGGTGGATTGCAAATTATCAACTCATATTTTTTTGATGATCTAAAATCTACAATTGAATTATTATGAATATTAATTCTTGCACTCCAATCAGATAAATTAATATTTTCGACAGCCTGTTCAAATGCATCTTTATTTATTTCCACCGCATCAATTTGTGCAGTTGATTTTTGTGCAATCATTAATGCGAGCAATCCGGTTCCGCATCCAATATCTAAAATATTGTCAGCTTTTATTTTATTTTGCTCTATTTTTTGTGCAACCCAAGCACCAAATAAACAGGCATCTGTGCAAACTTTCATGGCACATTTTTCCTGCTGTATAGTAAATTGTTTAAATTGAAACCAAGTATTCATTTTTTATAATTAAGAAATAAAATTAAAATGAACTACTTGCATTGGGTGCAATATTAATAGGCGAAAAATCATTTGCAAGATATTTATGATAGCCTGTTACGGCTATCATTGCAGCGTTATCTGTACAATATTCAAAGGCCGGTATAAAAGTTTTCCAACCTAAGTCTATACCTGTTTCTATTAGTTTTTTTCTTAATTCGCTGTTTGCACTTACACCTCCTGCTATACATACATTTCTAATACCCGTTTGTAAAACAGCTTTTTTTAATTTGTTTATTAGGATGCTTATAATTCTATCCTGAACGGATGCACAGATATTATTCAAATTTTGATCAATAAATTTTTTTCTTTCTTCTGCTGATACAGTTAATTCTTTTTTATAAACGTTGGCTGTACCTGCGTTGTTTAAAAAATATAAAATTGATGTTTTTAAACCTGAAAAACTAAAATTCAACCCTTCAATTTTAGGCTCGGGAAATTTGTACATAGCCTCTCCAAGTTGTGCATACTTATCAATCAATGGTCCACCCGGGTAAGGCAATCCCAATAATTTTGCTGTCTTATCAAATGCTTCTCCGGCAGCATCATCAATGGTTTCCCCAATAACTTTCATACTTGTTGGCGAGCTGCACAAAACTATTTGGGTATGACCACCACTAACGGTTAAACATAAAAACGGAAAAATAGGCGCTGGATCCTGCAACAAATTAGCGAGTACATGAGCTTGCATATGATGTACAGCTATTAAAGGAATGTTAAGCGACAAAGCAAGTGACTTTGCAAACTGTCCACCAACAAGCAAAGCGCCGATTAAACCCGGTGCCTGTGTAAATGCAATTGCATCAATATCTTTTAAATCTAATCCTGATTTTTTCATGGCTACATCTACAACAGGAACAATATTTTCCATGTGTGCACGACTTGCAAGTTCGGGTACGACGCCACCGTATTGCTCGTGTATTTTTTGTGTGGCAATGATGTTGCTCAAAATTTTACCCTTGCTGTAAACGGCAGCGGCAGTTTCATCGCAGGATGATTCGATGGCGAGTATTGTAATGTTATTTGTTATGGGTTAATGGTTATTGGTTACAAATAATGAATGGTGAATTATGACTTGTTACTTTATTAAAGTGCGCAATTTATAACATGGATAGGAGTTTAAAAAATGAGCAATTCAGCATATCATTAAATTAGTAAATTAACTTCTTATCGCTACGACAGGGTCCATTTTAGCTGCCTGCCTTGCCGGAATAATTCCAGCAAGAATTCCTACAACAATACAAATAATTACTGTTGCAAACATAAGGGGTACCGAGATAAATACAGGAAATTTTAGCGGACCCGAGAGTATGAGCGTTAATATCCATACAAAGAACAAACCTACAGCACCACCTAAAATGCACATCAATGCAGCTTCCATTAAAAACTCAAGTAATATGGAAGAGCTCTTAGCACCAATGGCTTTTTTTAAACCAATTACAGAAGTTCTTTCTTTAACTGTTACAAACATAATATTGGCAATGCCAAACAGGCCGACTATGAGACTGATGCCACCAATAAAACTGCCCACAATATTAAGCGTTACAAAAAAACCTGATATTGCTTTGCTAAACGCTTCCACACTGTTTAGTGAAAAATTATCTTCTTCCTTTGGCCCCAAACGCCTTACCTGCCGCATAATACCTCTCAATTCCTGGTATAAGGCATCAGTTGTTACGCCGTCTTTTCCTTTTACTATCAATACAGGATTGGCATTTTTTTCATCATACAATTGTCTGCAATATTTATAAGGCATCATAACGCAATGATCATAATCCCAGCCAATCATATTTTTACCTACTTTTTTAATAACGCCTACTACGGTCAAAACTTTCCCTTTAACTTCAACCTGTTTTCCGGCGGCTCTTTCTGCCGACCCAAATAAACTTTCCGCATTTTCAAAACCAATTATACAAACATTGGTTCCGTTGTTAAATTCGTTGGAGGAAAAATAGCGGCCGGCATCAAAGGTTAAGGGCTGTAATGCGATCTGCGCCTCATTAATACCATACACTGCCACGTTGCTTAGTATATCATTTTTATGGGATAAACTCCCGCCAGTCTGCATCAAAAAAGTTACGTCCTGAGTAAGTTCGGATCGTTCTTTAACCATGTTTTGTTCTTCGTATTTCATAACTGGTCTTGCCCTCAGTTTCCAGAAAGGTTTGTTAGGGCCACCACTGTAATCCCACTTGTCAATATAAATTGTGTTGCTGCCAAGGCTACTAACTTCGTTTTGTATGTTTTGTTCTAAACTGTTTACTGTTGCCAAAACACCAATGATACAAAAAATGCCAAACGCAACACCCGTTAGGCTAAGCGCAGTTCTTGTTTTATTTACTTTCAATTCCTGTAGCGTGAGACGCAAAGAATTTCCGAGGATTGTAAACGTGTTTGACATACCGTAAAGTTAATAATAAAAAACACCACGTATTTTCCAGAGAGCTATTTAAAAATGCCGTTTATATAATTAGTTATTTTTTAGCCCGGCAAAGACGTAGCAATAATGTAGCATATGTGGTAATTCTAATTTGTTGCTTTTTTCTTTTTAGGGAAAAGAAAAAAGGAATCACATTTCATCTTTAGCTATATATTTTGCTGTAATGATGCAATAGATTGCAGGATAAGTTCTTTTAACCCTCACTTCTTTCAGCCTTTGCACTTCAAACCTTACCTTTGCGCTCGCAAAAACAGCAGATGAAATACACTTCAGAAATTAACCGCCGCAAAACTTTCGCTATCATTTCTCACCCCGATGCAGGAAAAACAACTCTTACAGAAAAGTTTTTGTTGTTTGGTGGTGCTATTCAAACTGCCGGTGCGGTTAAGAGTAATAAAATTAAAAAACATGCCACTTCCGATTTTATGGAGATTGAAAGGCAGCGTGGCATTTCCGTAGCTACTTCTGTAATGACTTTTGAGTACGACGGGCATTTAATTAATCTGTTAGATACACCTGGCCACAAAGATTTTGCCGAAGATACTTTTCGTACCCTTACAGCAGTTGATAGTGTTGTATTGGTGATAGATTCTGTAAACGGTGTAGAGCCTCAAACCAGAAAATTAATGGAAGTTATTGCCATGCGAAAAACGCCGGTAATTGTTTTCATCAATAAAATGGACAGAGATGGTAAGAACCGTTTTGACCTGATGGAGGAAATTGAAAACGAATTAAAAATACAGTTGCACCCAATGACGGTGCCAATTAACAGCGGTAAAGATTTTAAAGGGGTGTATGATCTGCATAAAAAAAGTCTGGTGTTATTTTCTGCAGGCACAAAAGCCAATGACGAAAACGTGGTAGAAATTACTGACATTAATGATAAACTCTTAGATGCTAAAATAGGGGAGAAGGATGCAAAGGTTTTGCGTGAAGATGTTGAACTAATTGATGGTGTTTATGGCGAATTAAATAACGAAGATTATTTGACTGGTAACACCGCACCGGTATTCTTTGGAAGTGCTGTAAATAATTTCGGGGTAAAAGAAATGCTTGACACTTTCGTTCGGATAGCCCCAACACCACGCCCCAGGCACACTACAACAAGAGATGTTTTACCGGAAGAAGAAAAATTTAGCGGATTTATTTTTAAAATACACGCCAATCTTGATCCAAAACACAGAGACAGAATTGCCTTCTTGCGTGTTTGCAGCGGCAGGTTTGCACGCCACACTTATTACAACCATGTACGTTTAGAAAAAGATATGCGTTTTACAAATCCCTACAGTTTTCTTGCCCGGCAAAAAGATGTAATTGAAGAAGCTTATGCAGGCGATGTAGTTGGTTTATTTGATACCGGTAATTTTAAAATAGGAGATACCCTTACCGAAGGAGAAGATTTTTATTTTACAGGAATACCAAGTTTTTCTCCTGAAATATTTAAGGAAGTAATAAATAAAGATCCGATGAAAACCAAGCAACTTGAAAAAGGTTTGAACCAACTTACAGATGAAGGGGTGGCGCAGCTTTTTACACAGTTTGGTGGCAACAAAAAAATAATTGGTTGTGTGGGAGAGTTACAGTTTGAAGTAATACAATACCGTTTATTACAAGAGTACGGTGCATCTGTACAAATGAACAGTTTGCCATTTTTTAAGGCATGCTGGCTTACAGCAAAAGATCCCAAAAAACTTGAAGATTTTACAAAATACAAACAGGCAAATATTGCTGAAGATAAGGATGGTAATGTTGTTTACCTCGCCCAAAGCGAATGGTTTTTAAATACAGAAATCAGCAATAACCCTGATATTACTTTTCATTTTACGAGTGAGATGAATAAAGGATAACTGTCTAATTAGATAATTCGCTTACGTAACATACTGCCAAAACTCTTTTAACTCTTTTCTCTGTCGTAAATTATCATTTTAAGTTTGGAAGTGGATCATCTAAAAAAAGTATGAGTATCGAGTTTTAATAAAACATTTTGTCTAGGAATTTATAAAACATTTAAATTTGATTTATGTACAAAATGGATAAAATGATCGGTAAAGGGATGAGTTTTAAAGAAGTTGAAGAACAAAAGCCTTTTCCGAAAGAAACTACCATGTCTGAAAGATTAAAGCAAGCCTGTTATCTTATATGCATGGCTTATGAGATTGACCCATCGAACCTTCCAAAGATGGATAAGTCAATTAGCTCATCCAGAAAACATTTATTGTAATGGGAAACCTATCATAATAAACTTCGTATTTTTTAAATAAAATATATAGTTACGCAAATTTTATAATTTCTTGGTACAAAATTCTTCAATATAATTTATTTGTTTACTCCCGTATAATTATGGGGACTTACAGCTTTTAATTCCTTTTTTAGTGCACCCGATATTTTTAAACCATTAATAAAATCGTGTATAGTGGCTTTGGTAATTGCATTATTGCCTCTTGTAAGTTCCTTTAAGGCCTCGTATGGTTTTGGATAATTTTCTCTGCGTAAAATGGTTTGAATAGCCTCTGCAATGACAGCCCAATTATTTTCTAAATCGGCTTTAAGTTTTGTTTCATTTAGAATTAATTTGCCCAAGCCTTTTTCTAGAGATTTTAATGAAATAATTGTGTGAGCAATTGGTACACCAATGTTTCGTAAAACAGTACTGTCTGTCAAATCTCTTTGTAATCTACTAATAGGTAATTTAGCTGAAAGGTGCTCCAATATTGCATTTGCAACTCCAAAATTACCTTCTGCATTTTCAAAATCTATTGGGTTTACTTTGTGCGGCATAGCACTACTTCCTACTTCTCCTTTTTTTGTTTGTTGCTTAAAATAGTCCATACTAATGTAAGTCCACATATCTCTGCACAAATCAATTAATATATTGTTGATTCTTTTTATTGCATCAAAATGTGCGGCAAGTGTATCGTAATGTTCAATTTGGGTTGTGTATTGCTGCCTTTGTAAAAGAAGTTTATTTTCTAAAAAATCATTGGCAAATTTTACCCAATTGTGTTTCGGATAAGCTACTGCATGTGCATTAAAGTTTCCTGTTGCACCACCAAATTTGCCCGAGAAAGGAATATTACTAAAAAGTTTTAACTGGTTTTCTAAACGCTCCACAAAAACCATTATTTCTTTGCCAAGCATTACGGGTGTCGCAGCCTGTCCGTGTGTACGTGCAAGCATCGGGATATTTTTCCATGCAGTTGCAAGGGTTTGAAGATATTTTTGGAGAGTAATAATTGCAGGTAAATATTCACTTTCAATTGCATCCTTCCATAACATGGGTACAGCTGTATTGTTAATATCCTGCGAGGTTAAACCAAAATGAATCCATTCCTTTAATTGATCGGCGCCAAGTTCAATTAATTTTTCTTTTAAAAAATATTCAACGGCTTTCACATCATGATTTGTAATACTTTCTGTTTTTTTAATTACTAATGCATCATTTTCATTAAAATTTTCAACAATTAAACGCAATATATTTTTCAGTTTTACATCAGTTTTAAAGAATTTTTTTTCACTTAGTGCAATAAAATATTCAACTTCTACCTTCAGTCTATATTTTATTAGAGCATATTCTGAAAAATACATAGCAAGTTGCGAAGTGTTTTTATTATAACGGCCGTCTATAGGTGAGATAGCGGTAAGCGGCGAAAGTTGCATAAATGAAGTTAGTTTGAAGTAATTTTGCACGAATTTAAACGAAACAGATTGGAAAGAAAAATAAGGGTTGCAGCAGTAAATTATCTCAATACAAAACCACTCATATATGGTTTTGAAAAAGGCATGATGAAAGATGAAATAGAACTGATAACAGATTTCCCAGCAAGTATTGCAGATATGTTGATAGATCACCATGTTGACATTTCGCTCGTTCCTGTTGCTACTATTCCATTATTAAAAGAATATCACGTTATAACTGACTATTGCATAGGTGCAAATGGTGACGTGGCAAGCGTTTGCCTGTTTAGTGATGTGCAGTTAAATAAAATAAAAACAATATTGCTGGATTACCAGAGTAGGAGCTCAGTTGGTTTATTAAAGGTATTATTGAAAGATTTTTGGAAACTCGATGTAAAACTTGAAAATGCTGATGAAGGATATGAAGATAAAATAAGCGACTCAACTGCTGGTTTGGTAATTGGCGATCGAGCATTTATACAACGTAAAAAGAGAAAATACATTTACGATCTTGGTAGCGCATGGAAAGAAATGACAGGACTTCCGTTTGTATTTGCCGCATGGATAGCCAACAAAAAACTACCTGAAACTTTTATAGCAAAATTTAATACTTCTACTGGTGAAGGCTTTAAACACCTACCGGAAATAATTGGGGCAAACCTTTTTCCTGATTACGATCTTGATACCTATTATACCAAGAATATCAGTTTTAATTTAGACGATGATAAGCGAAAAGGATTGGAAGAATATCTGACAAGATTAACAAATTTATAAGTCTTTATTAAACTTTCATTCTCCTCAAAAATTGATGAACGATTGGTTTTACATCTGGCGAGATATTTAATTTATAGATACTTAACGCAAACATTGTCGCCATAAATCCGTTTGCAATTATTAATCCAATATAAAAGGACAAATAATGCAAACTCATTTTGGCCAAAAAAATAATAAGAGGCAAAATTGTTACTGCCAGAATTGTCTTTTTGGTAAAGGGCGAAAAATCGTATTTTTTGTACAAAAAATATATTCTAATAAAATTATAAACGATTATCCCAAATAACAATGCAAGTGCAGGACCGTTAATGCCAAAAAGATATTTTGTAAAAAAATAGCTGCAGGTTGTAATAATAATACCCAAAATTATATTAGTATAAAATTCAAATTTCCATAGGGTAGATGTCCCAATTATTTGACCGTTTATACCTGTTCCCATTTCTATAATGTTTGCTATACTTAAGATAATTAACACATTTTTACCGACTAAATACTCTTTGTTTAGGTGAAGTATAAAAACAAAGGGTTCAAAATTTATCCATACAAAGCCAAAAGTTACTAGTGAAAATAACAGCAGATTAATGGATGACCTTTTGTAGATACGGTTAATTTCTTTGTAGTTCTTATCTTTCCATGCACTAGATAATATGGGAATAGTTATAGAAACTAAACTGCGGTAAGGTGCTTGTAATATAGTAGCAACAAAGCTGGCAAGCGTGTATACTCCTGCAGCTACTAGGCCACTAAAGCTGGAGAGTACCAAAATATCCATTACTGTTCGCAAAGTATTTACCACAGTTCCTGTAAAACCGTATGATAAATATCTAAAAATAACTTTCTTAAATTTTTTAGTTACAAAACTTAGCCTGAAAACCAGGTGAAACTGATTTCTTTTAATGAGGTAACCTAAAAGTGTAAATGCAATAATGAGGTATTGAAAACAATAAAATAATAAAAATTGCTCAAAACTAATTAACCCAAAAAGTTTTAATGCAATTAAAACCAGCACATATAGCCTTACGATAACCTCCTTTAAAATATTTGTGTATAGTTGAAGTTTTAAGTTCCAGCCATGGTACTCTAATATTGTATATAATAAAAAGCCTGCTGCTAAAAAATAAGAATAATAAAAATACCGAACAAGCTGTGGTGAGTTACTACCAAATTTTTTAATAATGATTGGTTGCGCATATACACAGATGAAAGCTACGATTAAGAAACCCAGTAATGCAATAAATAATGTAAGAGTAAGCAAATCATTTTTTTCGTCGGTCAAACGACGTTTGTAATAAGGAAAAAACTTATACAACAATCCATAACAACCTAAAGCCGAAAAAGCGCTGAGTAAGAGCCCAATTTGTATAAGCCCAGTAGCAAGACCGTAATCCTGTGCATTAAAAAAACCATTTCGGGCAAATAGGTAAGTATTTAATGCACCTATGGCAAAACCAATATAAATCCAAAATGTTGAGATAAGACTTTTTTTTCTAATTTCCGACATTCGGTTTTTGTAATTTATTCAATTTGAATAAGAAGATATTTAAATGATATTGCTGTAATTTATCAAAAGAAATAATAAGACGGGTGTAAAATTTTATAGTAGAATTTAATACTTTCCAAATCGACGACGCTTGAAGTGTATATAGCCCATTACTGCATATTTAAATGTTGCAAACTTATTGCTACCATATAATAAATTGTTTTTTAGCCTTACTAAAACATCTTTTCTAGTACTTTTTATAGCAGTTGGAAATTTAGTTTTATATCTTAAAGCCATGTAGCAAGAGTTTCTAATTATATAATATATCCTAATGGGAGCGTGTAAAGTTGTACTGCGCCTCTGTCCAAAAATAGTTATGATTTCTTTTCGGTTCCCCAAAGAATGATTCATACAAATTTCAGTGCATTGAAATAAATTGAATCCTTCAATTTGGGCTCTGTAACAAAAATCGTTATCTACCTCATCAATAAATAATTTTTCATCATAGCCTCCAATTTTTTTAAATACATCTGCATTTATTAAACTCCCTGAGGTAATCAAAGATTCTACCTTTAAAATTTTATTATTAATTAAACTCCTATTGTATACAGGTCCCAGCGCTGCAATATTTTTTTTATTGGATATTTTATCAAATAAGGATAAATAATTTTTCAACATTTCGCCCTCGAAAAAAGAATCTTGGTCCATAGTTATTACCCAATTTGCACCCATCGTAATGGCTTTTTTTATCCCTTTATTTAAAGCAGCAGCAATTCCGGTATTTGCGCAGTTAATTATTAATTCAATTTTAAACTTTTTTTGCAACTCTAATAGAAGACTATAATTTGGATTTTCCGAATTATCAATTACAATAACATCTGTAACAAATTTATGATAAGTGCCTATGTGCTCGAACAAAGACTCACCACTGGGATTATAAAGAATGACCACTGCCGCAATGCCAATTTTCATTGCCCAATTTTATCAGATGGAAATTTGGGTTTGTTATAAACATTGTGTTCTGGCATTAAAAATTTCGAGTTATTAAACTCAATACTAGTTTTTTGCAAAAGAATAATAATGTGAAATGGATTAAAGTGTTGAATATCACATATTTTAAACCCGGAAAAATTTACCATTTTTACAACCAGAGGTGTGTTAAAAATATGATGATGTACACATCTGTTTGTGAAGTTTTCGAAAGTTCTTTTTTTAAGTTCGTCAATGCTTTCAATTCCTTCATCCATAGATAAATCATGAAATGAAATAACTTCATCAAAATGTGTTGTATCTCTCTCGTCAGTTTCATTTTCAAAATCAAGGATTAGATGTTCTAATGAAGTCACAGGTCGATTATGGTCAAAGGTTTTGTCCTTGTGCGGAAGTATAAGTAAAATGAATGAATTATTTTTTATTATCCTTTTCCATTCCAATAAAGCTTTTATTGGATTTGCCATATGCTCCAAACTATGACAAGATAATATAAAATCATATTTGCAATCATCAACTTCTTCTAAATCCCCTCCATCGGCAATTATTTGACTCCCTTTTTTTTTGCCGTATTTATAGTTTTGACCAGCAGAAATATTACCCTCCCAAACTGTACTTGTACTAAAATTACAGCCATCAAGATTTTTAATAACATTATACACTGGCAAAAAGCCTTTAGTAGAAAAAGCATAGCTCGGACCACCTATTTCTAAACCATTTAAACCTTTAACAGAATCCAAAAAAAACTTACAGTTTTTAATTTTCTTTGGAAAAAAATTTCGAAATATGTGCTCAATTTTCTTTCGCATTCCCTAGTATAGTTGTTAATTTTTTATACAAATAATATTTTCCCCCTTTATGTAAGTAAGCCAATCATAGTTTGCCATAACTTTAAAGAAAACTTGAGATGTTCCTTTTTTTAACCAGTCGTGTAATTCAACTATAATTGTATCACATTTGGGTAACCATAATTCAGCACCGTATTCAAAAAGTTCTTTTTCGGATCCTTCAATGTCAATTTTAAACAAAGAAATTTTGTCTAGGTGATATTCATTTATCAAATCTTCAACAGTTTTACTTTTGATTTGATAGGGGGAATTTAAAGCAGCAGCTTCGATCATATATCCTGCACTTTTTTCAAATTTATTGGAAATATTTAAAATCTCTCTTTTGTACCAAAGTGCTGCATTAATTGTTATAATGTTTTTATAATTTCTGGTATTCTTTTTTAACAATGTAAAATTGTCGTTGTCTGGTTCTATGCAAAGAATCTTTGCGGATGGATATAGGAAAGAAAAGTATATTGCTGCTAAACCTACATTTGCACCCGCATCTATAATCCATCCATCAGGATTTTTTAATAACTGGCCATAATTATATTGCTGTTCACAAAACACCTGCTCAAAAATAAATGGATCTGATTGATCGTGTCTTAAAAAGATTTCGTTTTTAAATACATTACTTTTTATAACGTAGTAGCCATTTTTCTTAAATAATAACTGCGTAAAAATTATTAATCCTTGAATCAATTTATAATGCCTGATAAGACTTATTAGTTTTATTACTTGTAAACCTAATTTTCTCAAAATTATTTTTTGTGGTGAATTAAATTATTTTCTTTTGTGTAGTATAAATTATTTATAGAAAAGAAATCTAATTTTTGAACATAAATTAAAAATAAAATGACCTATCTTCTTAAATATATTTTATTTTTTTTCTTCTAAATATCCGACAGTAAATATCCCTTTTTGAGAATTAAATGGCTTAGATTTCTTTTTCTTATCTATGACTCCAATAGAGTCATAGATATGGATTGCAAAAATATTTTCTTTTAAAGTGTGGTTTTTTATAAATGTATTTTTTTCGGCATACCATAAGTGCATTACATCTACTAGATTTTTTATGTATTCGATATATGTTCCATTTCTTCTGAGCCCACCTCCACAATTATACCAATACGAAATATGATTATCCTCGCAAAGATAGATTACTCCATTTTTAATCTTTTGAAATAAAACTTCAAATTTAGTGATTTGTTGTTTCATAGAGTGCCCTTCATCATCAATTAAAATAGCAATGTCAGGTATTTGATCTGTCACATTTTTAAAAATAATTCATCTTCTTGTGACTCAATAAAGATCTTTACATTTTCTTGCTCAAGTTCTTTGCAACTTGGATTAATATCTGTTCCGAAATATTTTCATTTACTTCAAAAAACTTTTCCACTAATCAATTGATCCTCCCCGCAAAACTCCGATTTCTAGTAATACAGCATACTTATTAATATACTCTTTAAAATGAAAATCATAAATTTCGAAATAGTGATCCCATTTATGCATAAAATTTCCTTGTTGATTTTCAAAGATTTCTCTTGTACTATGCATTCTTTTATGATTTATTTATAATTGTACAAGTTATATAATTAAAATTTAGGTTTAAAATAGTTGTAAATACTTTTACAATATTAAAAAATCTTAATCTTTTTGTTTTATGGAGCCTTTAATTTCAATTTGTATCCCCGCTTTTAAAAACGAAGCATTATTTAAAAGGCTTCTAGACTCTATAGTAATACAAAAGTTTAAAGATTTTGAGGTTATAATAACTGACGATAGCCCAAACAAAAATTTACAATTGCTGTGCGAAAATTATAAAAACATATTCCAGTTATCCTATCATTGGAATTCCCCTGCTTTAGGCACACCTGCTAATTGGAATTTTGCAATTTCAAAGGCCGTTGGAAAGTGGATTAAAATTATGCATACCGACGACTGGTTTGCATCTGAA
The DNA here is from genome assembly GCA_043751875.1 of Ferruginibacter sp. GTDB lineage: Bacteria > Bacteroidota > Bacteroidia > Chitinophagales > Chitinophagaceae > Ferruginibacter. The sequence goes on from JAYUZL010000029.1 coordinate 14,651, forward strand.
AACAGTTTATCGGTTTTTGCAGAACTAACTACACATGGATTTAGTTTTATTTTTTCTGGATATTGCAATGTTGATTTAGACAATAATATTTATCAAAAAATAAAACTCTCGAAAGTTGATTTAAGCCTGTTAAAAGCTTCTCCATTTAATCTTTTTACAAAAAACGCTATTGGTCCACCCAGTACAACTTTAATAAGAAGGAGTGACAACAAACTTTTATATGATGAAAATATTAAATGGGTAGTAGATTTTGAATATTATATAAGATATCTATCTCTTCAAAATTCATTTACTTATATAGCGAAACCAATCATTAATATTGGGATTCATCAAGGACAAGTTACAAAAACATCATTTAGAATAAAAGAAGTTGAAATTCCTGAAAATATTTACCTTTTAAATAAAATTGGAACAAGGCATCTCAAAAATATTTTTGTGTATGATTACTATTGGCGTCTTCTAAGAAACTTAAGAATTAAAGACATTAAAGACTTTTCTCCGTTTATTAATTTAGAAATGGTACCAATTCAAATAAAAAAAATGATCAAGTTTCAGTCATCATTTTCTTACATTATTTTAAGACAAGGAATATTTTCAAAAACTTTAATGAGTATATTTTTCCTACTGAATTATTTTAAAAAAACCTAAAACGAGTCCATTTTTAAATCAGCTTCCATCATTTCATCCACCAGCATTTGTAAATCATAAACAGGCTTCCAGCCAAGTTTTGTTTTCGCCTTAGTTGCATCTCCTATCAAAAGTTCTACTTCCGTTGGTCTAAAATATCTTGGGTGAATGCTTACAACTTCCGTGCCGACCGGAACATTGTATTTACTTTTATTGGACGATTTTACAAAACCTTTTTCATTTTCTGCTTCGCCGATAAATTCAAGTGTTATACCTACATAGTTAAATGCCATTCTCACAAAATCACGAATAGTAGTTGTTATACCTGTAGCCAATACATAATCTTCCGGCACATCCTGCTGTAACATACGCCACATTCCTTCCACATAATCTTTTGCATGCCCCCAATCTCTTTTAGCATCCAAATTGCCAAGCAATAGTGGCTCTTCAAAAAGCCCTTTAACAATTTTACTAACACCAATGGTAATTTTTCTTGTAACAAAACTTTCGCCACGTAAAGGACTTTCGTGATTAAATAAAATACCATTTACAGCAAACATATTATAGGCTTCTCTATAGTTAACTGTAATCCAGTAGCCATATAGTTTTGCAACTCCATAAGGTGAGCGTGGGTAAAAAGGGGTAGTTTCTGTTTGAGGTATTTCTTGCACTTTTCCGTAAAGCTCTGAAGTGGAAGCTTGATAAAATTTTGTTTTATTTTCCAGTTTAAGAATTCGTATCGCCTCTAAAATTAAAAGCACACCCGTGCCGTCGGATGTAGCTGTGTATTGTGGTGTTTCAAAACTTACCTGCACATGACTTTGGGCTGCTAAATTATAAATTTCATCTGGTTGCGTTTGCTGTATAATTCTTAAAATATTACTACTGTCAGTTAGATCTCCGTAGTGAAGAATGAAACTGCCTTCATATTTTTTATTATAAGTTAGGTGATCTATTCTTTGGGTATTGAGTAGAGAACTTCTACGCCTAATTCCATGTACCAAGTATCCCTTTTCTAACAATAATTCTGCTAAATATGCACCGTCTTGCCCTGTAATACCTGTGATTAATGCTGTCTTCATTTTATTTTTTATAATGTCGTCAAAAGTAACAATTAAACTTTAAGTTTGAAATTCTTTAGTGTAATAAACATGAACTTATCAATTATAATCGTTAACTACAAAACAATCAAATTAGTAATTGAATGTCTTGAATCTATTTATAAATTTGATACATCCACAATAGAAATTATTGTTGTAGATAATAAGTCAGAGGATAATATTGAGTATATTTTAAAAATGAAATGCCCTGAAATCATTTTTATTCAAATGGGTTATAATTCAGGTTTTGCAAGAGCTAACAATGCTGCAATAAAAATTGCGAAGGGAGACAATATTCTTTTATTAAACGCTGATACTGTAAATATTGATAACGCAATAAATCATTGTGATAAACTCCTGAGGGAATCAGATTACTTAGCAGCAGGTGTTCAGTTATTAAATGAAGATGGATCGCCACAGATATCAGGAAATTATGCAATGGTTGGTGGGTTAAATTATTTATTACCATTACCCTTTGTTGGAAGTTTTCTAAAATTAATTGCAATAAACTTCAAAGTTAAAAAACCCAGCATAGAAAAAACTGAGACAACAATTGATGTAGACTGGATTAACGGCGCTTTTCTAATGATTAAAAAGGAAGTAATTATTAAAGCAGGGTTATTGGACGAAGATTTTTTTTTATATGCAGAAGAGGCGGAATGGTGCAGCAGAATAAAAAAAAATGGACGGCTTTGTATATTTGGTGAATTAAACGTTTTTCATTTACAGGGAGAAAGTTCTAATAATGCATTTGGCTCAGAAGGTAAGGGTTACTTTAATTTATTTGACAGAAAAGGACTGCAGATAATGCTAAGTAATTTCGTAAGAATAAGAAAACAGTTTGGTTTATTTTGGTTTTTTTTTGATCTTCTCGTATACTTTTTGACTGTTCCCGTTTTTTTTGTAGGAACAATTTTACAACATCTTTTTATTGAAAAAAAATATGAGTTCTTTCAGGTAAAAGGATTCGCAAAAAATATTTTTTTATTGCTGAAATTCATCCCTCGAATTATTTCGAACAGATCTTTTTTTTATAAGGTTTTATAAATGTTCTTCCCAATACTTTATAATATCCCTCAAACTTTCCTTTATAGAATACTGCGGTTTCCAACCTGTAGCGTTCATTAACTTTTCGTAGGAACCTAAAATCACTTTATTTTCTGAAGGACGAAAGTTTTTTTCGTCTGTTGTATGAAAAATAGGTTCGCCGATGATGGTTGAAAAAAGATCAATCATATCTTTTATTAAATATCCTTTTCCGGAGCATACATTATACGTTTCGCCTTTTATGCCTTTGTAAAGCAATAAATAATAAGCTCGCACCACATCTCTTACATCGCTAAAATCTCTAACCACATTTATATCGCCGGTAATCAGTTCTATTTTTAATAATCCTTTTTTTGCCTGTTGTACTATTTGTTTTGCAAAAGAAGAAATTACATAATCCGGTTTTTGATAAGGACCAATATGATTAAAAGATCTTGTGTGCACAATATCAACCCCGTAACTTTCAGCATATATTTTTACCAGTTTTTGCTGTAATACCCTTGCAACGCCGTAAGGGCTTGCAGGGTCAGGACAATCAGTTTCTTTCAATGGTAAACCTGCATTAGCATTGCCATATTCCTCTGTAGAACCAACAGATAAAATTCTACAGTTAATTTTTTGTATTCTTACAGTTTCTACAATATTTAAGAAGAAACTTGTGTTATCCATTACAGAATCTGCCGGAGCTTTCCAGCTGTTTGCTACACTGCTTCTGCCTGCTAAATGCAATATATATGCAGGATTAAATGTTTTAATAACTTCTGCAATTTCGTTCCTATTTAACAGATCAATTTTAGAAAGAGAAATAGCTAATCCTTCAAAAGTTTCATTTTCAAATTCAGGGTATGTCTCGTTATAAATACCCATTATCTCACTACCAGGTTCCTTTTCATTTAAATAATGAAGAAAATGTTTTGCCGCAAAACCTGCTATACCTGTTATTAAAATTTTCATGAGCTGTTCTGTTAATTAACTGAA
>JAYUZL010000030.1:0-4137 GCA_043751875.1 Ferruginibacter sp.
CTCCAATTAATCCAACGCCTATTATGGTAACATGCTCAATTATCATTGTCTGCTGTTTTTAATTCTTTCAATGGCAACTTCAAATTTTTGAATGGGTGCGCACAAACTTATACGTACATAATTATTTCCGTTGCTGCCAAATATGCCACCGGGTGTTATAAAAACATTTGCATTGTATAATACCTCATCGCTCAATGCAAAACTACTTTTAAATGCTGAAGGAACTTTAGCCCACACAAACATGCCTGACTGCTCATCATCGTAAGTACAATCTAAAAGATCAAGTAATTCCAATGCCTTTTGTTTTCGATCCCTATAAATTTTATTTACACTATCGTACCAGTCTTTCCCCAGGCTCAATGCCTTTGCTGCAGCCAGTTGAACAGGCAAAAACATACCGCTGTCCATATTACTTTTAAAGCGAAGTACTTCTTCTATCCTCTCTTTTGCGCCACATAATATTCCCACTCTCCATCCTGCCATGTTCTGGCTTTTGCTGAGAGAGTTTAGTTCAACGGCAACATCCATTGCGTCCTCAACAGCAAGTATGCTCATGGGCGCTTCGTTTAAAATAAAACTGTATGGATTATCGTGCACAACCAAAATATTATGCGCTTTTGCAAATGCGATTATTTTTTGGAAAATATCTTTTGTAGGAAGTTTACCCGTGGGCATGTGCGGATAATTTACAAACCATAATTTCACTTTTGATAAATCTTTTTGTTCAAGCTCTTCAAAATCAGGAAGCCAATTATTCGTTTCAGTTAAATCATAATTTACGCAAACGCCACCTGCTATTGTTGCTGCGCTTTTGTATGTTGGGTAACCTGGGTTGGGTATCAGCACCTCATCACCGGCATTCAAATAAGTCATACAAATATGCATAATACCTTCTTTACTTCCAATCAATGGGAGTATTTCTGTAGCCGCATCCACATCTACGCCATACCATTGTTTATACCAGGCTGCGGCTGCATTGCGAAGTATGGGGGAACCTTTATACGATTGATAGGCATGCGTAGTTTCTTTTGCGGCTTCATCCTGTAATGTTTTTATAACCGCAGGATGTGGAGGTAGATCAGGACTTCCTATACCAAGGTTAATGATGTTTTTACCCTGCAGATTTAATGCCTCAATCTCTCTCAGTTTTTGCGAAAAATAATATTCACTTACACCTGCTAATCTGTCTGCCGTTTTAATGTTCATTTTTTATTTTTTTTTAATACCTTGCGTTCATCTTTTGGTAAATTTTGCAAAGCTTCACCAACTTATAAATTTAAACTTTCAGTTCTGATTCCCATTCTTATAAACGCCATAAACCTTTAAAGATTTTGTGATTCCTTTCATTTTTTCTATCGTTTCATTAAAAATTCTTAAAGACTCAAATTCCATATCTGCATGAAAAGAATAATTAAAATTGCTGCCCGGTATAGGAAAACTTTGCAATTTGCTTAGATTGATTCCGGCTGTGGCAATAACTGTTAATACTTTTGCCAGACTGCCTTTAGAATGATCAGTAGCAAAATTTACTGAAGCCTTGTTTGCATCTTCAATTTCATTAAAAGTGCCTGTTCTTTGAAGGATTAAAAAACGGGTGTAATTATTTTTCATTGTTTGCACCCCCGGTGCTAAAATATTTAAACTGTATAACTCTGCAGCCAGTTTACTCGCTATAGCAGCGGCATGTTTGTTTTTGTGTTGGTGAATATGTTTTGCACTTAATGCTGTATCCTCCGTTTCAATTAATTTCCAATTGTATTTTTCCAAATATTCCATGCATTGTAACAAAGCAATGTGGTGGCTGTGCACTTCTTTTATATCTTCCAGTTTTACGCCGGGGTTTGCAAGTAAGTTCTGTTTAATACTGAGGTATACTTCGCCTGCAACAACAAGCTGGCTGTTTTGTAAAAGCGTGTAGTTTGGTAATATACTTCCCGCAATAGAATTTTCAATGGCCATTACGCCGCCATCGCTTTCTTTTTTATTAGCTGCAATTTTTACCACTTCTCTAAAATTCGCACACGGTATCACTTCTACTTTTTTTCCAAAAAATTGTTGCGCTGCCGCCTGATGAAAACTTCCTTCGTAGCCTTGTATAGAAACTTTTTGAGCCATAGTATAAAAGCAAAAGCCCCGACTTATTAGCCGGGACTTTTTTATGTTTTGATTTAATGTTATTTAATTAATTCAACATAATGCATCCCGTTCTATTTGTAAAATAGAAATAATAACAGAATGCGTTGAAAGTTTTTGTTGTTACCATGTTCCGTTCAAATGTAGCCATTAATTTTAGTTTGTAAAATTTATTTTAAAACGAGCTTCTATTTTTAAATAGAAGCTCGTTCTTTATTAGATAAATGTTCGTCTTAAAATAGCTAAATTATTAATTGTATTGAAATATATTCTTACTCCAGTTGGTTACTTTTAAAAGCTTAAAGACAATAGTTTATTTATAGAAAGAAAGATGAATAAATTATTCTTTCTTTTCCCATACCTATCGTCTTATCCGGTAAAAGTTTTTCGCATAACTTGCTTTTATGATGATTGATAAAATAATTATTTACAAGTTTAGTATTCCCATGTATCCTTTTACCATTTCAACCGGTACCATGGACTATGCACAAAATACTTTGATAAAAATATTTACAGATGAGGGGATAATAGGCATTGGTGAATGTTCTGCCTTCCCTATGATTGTAGGCGAAACGCAAAACACGTGCTTTGAAATGGCAAAAGATTTTGCCCAACTTTGGAAGGGTAAAGATGCCCTAAACATCGAAGAAAGATTGAATGATCTGCATTCCTTTACTGCGGGCAACAGCACCATAAAAAGCGCATTCGATATGGCATTGTACGATATTGCTGCCCAAAATGCCGGGCAACCTTTGTATGAATATTTGGGCGGTACAAAAAAAGATATGCTCAGCGATATTACAGTTGGTATTACTTCGCCGGATGTTATGGCAGCACAGGCCAAAGCTTTTGTGAATGCAGGTGCGACTATTTTAAAAATAAAATTGGGTAAAGAAGTTGTAACAGATGTTGAAAGAATAAAAGCCATAAGAAACGCAGTGGGAAACAACGTTACAATTAGAATCGACGCCAATCAAGGGTGGAGTTGTGAAGAGGCTACGAATGCGCTTTCACAATTAGGCAAATACAGTATTGAGTTTTGCGAACAACCTACGAAAACTTATAATGATGAATATCTACCTGAGTTGGTAAAAAATTCGCCCATAAAAATTATGGCTGATGAAAGTGTTTACAATCACCACGATGCATTGCGTCTAATAAAAAATAAGGCTTGTAATTACATAAACATAAAATTTGCAAAGAGTGGCGGTATACATGAAGCAAAGAAAATAATAGAAATAGCCACACAATATAATATTCCCTGTATGATGGGTGGCATGTTGGAAAGCCGGGTTGCGCTTACAGCTTTCGCACATTTTGCTGCAGCAAATCCTCAAATTATTTTTTATGATATGGATACCTGTATGCTGGGCCACAAAGTAGATCCTGTAATTGGTGGCGTTAATTATGATGGTTATAAGGTTCAACTGCCGTGTTGCATTGGTATAGGTGCCGATGCGGAGGAAAGTTTTTTAAATGATTGTATTCAAATTGAAATTTAAAGAAAAGTAAAAAATTACTAATCATTTTACCTCCTCATAATCTATATAATCATCTTTAGATATTCTTTCTGTGGCTTTTAACGGTTGAGTGGGTTGAGATTGTTGCCTTTGCTGCTCAGCCTGTGCACGTTGTTGCTCTTGCATGCGTTGTTGCATTTCGCTCATTTTACCTCTCATTTGCTTGCTGGCTGTATATAATGGAATAATAAAACCAAAAATTAGTTTATAAAAGATGTAAATAACTATTAGTTCACCTATTAGTTTAAAAATATTCATGCAGTAAAGTTATTGAGGTCAATAATATGTTCTTGTTAAATTTTGCAAAAGGTAACAGGTTATCTTTTGGTAAATATATCGTTCATATGTATATTTGCGGCAGATAAAAAAAAAGAAAGGAAGGGAACCAGCGGTTCCCTTCTTCTTTTATAAAGCAATATGGCAACAGAAACAAATGCAGAAACGGTAAAAAGAATTTTGTTAACCCTTTTGTACGATGATATTT
>JAYUZL010000031.1:0-4151 GCA_043751875.1 Ferruginibacter sp.
CAAATTTAAAACTCATCAAAACAACTAACATGAAAAAATTACTTACACTTATTTTATTCAGTGGCATAATGGTCAGTGCATTTGCTCAAAAGGAAACAGGCACAGACAACCTTAAATTTAAAAAATTTAAAACAGATGTAAGTTTCGGTTATGCGAAGCCACTAGTAACATCATCAGGCGGTGGGGTATTGTTTGCTATCGAACCGAAATATGCAATAATAGATCAAGTATCTATTGGGCTAAGGATAGAAGCAGCAGTTACTGCAAAAATTGATAAAGCGGGAAATAACAGCAGCGCAAAAGCAAATGCTTCTTATTTATTTACCAGCGATTACTATTTTAATAATCACAAGTTCAGGCCTTTTGGCGGTGCAGGGTTAGGAATATATACGACTGCCAGTGTTGATAAAAATACCATCATTACTTCTAGTGGTACTTTACCTACTGCATCAAAATTTGGTTTTATGGCACGTGTCGGTTTTGAATATGGTCATCTAAGATTAGGAGTAGAATCTAATTTTTTGGCAGACAAGGCAGGCTATCTTGGATTCAAGTTGGGTGTATGCATTGGCGGTGGTCATAAATAATTAAAGCAAATTAATTTTAAAAATAACAACATGAAAAAAATACATTTATTTCTATTAGCAGCAACTGCTGTTTCTTTTTCGGCCTGTAAAAAAACTAATGATATTACAACCACGCCAACCTATAAATGCGCAACTTGCAAAACCACACCTGATGCGGTGGCTGCAAATGATGCAAGCAATAAAGGCATTTATAAAGGTGTAATGATAGGTTCTACAGGTACTATTGTATTTAACCTGGCAAACAGCGGTACTACAATAACTGCTTTAATGGTAATTGATGGTGTTACCATTAATCTTACATCTACTGTCAGCATTATTGCAGGGCAAACTTATGTTGCCCCTTTTACCGGAACATTAAGCGGTTCGCCGGTTAGCATTACTTTTTCTGTCGGTGCAATAGGTGCAAATCCTACCGTTACAACATCAAGTATCCCAGGGCATCCCGGTAGTGTATTTTCAATTATTAAAGAGAATTCCGCTTATTTACTTGAATGTTTTGAAGGTGTTTATTCTACTACCAAACCAGAGACAGGTACTTTCAATTTTATGTTATCAAGAGGCTTAAAAGTGTATAGCGGCGTCTCAAGAAAAGATAATTCAACCAGCACAGGCACATTTGATGGTACTATCAATGCAAATAATGAATTGCTTGATAACTCAGGTCAAAAGGTTTTTGGAAAACTTGTTGGAGATAATATGGTAGGTACGTTTTTAGATGGTAATGGCTCTACCGTTACTCTTACCAGTAAAAGAACATTTTAGAAAGTTTAAAAAGGAAATTATATTTTGCAAAAACTGTTGATGTCTACATCAATGGTTTTTGTATTTGTGAATGACCGCAATATGTACGAAAATTAAAGATTGGTTATAAAAGTAATGCAGCTTTAATGAAATTGCTAAAATTTTAAATTTTTTGGTGGAAGGAATTTAACATCAACAACGTAAACAAGTTTTATCCGCCATGCTTTATTTTATTTGTGTTTGCAATATTGTAAGCCCAATTTCTTAGAATTTTTCTGATACTTTTGCGCTCATGAAAACTCCGCTTAAGAATATTTTGTTTGACATGGGCAATGTGCTGTTTAGTATTGATTACAAAAAAACACAGGATGCGTTTGAGGCCTTGGGATATAATAATTTTTCTGAAATGTATTCTCAGTTTACAGCAGACACACTTTTTGAAAAACTGGAGACAGGAAAAATATCTACAAAGGAATTTTATAAAAAGTTGATAGCTTCTCATCCCGAAACAGTAACCGAACAACAAATAACAAGCGCATGGAATGGGATGCTCTTGCATTGGAGATTAGAGAGCCTTGCATTCTTAAAAATCCTTGCTAAAAAATACAAGCTTTATTTGCTTAGCAACACAAACGACATTCATCTTGCTGCTGTAAATAATTTGTTAAAACAAGAAACAGGAAAAGAAAGTATTGACGATCTTTTCACGAAAGCATATTATTCTCACAAAATAAATTTAAGAAAACCCAATGCTGATATTTTTGAATTTATAGCAAGAGATGCAGGTATTGATCCGCGGGAAACTTTGTTTATAGATGATCTAAAAAATAACATTGAAGTCGCCGCATTACTGGGTTTCAAAACACATTTATTGTTAGAAGGAGAAACGGTTGAAGGGCTCGATTATGAGAGTTATTGATGTAAAATAGTATGTTTTATAAACTCCTATTTTCTTAGAGAGTTGATAAAACATAATAAACAGAAAAGTGTTTCCTCTATCACACTAAATTTTAACCGTTCCCATCCATTATTTTATTTTGATGCGTAATGCTTTCCATGTGTACAGCATCGTAATACTTTGTCATAAATTCTCTGCTGAGTTTTAAAGATTCCCCTTTTTGGTAAGCTCTTTCTAAAATTTCATTCCAGCGGTTCGTCTGTAAAATGGTGATGTTGTTCTCTTTTTTGTATTGCCCAATCTGTTCTGCAACTTTCATACGCTGGCTAATGATTTGCATGAGTTCATCATCTAAATGATTTATCTGCTGACGAAGTTTTTCCAGTGCTGCATGAAATTCCGGCGAGTTGATGTCTTCTTTTCTCCACTCAATTGCATCCAATAAAACAGAAAGTACAGCAGGGGTTATTTGTTGTTTTGCATCGCTCCATGCTGCATCAGGGTTAATATGACTTTCAATCATCAACCCATCATAATCTAAATTTATAGCTTGTTGAGAAACTGCCTGTAAAATATCTCTGCGCCCACTAATGTGCGATGGATCGCAGATCAACAACATACCCGGGTTACGCCTTTTCATTTCAATAGCAAGGTGCCACATAGGTGCATTTCTATATTCGGTATTGCCGTAAGAACTAAAGCCACGGTGTATTAAACCAACTTGTTTTATACCTGCTTTTTCAATGCGCTCCACAGCGCCCATCCACAATTCAATATCAGGATTGATCGGATTTTTTATGAGTACAGGAATATCAACGCCTCTTAATGCATCAGCAACTTCCTGCACACTAAAAGGGTTTACGGTGGTTCTTGCACCAATCCACAAAACATCAACATCAAAACTTAGCGCATCTTCTACTTGCTTAGCCGTAGCAACTTCAACAGTGGTTGGCAACCCTGTTATTTTTTTAGCCTGCGCAAGCCATGGTAAACCTTTTACGCCTACACCTTCAAACATACCAGGCCTTGTACGGGGTTTCCAGATACCAGCACGCAACATATCTATTTTGCCCGTGGCAGCCAGCTGCGTTGCTGTTTCAATCATTTGTTCTTCTGTTTCTGCACTGCATGGCCCAGAAATTATTAAGGGTCTTTTAGCCCACAGTTCCTGTACTTTTTCTTTCATTATTTTGTGTTAATAGTTTAAGGTAATTTGTTTAAATAATAACTACTTGCCTATTGCGTAACTGCTTACTTTATAATTCTGCTTATTTTATTTGCATCTACTATCAACTCTAACAGGTAATTATAATTTTCTTTTTCCAGACAGCTTTTAAATTTTTTTAACTGCATAATATGTTCGTTTAAAACATCCAATACATTTTCTCTGTTCTGTTTAAAAATCGGTACCCACATAGCAGCATTACTTTTTGCAAGTCTTACAGTACTTTCAAAACCGCCACTAGCAAGTTCAAAAATAGCATCGTCTTCCCGTTCTTTTTCAAGCACTGTATTTGCCAGTGCAAAACTTGTTATGTGTGATATGTGGCTTACATATGCTGCATGTAAATCATGTGCGTGTGCATCCATATACACAAGGTGCATTCCTATTTTTTTATATAGAAATTCCATTGTTTCCAATGCATCTTTTGCACAATTTTCTTTATCACAAATTACACAGGCTTTTCCGACAAATGCGCCGCAAACTGCAGCTTCAGGTCCGCTGTGTTCTGTTCCCCACATGGGATGCGTGGCTACAAATCTTTCTCTTAATGGATGGTCTTTAATCACATCACACAAGGCAAATTTAGTAGAGCCTGCATCAGCAATAATATGGTTTGATGTAATTAATTCCATTAATTTCTTTACCACATTTACTGTTGCATCAACCGGTATGGCTAAAAAAATTAAAGTGCTTTTTTTAA
>JAYUZL010000032.1:0-9445 GCA_043751875.1 Ferruginibacter sp.
TAAAGAAATTACTTCTCATATGCAAAATGCTACATTTATACATCTTACAGGAACGGGTGTTTCTCAGGAAAAATTTATGCATTACTTAGCAGATACTCCTCAGTTTAAGAATACAAAAACCGAAGAGTCAACATCAAACAAAATGAGCGACGAAAAATTGATTGAATATGTGGCTGGAAAATTTTAATACAAATGATAAGGCAGAATTTTCAATTTCTGCCTTATCATAATTTTTATATTAACCCTCCGATGATCTTTTAAAAACCTGCAACCCCAGTGGATTCTTTATCCTTTTAAAAGCTAAGTTTCTTTTATCTATAGGCTTTCTTAATTCAGCAAGAATTTTTTTATCTGAAAAGCCATGTTGCAATGCTTCTTCCTCCGTATTACAATAATAAACAGTTGCAATTTTACTCCAGTAAATAGCAGCGCAACACATTGGGCAAGGTTCTGCACTCGTATAAATTTCACAGCCGGATAAATCTATTGAACCTATATTTTTACAAGCATCTCTTATAGCCACTACTTCACCATGCGCTGTGGGATCAAGGTCAGCATTTATTCTGTTACTACCACTCCCTATGATTTTACCATCTTTAACGATTATGGCTCCAAACGGTCCACCACATTTACTATCCAATGCATACTGGCTAAGGTCAATAGCCATTTGCATAAACCTGTTTTTATCTTCTTTAAGCATAAATTCTAATTTTAATAAAAGTATTATATTTATGTAAGTTTCAAAGTTTACTCCTTAAAAATTAATTATTTAATACGGAAAATTTCAGAATATGATAACTGTTGCAAATAAATTTGAGAAATCATCATTATTAATCTTTTCATCAGCCATTTTAATTATTATTAATGAAGTTTTAAATTATTTTATTGGGAACCATGTTTTTTCATATTCTTACGATATAACACAGCCTATTCTATTTATAGGTTTCATCACTTTAATAGCAATTTTAATTCGAAATAAATTTAGTTGGGCAATTATTCTTTTAATAATTAGTATTCTAATCTCAGGTATACTTTTGCTGTTCAACTTTACTACATTAAGTAATGGTCAAAGTCTACATGAAGTAGTTCTAAACTCATGGGTTACTTTATTGCTTATTTATACCTTAGTAACTATGGTAAAAAAAATAAAAACCTAGCCTCCTAAATAACCTCTCAGAATAACTTTCCCTGACCACCAGACACTTTAAACAAACTCGTATCCAAACTCCATTCTTCTGCATTCATTTTATAAAGCAACCCATATTTTTTGTATTGCTGTGCCACCATTTGTGCAATGTTTCCTTCGCCACGCATGCGCACACCCCAGCGAGAATCATTCACTTTACCATCGTGGCTCTGTTCAATTAAATGCCACACTTTATCTGCATGGTTTGGAAAATTTTTATACAACCAGTCGTGAAACAAAAATTTTATTGCCCCATTTAATCTAATAAAAGTATAGGCCGTAAAAGTAGCACCATGGTCTGCCGCTTCTTTCATTATCCGTTGCATTTCATGTTCGTTTAATCCGGGTATCATTGGTCCCATCATTACGCCCATGCGCACACCGGCCTTGCTCAGTTCTTCTATTACTTTTAGTTTTTGTTTTGCAGTAGTGGTTCGTGGTTCCATGCTGCGGCGCAGATCTTCATTAAACGAAGTAATAGAAACCATTGCCGACACAATATTTTTCTTCGCCATTTCCTGCAGTACATCCTTGTCTTTTAATATCAATGAGTTTTTTGTGAGTATGCCCACCGGTTGGTTAAATTCATTGCACACTTCCAGCAAGCCACGGGTAAGTCGGTATCGTTGTTCTGCCGGCTGATAGCAGTCTGTATTGCCACTTAACATTATTGGCGCACATTCCCATTTAGGATGTTCCAGAAATTTTCGCAACAATTGTGGTGCATTTTTCTTTATCAATATTTTTTGCTCAAAATCCAGCCCCGCACTGTAACCCCAATATTCATGCACGTTTCGGGCATAACAGTAAATACAGCCGTGTTCGCAGCCCGCATACGGATTCATACTATAACTCATTCCCACATCTTTGCTCTCTACTTTATTTACAATCGTTTTCGACTGCATTTCTATGTACTGTGTTTTCACGTTGCTTTCTTCCCAATCATCTACAGCTTCCACATTTTCCTGCGTTATTTCATTTTTTATGAAGCGGTTTTTGGTGTTATACTGAGCCCCTCACCCATGCCTGTATTGCACTTTTTCTTCCTGCTCATTTGCTTTTACTTTATGGTGATCCTGTTGTAGCATATTTCTCTTCCACGGATTGCATCCATGGTTACTAAAGGGCAACCATTGGGTTTGTTGTTATGAAAATTATTTCTATTTTATTTTTAATTTGGGGCTGTCAGCTGAGTAACTTTACCCAACATTTGTCTGAGCTGTCTGTAGTAGTCTTGCAAAATAGTCTGGTATTCTTTAACGCTTATGCTTTGCAAGCGCTACTACTGCCCATCCCACAGCCCTTCAGCATTGTATCTTTTTTAAACTTTTATCGGCTTTATAGACCATAGGCTGCACCCATATTTACTAATAGTTGAACCCCTGTTGGATTTACTTTTAACTCATAACTCGCTTCCATCTTCAAGTCAATCTTCAAGTTGCCCTCTCCTTTGGAGAGAGATTAAGGGTGAGGTTTTCTCCACACAAATCTCCAAGTACTCCCTCTCCCCAAAAGAGATCGAGGGTGAGGCTTTTTCTTTTCAAAACAGAGCTCCCTGCGCCACACCAACTGCCAGATTTTCAAATTCAAATCTTGCTGCTATTTCATATTTCATATCGCCCACCGAACGTTTTAGCAGCAGCATAGCATCTGCAATAAACCTTCCCGCAAAATGGCGATGGCTGTTCCAGCCAGCCTTTTTCATATTGCCAAGGCTTTAGTTTTCGGGCAACCATTACGTAAGGTTCTAACATAAAATGAGGCTTATTGTCATTATCAATTTTCATCAAACGCTGAGTTTCTATTCGTATTTTTTTTACCAGTGTTTGTATCGGCACTTTGCTCGTAACATTTATGAAAATTGTATGTTCAGGAAAACTGCTATAGTCTTTCAGTTCAATTTTTACCGGCTTAGATCCCATAGCCACTACATGCAACTTTTCTTTAATTCGCTGTTCGGCAATTTCATATTGTGTAAAACTTGCTAACATTATTTGCGGTTTACTAAATAAAGCTGCAGATGCTTTATAACTTTCATAAAATTCTTTTTTAATATTCATGATCTTGTTGCGCAGTTCTTCATGAGGATTTAACACCAATAAATATTCGCATAATTTGTAACCAGACATTCCTATAATATTTTTCATAATCTAAATTTTAAGAAGTAAAAATTCAATTACCAATTATTTTAGTATAGATTTACTAAGTTATTTAGTTATTAAAAATATATTTTATGGAAGTGGAAAACTTTTTCGGCAGCCGCTATACAGGTACCAAACAATTCACGCAGCACAATGTACCAACTGCAAATGCCACAGGCTTTGGCGCAGCGGCTGATGATTATGCAGAGCGGGGGATTGATTTAAATGAACAACTCATTCGCAATAAGCCTGCTACTTTTTTTATGAAAATAAGCGGCAATAGTATGATAAACGCCGGCATTTTTAATGGCGATATTGCCATTGTAGATAAGAGTTTGCAACCCATAAACGGTAAAATTGTTATCGCCGTCGTAGATGGTGAAATGCTGATACGCCGTTACGAAAAAACATTTAATAAATTACTATTGGTAGCAGATGCGCCAAAAATAGCTGCTATTGATGTGGCCGAAATGAGCGATATAAAAATTTGGGGAGTAGTGCTGTATATTATAAAGAGTGTGTAATAGCTTGAACGAATATTTGAATACCAAAATCCCTACTAAGATAGATTACAATAAATTTTCTACATGAAAGCTATTATAGATTGTAACAGTTTTTATTGCTCCTGCGAGCGGTTGTTTCGTCCTGAGCTGGATGAGAAACCTGTTGTGGTACTCAGTAACAACGATGGTTGCATCATATCTCGGTCAGACGAAGCGAAGCAAATTGGCGTAGGCATGGCAGGCCCATATTTTTTGGCAAAGCCACTTATAGAAAAACACAACGTTGCTACTTTTTCTTCTAACTATAATTTGTATGGGGATATGAGCAAACGGGTAATGGATACGCTGCGCACTTTGTTAGGCGAAGAAAAAGTAGAGGTGTATTCGGTAGATGAAGCCTTTTTAGATTTAACTGAATTTAATAAGGAAGATTTTTTTAAAGTAGGTTTATACATCAGAGAAACGGTGGAACAGTGGACGGGCATTAAAGTTTCCATCGGTTTGGCACCTACAAAAGTATTGTGTAAAGTAGCCAACCATTTAGCAAAAAAACACAAAGAAAAAACTCAATGCGTGGTAGTGTTAGATACAAAAGAAAAAATAGAGAAAGCACTGCAAGCCACGCCGGTAAACGAAGTTTGGGGTATAGGCAGGCAGTATGCTGAAAAACTAAAAGAGATGAACGCAGTTTACACCGCATTTGATCTCAGTAAAAAATCTGCACCGTGGGCATATAAAAATTTAGGTGGTGTTGTAGGTTCCCGCATGATAAAAGAATTAAATGGTGAACCGGCTTTAGCATTAGCCGATGAACAACTCACCGTAAAAAAAATGATTGCCAGCACCCGCATGTTTGGTCACACAGTAACAAGCAAGGCAGATATAAAAGAAGCAGTAGCAACATACACCAGCCGTGCTGCAGAAAAATTACGCAGGCAGAAAAGTGCATCAACAATTATCAGCGTTTTTGTGGTAACAAAAGAACCATCAAATAATGGACATTTCAGGCATGGCAATACACTGAGCCATTACGCTGTAATGCCGATAGCAACAAGTGCTACCAACGAACTTATAAAAATAGCTACCAGTATAGTTGATAAAATTTTCGATAAAACTAAGCAGTATAAAAAAGCAGGCGTAATCCTAAGTGGACTTGTTCCCGACAATACAATACAGGCAAATCTTTTTGTGTCAGAAAAGAATAACGGCAAACGCATGCTGATGGAAATGATTGATAATATAAATTTTTCTATGAGAGATGATGTTATAAAATTTGCCGCAAGCGGCACAAAACGAGACTGGAAAATGCGGGTAGAAATGCGCAGCCCACGCTACACAACACGATGGGAAGAAATGTACGAAGTACATTAAACCAAGTACAACTTTCAAAACAGTATTCAGGAACAAAGTACATTATACTCGCTTCAAAAATTTCTCGTACCCTGCAATATTCATCATCACCAGTAACATGCCGTAAAAAATATCTTCCACAGGTATTGTGTATATGCGGGTTGCAAGATTTTCTGCATCATTATAAGTTATTACCGGTATGGCTGTAAGAAAACCATTTACTATTAAAAATGGAATTAGAATAATTAAATAGGCAATCACAAAAGCCTTACTGTTAAACCCGGCAAAATATTTTCTGAAAATAAAAAAGATAAATATAAAGCCGGATAGGAAAATAGAAGTGTAAAATGTATAGTATAGGTGATGTGAAAATATTGAAATAATTAAAAGTAGAATGGCTAACACAAACAAAATATTATCACTTGCTTTTGTAGTTTTTATTGCCGGAAAATAAGCCCGAATGCATTCATAAATAAAAGTGCAGCAATAAGGCACAACAAAAAAGAACAAGACTTCCTCTAAAGGCAGATTAAATAAAAACGTTTGAGCAAGCACATAAGACTCATTAAAAAACCAAACATTTAGAGATGTAAAAATGCTGTCCCAAACAATATAAAGAAGCGCAGGCAACAACATAGCCGCAAAAACATATTTCCATTTTTTATAGAATGCTACTTTCTTATCAAAACTGAGCACAAGCGGACCTGTAAGTGAACATGCCAGTATTAAAAAATAAGTGTAATGCGTGTTCAATGTTGAAATTAATGTTTACGAAAAGTAAAAATAAGTTTTTATTCGTGAGCCGCTGCGTGAGGGATTGCAGCACTGTACCCCACAGGAGCCGAAGGCGACGAGGAGTATTGGCGGAAAGCCCGGCGCCCCTCAACAGGGCGCACGCCCAAATCTTTTTTAAAATACTTTTCGTGCTTTATCTGCTTTTACTTTTTCCCAGTACTTTTTGGCTACGTACAACATTCCGAAACTTTCGCCATGCTCTTTGCCTATATGTTTGTGGTGCATTTTATGTGCCCATCGTATGGTGCGCACATACACATTATTGCTGCGGGTAAACCATTTAAACCGCTGGTGAATAATTACATCGTGTACCAAAAAATAAGCAAAGCCGTACATGGCAATGCCAAATCCGATGGCTGCTGAAACGTAATTTGCATTTTGCAAGCCGAGCATAATGCACAACCAACTGGGTATAGCAAATATTAAAAAGAATGCATCATTTTTTTCGAAAAACGAACCGTGTGGATGGTGATGGTCTTCGTGGAGATACCACAAAAAACCATGCATCACATAACGGTGTGTTGCCCAGGTAATACCTTCCATTAAAAAAAAGGTTGCAAGTGTTATAGATAAATAAATAATCAGGTTCATAAAAAAGTTCTAATTAACATAAAAAACATCATCATTATCATAAGCAAATTTACCGCAAAAATATTTTTCTTTTCAAATTTTAAGAAAGTGAAAACACTCATTAAACCCAGACTGATAATAAACCAACAGAGGTAATTATAAGTCGGAATTTTCCCATCTCCCAGCCATTGCCAGAAACCGAGTTTTATAGCAGCTGGCTCTAATATCCAATCAAAAAAAACAGCCAGCATGGCGCCATCAGAAATGACTGAAAAATAACGAACAGCAGGAGAAGGTGCTCCAGTCATTGTTTCCAGTTTTGCAGAAATTTTTTCTAAAAACCGATGAACCGTGATACCACTGCAGTAGATGATGATGAACCAGTTGATACCAATTACAAGCGGTACATTCTTAAAACTAAAACCAAGCGTTGAACCGTAAGCATATTCACCAAATAAATAACCTGTTGTTGTTCCAATAATTTCTGCTACAATACCGATTACAAAACAAACTGAAATAAAAAAAATAAATGCCCAATTGATTTTTTGCTGTGTGTAAAGCAACAAGGCAAACATCAATAAAAGATTAAATGGCGTTGCTGCTGCAAAAAATGCTGCATTAAAAAACATTCCTACCAAACCGATCATATGAAAAAAAATCGCCAGCGCAGTCGCTATCTGTGTTCTGCTTTTAAGCATGTACCGTTCTATCATTTTTACTATCATGCTTTACAAGATCACTTACAATTTTTGCACTTTTCAAACACAGTGGAATTCCACCACCAGGGTGAACACTACCACCGCAACAATATAAATTTTTAATTCGCTTTGAAAAATTAGGATGTCGCAGAAAGGCTGCAGCTTTAGAGTTAGAACTGGTACCATACAATGAACCTAAATATGAGCCGGTATTTTCTTCGATAGATTGTGGATGTAACAGCGTTTCTGTTACTATGTGAGCTGCAATATCAGTTTTTAAAACACGGTTTAACTTTGCAATGATGTATTCCTTTGCAATACTTTTTACTGAGTCTACATTATAATTATTTGTTGCGGGTACATTTATCATTACAAACCAGTTTTCGCAACCTTCGGGCGCCTGTGCTTTTTCTATTTTGCTGGTAATGTTTATATAGATTGTTGGATCGCTGTAAAGTGTTTTACTGTTAAAAATATGATCAAACTCTGCTGAATAATTTTCGCTGAAAAAAATATTATGTAATTCCAGTTGAGAGAAAGATGTATCGATGCCCCAATAAAAAGCAAGCGCACTGCTGCTTCTTTCCTGCTTTAAAACTTTTTTTGCTTTAATATTATTGCTGAGTAAATTCTTGTAAGTAAAATAAATATCGCTGTTACTTACCACCACATCAGCCATAATATTTTCGTCGTTTACTACAATACCAGTGGCAATATTATCAGGACAAATTATTTTTTGCACAGCTGCATCAAAATGAAATTGAACGCCTTTTTTAAGTGCAAGTTTGTATAGTGCATTGGTAATATTTATCATGCCTCCATGCGGATAATAAGCGCCTTCTGTTTGTTCTAAATGTGGAATAAGGCTTAACATAGCAGGAGCTTTGTAAGGGTTGCTGCCATTATATGTTGCAAAGCGATTAAAGATTTGCTGCGTTTCTTTTGCTTTAAAACTTGTATTGTACTGGTTTAAAGATTTAAAGATATAAGGAAATTTAATAGCACTAAATGCTTTAAAAAACCGGGGGTTTAGCCATGTACTTTTTTTATGCAAAGAATAATTTAAAAAAATATTTGCAACGTTTTTATATAGTTTTTCAGATCTATCTAAATAATTTATGATGTTCTCTTTTGGCTCGCCCGTTTTTTCCTGCATTTCATTTGCAAATATATCCTTATTGCTGTAAGCATTGATTTCTTTACCATTTTCAAAGAAATATTTGCAGGCAATATCTATTTTATGATATGATAAGTAATTTTCAATTGGCTCGTTTGCAAGCCCAAACAACTCCTCTATATTTTGAGGTTGTGTAAACAAAGAAGGCCCCGCATCAAAATGATAACCATCGGTTGTAAAAGCAGACAATTTACCACCCGGATAACTATTTTTTTCAAATACAGTTACAGCAAAACCCTGTACCGCAAGTCTTATCGCACTTGCCATACCTGCCACGCCGCTGCCAATTATAACTGCTTTTTTTTGATGCATAAAACGTTACTTATAAAGAATTGAATGAACTGCGCAAACCTGCTTTAAGCAAAATGACTGCTTTAAATGTATTGCTGATGCGTACCCTGTTCTCCAATAAAAGCTGTGGTTGTGCCTGCTGAATTTTTCTGAATAAAGTACGGTAATATTTGTAGGCTACATATACACCAAATCGTGCTTTTACGGGCAGCATTAAAATTCCTTCGTAAGCTTTTTTAAGATCTGATGCAATGTCTTCTTCAATTATTCTCTTATCCTCTTCTGTAAACTTTTTAAAATTTACGCCGGGAAAATAAGTTCTGTTTAATTGCTCATGATCGGCTTTAAGGTCTCTTAAAAAATTTATTTTTTGAAATGCTGCACCTAAAGATCGGGCAGATGGTCTCAATTTTTCATATTCAGTTTTATCACCATTACAAAAAACATATAGACACATTAAGCCTACCACTTCTGCACTACCATAAATATAGGTTGAGTAACATGCGGCGTCGTATTCCTTCTCACTCAAATCCATCTCCATACTATTAAAAAAAGCTTCAATTAATGCATGGTCAATACTGTATTTATTTACAGTAATTTGAAAACTGTGTAAGATGGGGTTTAAACTAATACCTCTCTCAATAGCTTCGTAGGTTTCCTTTTTAAATTGCTCCAATAAAGAATGTTTATCAAATTCGTGAAAGGTGTCTACAATTTCATCAGCAAATCGCACA
>JAYUZL010000033.1:0-8897 GCA_043751875.1 Ferruginibacter sp.
ACAGAAACAAACAGTAAGTTTTTCATACGTAAAATATTGGTTTACACGTATAAGACTCTCTCTTTTGTTATTTGTGCTTCTATAATTCTTTACTTAATCTCACGCTCAAATCCTGTCTTAAAATCTTGTCCTACAACAATTAATAATTAAATTCCTTAATCTTGAATTGTAAACTTAGGGGTAAAATTCCACAAATAAAAATAGAACGGGGAAAAATCTACTCATTTAAAAGTTGTTGGCATTTCTTTAACAAATAGTTTATTACTCTTATATAAAAAAATATTGTGGGAAAAGCTTTTAGAAGTCCTTTTTTAAAAGTCGACATTTGTATTTTTCTAAACTTCTTTCAAGGCATTCTATGAATTTTTCTCACTTACATGTACATACTCAATTTTCATTACTGGATGGGGCGGCATCTATAAAAAACCTATATAAAAAAGCCATTGCTGAGGGTATGCCTGCTATTGCTATCAGTGATCATGGAAATATGTTTGGTGCTTTTGAATTCGTAAAAGAAGCTTACAAACACAAGAATGACGACGGCACTTTAAAAGTAAAACCCATTGTAGGTTGTGAGTTTTATATTACGACTGACCGTACAAGAAAAACCTTTAGTAAGGAAGAAAAAGATCCCCGCAACCATCAAATTCTGCTTGCCAAAAATGATATAGGTTATAAAAATTTAGTAAAACTTACATCCCTCGGTTACATTGAAGGGATGTACAGTAAATACCCAAGAATAGATAAACAACTCATACACAAATACCACGAGGGGCTAATTGCTACTACTTGTTGCCTTGGTGCATTGGTGCCACAAACCATTTTAAAAAAGGGTGAAGCAGAAGGTGAAAATGAATTCAAATGGTGGCTCAATATTTTTCAGGAAGATTATTATGTTGAATTACAAAGGCATGGCATTCCTGACCAGGACAAAGTAAATACGGTTTTACTGAAATTCGCTAAAAAGTTTAATGTAAAAGTAATAGCTAGTAACGACAGCCATTATGTGGAGCAGGAAGATTTTAATGCACACGATATTTTACTCTGTATTAATACCGGCGAAAAACAATCTACGCCGTCCTCTCGGGAGTTTAGTGATGATGATGTGATTACAAAAAACAAAAGATTTGCTTTCCCAAATGATCAGTTCTTTTTGAAATCTCAAATTCAAATGAAAGAAGTCTTTTATGATCTGCCTGAAGCGATTGATAATACAAATGAAATTGTAAGTAAAATAGATTTGCTTGATCTAAAAAGAGACATACTTCTACCGCATTTTACCGTACCTGCAAACTTTAAAAGCCAGGATGAATACCTGGAAAACCTTACCTGGACGGGAGCAAAAAACCGGTACCAGATTTTAACCCCCACTACGGAAGAAAGAATACAATTTGAATTAGGTGTAATCAGGGATATGGGCTTTGCAGGTTATTTTTTAATTGTAAGCGATTTTATAAGAGCAGGAAGAGAAATAGGAGTTTTTATAGGACCTGGCCGTGGCTCTGCAGCAGGCAGTGTGGTGGCGTATTGTATAGGAATTACAAATATTGACCCTATAAAATATAACCTGCTTTTTGAGCGTTTTTTAAATCCTGAGCGTAAATCAATGCCGGATATAGATACTGATTTTGATGATGAAGGCAGACAAAAAGTGATAGATTATGTTGTAGAAAAATACGGTAAAAACCAGGTAGCCCAAATTATTACCTATGGCACCATGGCTGCCAAAAGCAGCATTGCAGATGTAGCCAGAGTAATGGATTTATCATTACAGCAAAGTCGTGCATTATCGGGGCTTGTGCCTGAAAAGCCAGGCATGAATTTAAAGAGGTTGCTCACCGCGCCTATTACCACAAAAGAAGCAACAAAAGGTGGAGAAAAATCTTTAGAAGAAAAAGAACAGCTACAACCGGATGATGTTGAAAAAATAAAAAAACTTCGGGAGTTTTATAAAGGTACAGACGACCTTGCAAAAGTTTTACAGGAAGCCGAAAAACTTGAAGGTTCTGTTCGCAATACAGGTATTCACGCATCAGCCATTATTATTGCTCCGAAAGATCTTACAGAGTTATTGCCGGTTGCCACATCTAAAGAATCCGAGCTTTGGCTTACACAAATAGAAGGTAATTCCATTGAAGATGCAGGTGTTATAAAAATGGATTTTTTAGGACTAAAAACCTTAAGTATTTTAAAAACAGCGTTAGCTCTCATCAAGCAACACCATGGTATAACAATAGAAATTGATGATATTTCTCTGGAAGATGAGAAGACTTACAATTTGTACAGGCAGGCAGATACCAATGCAACGTTTCAGTTTGAAAGTCCCGGAATGCAAAAATATCTGCGTGAATTAAAACCCGATAAGTTTGGTGATCTCATTGCGATGAATGCGCTATACCGACCCGGTCCTATGGCGTATATACCTGATTTTATTGCCCGTAAAAACGGCAAGCAAGAGGTAACTTACGATTTACCAGAAATGCAGGAACATCTGGAAGAGACATATGGCATTACTGTTTACCAGGAGCAGGTGATGTTGCTATCTCAAAAACTTGCTGGCTTTAGCAAAGGCCAGGCAGATATTTTAAGGAAAGCAATGGGAAAAAAGGATCGGAAAACACTTGATAAAATGAAAGGAGATTTTATTAATGGTGCAACAACAAAAGGTCATCCTGCAAAAACGCTTGAAAAAATATGGGTCGATTGGGAAAAATTCGCTCAATATGCTTTCAATAAATCTCACTCGGTTTGTTATGCTTTTGTTGCCTACCAAACCGGTTATTTAAAAGCCCACTACCCTGCTGAATATATGGCCGCTGTGTTAAACCATGCCGGTAGTATAGAAAAAATAACTTTCAATATGGAGGAGTGCAAACGAATGGGGTTAAAAGTTTTCGGACCGGATATTAACGAATCAAACAATGGTTTTGCAGTAAACGAAGCCGGAGAAATAAGATTTGGTTTTAGCGGTATGAAAGGTGTGGGAGAAAATGCCATTGAAAATATTGTGGAGGAGCGCAACAAACATGGAAAATTTAAAGATGTATTTGATGTAGTGCGTAGGGTAAATTTGAGGGCTGTAAGCAAAAAAACGCTGGAAAGTCTAATATACAGTGGAGCATTTGATTGCTTTGCAGAAATGCACCGTGCACAATACTTTTTTCAAGCACCGGGAGATGTAATTTCTCTTGATAAAATTGTAAAATTTGGCTCTGTGTTTCAATCACAGGCTGCCGGCTCTGCTAATACCCTTTTTGGAGATTTACAAATGCCTGATATTGTTCCTCCAAAACTTGCACAGTGTACTGAATGGCAACTTGTAGAAAAATTAAATTTTGAAAAAGATATTACCGGCATGTATATGAGTGGTCACCCGCTTGATGATTTTAAATTTGAATTGACGCATTACGGAATTAGCCCACTTGCAGAATTTTTAGAAATAAAAAATGCGGTAGATATTATTCCTCCTTCAAGAATATTTCGGCTTGCAGGGCTTGTAACAGAAGGTCAACACAGGGTGACAAAAACAGGAAAAAACTTTGGAATTATGCACATTGAAGACTTTAGTGGTAAATGTGATTTTGCCATGTTTAGTGAAGATTATGTAAAATTTAGTAAATACCTGGAAAAAGGAACAATAGTAATGCTGGAAGGTGGTTTTAAACAACGTTATAACAGCGATAATTATGAGTTTAAAATAAACAGACTTCATTTATTGGAAACCGTAAAATCTTCCCTCACCAAAGAGGTTAAAATAGAAATACAACCAGAAGATATAAAACCAGAAATGGTTGATTTCCTAGAATCAAATATCAAATCACATCCTGGAAAAACAACTTTAAAATTTGTTATCAAGGATTTTGAAGACAAACTAAAAATCAGTTTATATACTTTGGAGAAAAGTTTTACCATGAACGATGACATGGCTTTTTATCTTAATAACAGAACTGATATTGGCGTAACCGTACTGACAGCATAGCAGACATTTGGATCTGTTTTGTTTATCCTCAAGTTGTGGATATGACATTTCTACAAATAAAAATACTGGTTATACATTTGTGCTTCTTTGATTGTAGATTAAGTAATGATTTAATAAAATAACAAACTAAAATTTTATATTATGGCATTAGAATTCACAGATTCAAACTTTAAAACAGAAGTACTGGATTCAGATAAATTAACAGTAGTAGATTTTTGGGCTGAATGGTGTGGTCCATGCCGTGCAATAGGACCGGTTATTGCGGAACTTGCAAAAGAATATGAAGGTGTAATTAATGTGGGAAAATTAAACGTGGATCAAAACCCGCAAATTTCCACTAATTATGGTATTACAAGTATTCCTGCAATTCTGTTTTTAAAAAATGGCGAAGTTGTAGATAAATTAGTAGGCGCACAGCCAAAGGCTAATTTTGTAAAAAAGATTGAAGCATTAAAATAAATTTTCAAAAAAGTAATAAATGCCGCTTTATATCTAGAGCGGCGTTTTATTTGGCTAGTGTTTCAAAGCCAGTGCATCATTTTCGGTATGCTTATAACGAAATAATAGTAGAAATAACACTAAAATAATAAATGCATATCCGGCAAAACTGAACCATATACTTTGCCAATCTTTTACTCCAACATTATTTACAGTAGTGGTAAAATAATCTACTATTTTACCGGCAAACAAACCCCCAAAAATAGCTCCAAGCCCATTGGTCATGAGCATAAATAAACCTTGTGCACTCGAACGTATTTTACTGTCAGTTTGTTTTTCTACATACAATGAGCCAGATATATTAAAAAAATCAAAAGCCATCCCGTATACTATCATAGACATTATAAGGAAAATAAAACCTGAGCCCGGGTTTCCGATTCCAAACAATGCAAATCGCAATACCCAAGCGGATAAGCTGATAAGCATTATTTTCTTTATACCATAGCGCTTCAATACGAAAGGAATGGTTAATATAAATAAGGTTTCAGAAATTTGAGAAAGAGAAATCATGATATTTGAATGCTTTACTGCAAAAGAGTTTTTGTAAGCATCAACTGCTCCAAAGTCCAGTAAGAAAGAAGTACCAAACATATTTGTTATCTGTAATGCTGCGCCAATTAGCATAGCAAATAAAAAGAAAACGGCCATCTCTTTATCTTTAAATAAAACAAAAGCGTCCAACCCTAATATTTGTGAAAAACTCTTTTTTTCTGTGCTTTTATTTATATCACAAGCAGGTAAAGTAAAACAAAACAATGCGGTAGCTACTTCGGCAACTGCAGCAAAATTAAACTGTTTATTATTGCCTGTCCAACCAAGTAAATCAACCAGCCACTCTGCTACTATAAACCCAACGGTGCCCCAAACTCTTATGGGTGCAAAACTTTTTTGTACATCTAAATTGTTTTTAGAGAGTAAGGTGTATGAAACAGAATTGCTCAATGCAATCGTTGGCATATAAAAGCAGCTCGTAAAAAATATTGCATAATACAAATCATTAGCGTTGGTAAGTGTGCCGGCATAATACAAACAACCTCCTGCAAGTAAATGGCATAATCCCAAAACTATTTCTGCACGCAAATACTTATCGGCAATAATTCCCATAAGTGCGGGCATAAATAAACTGGCCCAACCCATTGTGCCGTAAGTAGCACCGACAAGGCTTCCCCTTATGCTCATATTGCCTGGTAAAGTAAACATGTAACCACCAAGCGATATCAACCAAATACCCCACACAAAGAACTGAAGAAAATTCATTGTTATTAGTCGAAAATTTAAACTCATTTTTTTATATTTTACTAAAAGTGTGGCTTTGGCTTATTGAATTTGAAAGATATTAAATTATTATTTGCTCCAAATAAAATATTTCCAACAAAATATTTTTTATAAAAAGCATATTTACAATTCCCTTTTAAGCAAACTGAATCTTTACATTATAAATACCTAACACATTATGTTTCGTAAATTTGCACAAAATATATAGTGATGAGTGTTTCAATAGATACTTTAATAAATTTTACGAAAGATATTTCTATTAAAAATATTGCCAAAAAGGTTAAAAATGCTGAGCGGATTTCTGACGATGAATGCATGGTATTATTTGAAAAAGCAGATCTTCCTTTCGTAGGCGGATTAGCAAATTTTATTCGTGAAAAACTTCATGGGGATAAAACTTATTTCAATAGAAATTTTCATATTGAGCCTACAAACGTTTGTGTTTTTAGTTGTAAATTTTGCTCTTACTCCCGCCTTTATGCAAACAAAGATGAGGGTTGGGAGTTAAGCATAGACCAGATGCTTGATATTGTAAAAAGTTACGATGGCAAACCTATAACAGAAGTACACATTGTAGGTGGTGTGCACCCCAAAATGAACATGGCTTATTTTATAGAACTGATACAAAAAATACATGCTCACCGCCCTGATCTTCATGTAAAAGGTTTTACAGCAGTAGAATTGGATTACATGTTCCGCAAAGCAAAGCTTAGTGTTGAAGAAGGAATGCAGGCACTTAAGGACGCAGGTTTACAATCTTTACCTGGAGGTGGTGCAGAAATTTTTCATGATGAAATAAGAAGTGAAATAGCGGGTGATAAAGTTAGCGGTCAAGGATGGCTGCATATTCATGAAGTGGCCCATAATCTGGGTATGCACAGCAACGCAACGATGTTGTATGGCCACATTGAAAAATATAAGCATAGAATTGATCACATGAGAAAACTCAGGGACCTACAAGATAAAACACATGGCTTTAATACTTTTATACCTCTAAAGTTT
Organism: Ferruginibacter sp.; assembly: GCA_043751875.1. GTDB lineage: Bacteria > Bacteroidota > Bacteroidia > Chitinophagales > Chitinophagaceae > Ferruginibacter. The sequence goes on from JAYUZL010000033.1 coordinate 6,755, forward strand.
AGAAACAGCAACAACGACATGAGTTATGTTGCAGAAAGCACTGTTACAGAAGATATGCGTATGTACGCTATTGCAAGAATATACCTTGATAATTTTCCTCACCTAAAAGCATATTGGCCTATGCTGGGCCGGCAAAATGCGCAACTTACACTGTCTTTTGGTGTTAATGATATTGACGGTACAATAGATGATACTACCAAAATATACAGCATGGCAGGCAGTGAAGAACAAACACCCACAATGACTACAGAAGATCTTGTAACACTTATTAGTCAGGTTAAAAGGAAAGCAATAGAAAGAGATACGCTTTATAATGAAATAAGGGATTACAGTATTAATTTAAATTAATTTTAAAAATTTATACCTAATACGCAACGGGATAAAATTTATATCTTTCAAAAGATACCAATATAAAAACCCCATTCAATAATTTGAATGGGGTTTTTAAGTTTAGTTATTCCTATAAACTTAAAAATTTCTTACGGTCATTTCTGTTCTTCTGTTTTTTGCACGGCCTGCAGCTGTTTTATTATCTGCTATCGGCTTTGTTTTGCCGTAACCTGCGGATTTTAAACGCGTTTCTGAAATTCCTTTACTCACTAAATAATTTTTTACAGCACCTGCACGGTTGTCAGAAAGAACCTGGTTGCTTTCATCAGATCCCTGTGCATCTGTATGCCCGTCAATATCTATCATTAAAGTTTCGTCTTCCTTCATAAGTTTTACAACTTCATCTAAAGATTTAAATGATTTTGGTAATAATTTAAAGCTTCCTGTTGAGAAGAAAACATTTTTTGCTGCGAAATTAATTTTCTCAATTACTTCTTTTGCAATTACGGGGCAACCTTGGTTACTTGCAGGACCTACTCTCGTAGGACATTTATCTTCTTCATCGTTAACACCATCACCGTCAGTATCAGGTATAGGACAGCCTTGGTAGCGAGCCAAGCCTTTTACCGTAGGACATTTATCTAGCTCATCATTTATACCATCACCATCAGTATCTGGTATTGGGCAGCCTTGGTATCTTGCAAAACCGAAAACATCAGGACATTTATCATCAGCATCAGCTATACCGTCACCATCTCTATCAGGGCAACCTTGTAAAGCCGTTAATCCCGCAACATCAGGACATTTGTCATCAGCATCCAAAACACCGTCGCCATCACGATCTAAAACAACAGGTGGTGGCGGTGGAGCCATCACAACCTTCTTCTCTTTAGAAAAATTTTGAGCAATACCAACTGAATAACCTATTGCATCTTTCAATACATCTCTTGTTAAAGCATAACGGTATTGGGTTTGTATTAATAAATATGTGCTGCTTTTTAAATTCACTTGTATTCCAAGTCCTGCAGGTACATAAGCACCATAATTTTGTGAATATCGACCACCACCAATCCCGACAGTAATAAAAGGAGCAATTAAGCTATTATCTCCGTATGGACGAATATTTAATGAAGGTTCCAGTTCCACTGCAAATTGATTTTCATTTCTTGTGGTAGTTCTGTTTGAAGCAGCAGACGAAAAATCATCCATTGAAAATCCTGCTTTCATACTAAAATCTATGGTTTTTGTAAGACCTTTCCAATAAGAAACAGCCATTCCAATATCCATTTTACGCAAATCTGTAATTATCTTTCTATTACCGTTCTGTTTAAAATTAACTGGAGTAAATACATCTAAAGCGGTTATATGTACCCCAAATAAATCCCCTTTTTTTGAAGAAGAATATTTGCTATTTATCATTTGTGCAGATGCAGCAGCAACCACTATAAGAAATGAAAGTAACAGCGTAAGTTTTTGTTTCATAAATACTAATTTTTAATTTATTTGGTTATCTCATTAAAATTTTCCTAATTCAAGGATCGGGTTTTGTGGACAAATGTAATGGGTATATAGGTACTAATCAAGAATTTTTAACAATTAAATAAATTTACACCTGATTAAATTTCAATGATTAATTGTATGATATATTTTAGGGTTATAATGCTGCATTGAATTTCTTTTTTTTTCTGCTACAAATAATAATCTCCTATATTTACAGCCCAAAATAAAAGTTGAGGCCCGGTAGCTCAGCTGGATAGAGCATCAGCCTTCTAAGCTGAGGGTCATTGGTTCGAATCCAATCCGGGTCACAAAT
>JAYUZL010000034.1:0-2048 GCA_043751875.1 Ferruginibacter sp.
GTGTAACGTAAAAATACTGGCAGTAGTGGTTGTAAGGCACCCACATCGTTACCGTGAGGCTCTTTGATTTCCACTACCTTTCCGGTAAGTATAATGGCGGGTACTAATTACTGAAGGCCTCCTTTCTCGTTTTTCTTATAAATTTTATTTAATAATTAAAGTCGTTCTACAAATTACATTTTCCTGATCTTAACTTTAGGTCAGCTATAAGGTTATTTTCAATTTAAAAAAGCAAACATTTATTACCTTTTATTTAACGGTGCAATACAATCAAATTAATTTATTTTTATGAGAAATACTTAGCTATCACTTAGTGCCAGCTTAAAGTAAATTTTGTATTTTAAAAAGAGTATCCCGTTTTGTCATCAATAAAATAATTTTATTTTTATGTGGGGTTGCGCTTTGGTAGATAATTGAGTTTATAAAATTGCATTGGTTACAATTCAAATTGTATTTATGGAAATAGTTGCTCTTGTCCTTTTAATTGTTTTTATATGCTGGTTCTGTTACAAATGGCAAAAGAAAAAAAGTGTCGGCGGTGAGCTCTTTAACAACGAGTATCGTATTATTTTGCAGGATAAAGTAATTTTTTATAAAAAATTGTCTGATATTGACAAAGTCATTTTTGAAAACAGAATGCAGCAGTTTTTATCGCAGGTAAAAATTACCGGCGTACATACAACTGTAGAACCGTTAGATATGGTATTTGTAGCTGCAAGTGCTATCATTCCTATCTTTGCCTTTAGCAATTGGGAATATAATAACCTGAATGAAGTTTTACTATATCCTGAGTCTTTTAATGAAGAGTTTGATATGGAAGGTCGGCAGGACAAGTATGTTTTAGGTATGGTTGGAACCGGTGCCATGCAAAACATTATGATATTAAGCCAGCCGTCATTAAGAGAAGGGTTTATTAATAAAACAAATAAGAATAATACTGGTATACATGAGTTTGTGCATTTGATAGACAAAACAGATGGAGAGGTAGATGGAATTGCTGAAAATTTGCTTGACCAGCAATATTTATCGCCGTGGATAAATTTAATGTACAAAAATATTAAAGAGATTTCGGCAGGTAAATCTGACATTAATCCTTATGGTGCTACCAGCAAGGCAGAATTTTTTGCTGTGGTATCAGAATATTTTTTTAAGCAACCGCAATTGTTGCAGTCAAGGCATCCTGAACTATACGGGTTGCTGGAGCAAATTTTTGGCAATAAAAAGAGAATGTTAACTAAGGCATTTCTTGATTAATTTTGTCTAGTCTACATCGATTCATTAAACGGTAGCAATCAAAAAATGTAGCATGTTTATTGCTTTATCACCACTTTTAATATTCATATATGCAACTATCATTTATAAAAAATATACAATTTACCAAACTAATAAAGGCAGATGGCCGGTTAAGAGAATTTAATTTCAGGAGATACAATTCTGGTAGCCAGCCTGCGATTTTTTCTGTTAATGTAGTCGACAACCGTGATAATAGAATTATCTTCGAGATGCATAAAGAAGATAATTTGTGGAAAATTATCAAACAGCAATTACCACCCTGGATAGTTGAAAATGAAACTAATTTTCATGAAAGTATTGAGGAAGAATTAAAGAATTCATGATGTATAAAATGGGTTGCCTGCTTTAATATTGGTATTCAAAATTTTCATCTGCATTAAGGTTCAAATATTCCTTATAATTCTTTACCATTTTACAATAACAATTTTTACAGATCACAATTTACATTTGTCTTTGTACATAATTAATCATACTTAATAAATGTCCTCTGAGCTACAAACATTTCTTCAGCAACTTTTTACAAGTATTCAAAACCAGACACTTATCAAAATTACACTCGGAAACCGACGGGTAAAATCAGCCGAGCTCAAAAATGTTTTCATAAAACCTGTATTAATAAAAAATACCGTAAAGTTATCTTTTGTATATAGGTTTCCCACAAAAGATATTACTAAAAACTTTGATAAAAAAGAAAGCATACTCCTTATTGAGAAGATGATGCAGCATGAGTTTCTTAATGCGGATATTTTCACTTC
>JAYUZL010000035.1:0-2327 GCA_043751875.1 Ferruginibacter sp.
CTCTGAAAGTTCTTCTGTTACTTCATCCATAATTAAATTAAGATCTGTACTTACAAATTTTCTATCCGCAATATTTGTACGGGAATAAGTAAGGAGGTCTTCAATAAGTGTCTGCATACGATTAGCAGAATACTGCATTCTGTCAAAATAATCCTTTCCTTTTGGCGATAATAAATCGGCTTCTTGTTGCGAAATGAGCGAAGCAAAAGTTTGAATTTTACGGAGTGGCTCCTGCAAATCATGACTCGAAATATAGTTGAAAGCTAGTAATTCTCTGTTAGCAATACCTAATTCTACTGCACGCTTTTCATTTTCTTCATTTTTAATTTTAAGCTGTGCATTTGCAGAACTTAACTCTATGGTACGTTGCTGTACTTTTTCTTCCAGCTCTTTTGTGTGCGTTTGTTCGGTTTCTAAATTTTTGTTTCGGGCAAGCACCTGTTCCGTTACTTCATAACCAAAAACCAAAATAGCGTTAATACCGTTGTCCACACTGTATATTGGCTGGTAACTAAAGTTAAAATAATTCAACTGTGGAGGAAGTCCTTCATCTCGTGCAAGTATAATAGGGATATCAATACCAATAAAGGGTTCACCAGTTTGATACACTTTATCCAAAATAGTATCAAAGCCTTGCCCCACTAATTCCGGCAGGGCATCTAAAATTGCTTTACCCTGTATTTTTCGTTTACCAAACAAAGCCTGGTATCTTTCATTTATCAGGTCATACACATGTGTAGGTCCTGTAAGTGTACAAATAAAGGCAGGGGCATTTAGCAAAAGATCTTCTACCATCGTAGCCTGAGCTTCCATTTTTTTTCTTGCTGCAACCACATCCGTTATATCATTTGTAATGCAAATAACCCCTGTAATAGTTGAATCTTTATCAAACATTGGCTGATATACCAAATTGTAATAGCCTTTTTCGTTGTTCTCTGCAAGTACAGTGTACTCAAGCTCTTTAATATAATGTGGGGTACCCGATTTTAATACTTTATGTAATAATGGTTCAGCAATACTTTTAGTTTCAGGCATGGTTTCAAACAAAGCTTTCCCAACAAAATCTTTTTCTCTTTTGCCCACAATTTTTAAAAATGCTTCATTCGCCATTTCTACATGAAAATTTATTCCCTTAAAAATGCTTATACCAACAGAAACCTGTAACAAAATATTTTTAAATCTTCCCAAAAATTCATCTTCCTGTAACTGGTATTTTTTTTGTTCGGTTACATCTTCAATAGCAAGTAAAATAAATTTTTCCAGCCCCATTTCGCTCTCCACTTCTCTTGCGTTCAGCAGCAATATTTTTTTACCTACCAATGGAAAATTGTGTACCACTTCAAAATCTGTAAAACTTATATTCTGTTGTACAATATCGTTTAACAAATTCCTCAGTGCCGGAATATTCCAGTGCTTATCTGCCAGGTCATAAATTAGGTTTCCTTCAGTTTCTTTTTCGTGCAGTTGAAAAGTTTTATAAAAAGCACGGTTGGCACTTCGAATTCTCAGGTTTTTATCAAGCACCAGTATGGGCTCTCTGATGGTGGCAATAATAGACTCAGCATATTGCCTTGCATTTGTAATTTGCTCGTTAAGGTTTATCAATTCTTGGTTCACTACAGTAAGTTCTTCGTTGGAGCTTTGCATCTCTTCCTTGCTTGTTTCCAGCTCTTCATTTAAACTCTGCAATTCTTCGCTACCACTCAGTAATTCTTCATTGGCACTTTGCAGTTCTTCGTTGGCTGCTTCCTGGTCTTCTGTAATGCTGCGCATATCTTCCCTTGTTTGCGCAAGTTCTTTTTCAATTTGTTTTATGTAAATATCTTTTTCATCATCCATTAATTCAGGTGCAGCATTTCTGTCAATAGTTAATTGCCTTGCAATTAATGAAGTGGGATTATCATGAAAAAGAATTAGATGATGTGGTTCTACAACATTTGGTAAAGGCATAGCTTCGATACTTATTATACGCTGATGGCCATTTACATTTAATGGTATATTCTCTTTAATAACAGCGGCATTTTCTTTCTTTGATTTGTGCAGAATATTACGAAGTTCAAAAGCCAGGCCATCCTTAGCCATTTTTAATAAATTATGACTTGGCTTGCCTGCTGCCTGTTCCAAATATAAATTTGTGTTGCCCCTAAAATGCACAATATCCATAGCTTCGTTCACCACAACGCCGGCAGGAGTGTATTTACGTAAAATAATTTCATCAGCCGTTTTCTGAAAGTCAGTTTGCATTGGTTCACTTTTAATATAAGTTGCTTTATCGGGCAGGCTTTTTTCGCTTCTAAGGCTTGCAACATGCATAAAATTAGCAGGTG
>JAYUZL010000036.1:0-2085 GCA_043751875.1 Ferruginibacter sp.
TTCACACAGATTATTGGTGCTATTTTTTCTGATAATCCCTTTGTTTGTTGACCTGCTTTATTTAAAACCACTTCTTCCTGTGTGCCCGCATTGCCCATGGCTGCTATTTTTTTTGCAAATGATGGCGCAAGAAATTTTATCATAACCCAAAAAGCAAAAACAGGTAATGCAACAGCAAGTAAGATCATTATAAAATGGGGTCCATCAACCCGTAACTGTTGCACAGCCTGCAATGCATTGGCCATCCACATGGGAGGAAGTAGATAAGTATACCAATGAATAGGCATGGAAACTTTTAAATTTTCCATATTAATAAGCCTCGGTACAACCTGAAAACCGACTGCAAAAATAATTGTCATCACTATTTGAAAGCCACTGATAATATCTTTGATTTTTTCTTCGCTGCTTATTCTTAATATCAAACCATATAGGAGATATGTAATAAAAACAGCAAACATTACCGTAAGTAATATTGTAATAAGCGATGCAAGCCCAACAAGAATACCATATCCAATAAATATGAAAATTATAGGAAACAAAGCAAGTGCAATTGTAAACTGTAAAAGGTAAACAAGGATATGTACAAGCCTAGCCACAAAAAAAGTTTTGCTGTTTACGGGGCGGGGGAGTATGATTTGGTTATCTGTGGTATCCAATAATACAGAACTAAAATCCGTAATGAGCGTCATTGCCATCATGAACAATATATAAGAATGTATGATCGTCATGGTCATTACAATTTCTTTTATAGTAAGCACCAGTATGCCGATAAACAAACCCATAATAGAATACACAATTAACGTTGTTAACATTTGGTTATTGGGTTCTTGATTGGTTTGCTTCTTCATGGTAACACGCACACGGCGTCTATCCATGATTATTTTGGTCTCTGCAATGATTTTTAATTTTTCGAAATCAACATCTTTTTTTAAAAATGTTTTCGCAAAAAAAAGGACAAAGCGTAATATTAATTTATCCATTTTAGCTGTTTAAAACATTTATAAATTCATTTGCAGTGCTTTGGTGCTGTTCACTTCCGCCGGTAAGTGCAGTGAAAATATTTTCAAGAGAACCCAAATGAGCATTGGCTTTCAGCGTTTCAAAACTTCCGTCAGCTTTTACTTCGCCTTTATCTATGATGACAATTCTATCACTAATTTTTTCAACCACATCCATAATATGCGAACTGTAAAATATCGTTTTACCAGCTTTTTTTAACTGTGCCAAAATTTCCTTTACAAGTATCACCGCATTTGCATCTAACCCGCTTAGAGGTTCATCAAGAAAAATTATTTCGGGGTTGTGTATAAGCCCACTGATGAGCAAAACTTTTTGTTTCATTCCTTTACTGTAGCTGGTCATTCTGGTATTCGCTTTGTCCTGCAGGTCAAATAAACGAAGTAATTCATTTGTCTTTTTAGTAATCACATCGTCTTCCAGGTTATAAAGTTTTCCGCTAAAACGGAGGTATTCAACAGGTGTAAGTACTTCATATAATGCAGCAAGCTCAGGTATATAACCAATTTTCTGTTTTACTTCTATTGGGTTTTTCCTTACATCTAAACCAAGCACAGAAACGTTGCCTTCAAAATCGCTCGTAATGCCACAAAGTATTTTAATGGTAGTGCTTTTCCCGGCTCCGTTTGGGCCAATATATCCTACAATTTGTCCTGCTTCAATATTTAAATTAATACCTTTTAAAACGTAGTTAGTATCGTAGGCTTTTTTTAAATTTTCTATTTGAATAATGGACATGTTGTGCACGGTAAATAATGAAAAATATGGTTAATTATAGGAATCAAAGATTGTTAAAAGTAAAATAAAAATGTGCAAACAGTTTACCGTTTGCACATTTTTTATAATTAACTGATATAATCTAAAGAGAAGTGAAATCTTACCTTCAAAATAAAACACAAAGCATCTTAATTATTCAGTCATTAATATTTTGTCTAATAACTTTTATTTCAAAATGCTTCTTCCAATTACAATCCTCTGCACTTCACTAGTACCTTCATAAATCTGAGTAATCTTGGCATCTCTCATCATTCTTTCTACATGGTATTCTTTTACAAAGCCATAACCACC
>JAYUZL010000037.1:0-26735 GCA_043751875.1 Ferruginibacter sp.
AACCATTGCTCTGCTGACGATCGTTTGAGCATTTTATCAATGTGTTCCATGCCACCTTCTTTCAGTATTTTTTCAAATAATTTTACCGTGGCTTTTGCATCTCCATCTGCTCGGTGTCTGTCATCAATTAAAATATTTAAACTCCGACAAAGTTTACCCAAGCTGTAAGATGACAAACCCGGTATACCTTTGCGTGCAAGGCGAACGGTGCAAAGTTTTTTCACATTCAATTCGTAACCTGACTTTTTTAAATGATGGTATATAAAGGAGTGATCAAAATTTACATTGTGTGCAATGAAAATGTTATCAGATAACAATTCATAAATTTTATCTGCCACTTCATCAAACGTCGGTGCACCCGCAACCATTGCATTGCTGATCCCGGTGAATGCAGTTATAAAGTCAGGTACACGTCTTTCAGGATTCACAAGCGTGGTAAAATGTTGTTTTACCCTGTTGCCGTCATGCACATAAATTGCAATTTCTGTAATGGCACTGCTAGCTGCGCTGCCGCCGGTGGTTTCTATATCTACAATTGCGTACATATTTTTGTCTAAAATATTTATTCAGGACTTGATTTTGAACAACTGCAAATTACTAATTAATTTAGTCGGATAACTATTTTATTTTGAGGCTGTAAACAATATTTTTTTGATCAGCTTTTGTTCGGTCTCCTTTGCTGTACCGTATTGCAGGTATGCATAAGCGCCGCCGGTGCATGCATACCTGCAATACATCGCTCAGTCCACCGCAGTCTTTTAGCATTTAATCGTTGCTCAGTAATGAGCCAAATTTATTAGATAATCAAAGCCAAATTAATAATCGAAGATGAAATGTGATTGATTCTTTCTTTTCCCCAAAAAGAAAAAATAAATAAATTGTAATTGCCACGGAAGCCGACCATTGCTGCTTCTTTGCCTGGCAAACACTACAAAAAAGCGAAGCGGTTTTTGTACCTTCACTGCCGTATAAAAAAAGTATTTAAAGAATGGAACTTTCTAAAAATTTTGAGCCGCAGGAAATAGAGAAAAAATGGTACAGCCATTGGATGAACAACAGTTATTTTAAAAGTGTGCCCGATGCTCGGGAAGCGTATACTATTGTGATGCCGCCGCCAAATGTTACCGGTGTGCTTCACATGGGCCATGCACTCAATAATACCATTCAGGATATTTTAATTCGTCGGGCTCGTATGCAGGGAAAAAATGCCTGCTGGGTACCGGGTACTGATCATGCATCTATTGCCACAGAAGCAAAGGTGGTAGCCATGTTACGGGAAAGAGGCATTACAAAATCATCACTTACGAGGAAAGAATTTCTGGCTTATGCCTGGGAATGGAAGGAAAAATATGGCGGCATTATTTTAGAGCAGCTGAAAAAATTGGGTTGCAGCCTTGATTGGGATCGTACAACATTTACCATGGACCCAGATTATTACAAATCTGTTATTGAAATTTTTGTAAAACTGTACAATGATGGGATTATTTACAGAGGCTTACGCATGGTAAACTGGGACCCTGCAAGCAAAACTGCATTGAGCGATGAAGAGGTAATTTTTAAAGATGTAGACAGTAAATTATATTATGTTACTTACCCGTTTGCAGATGGAAGCGAGGGTGGCATAACCGTTGCCACCACTCGGCCTGAAACAATTTTAGGCGATGTTGCCATTTGTGTAAACCCCACGGACGAACGCTTTTTATCTTTAATTGGCAAAGAAGTTATTGTGCCGATCATCAACAGAAAAATACCCGTTATTGGTGATGAATATGTAACGGTAGATTTTGGAACAGGCGCTTTAAAAGTTACACCGGCGCATGATAAAAATGACAACGAACTTGGTAAAAAACATCATCTGAAAGCATTGAGTACTTTGGATGCGGCAGGAAAATTTACCATAGTAGATTTAATGGAAGAAGACCCGAGCGAGCAAGTATATGGTTATGTGGGAATGGACAGATTTGTGCTTCGCAAAAAAATTGCCGAAGATATTGCAGCAATAAACCAATTACAAAAAACCGAAGATTACAAAGGTCAGGTTGGTACAAGCGAAAGAACAGGCGCAGTAATAGAAAGCAGGCTTTCGTTGCAGTGGTTTATGGATATGAAAATATTTATAGCCAGCAATCCAGATATTGCTGCTGCTGTAGCAGAGGATAAAATAAAATTTCATCCAAACAAAGCAAAAAACACTTACGCTCATTGGATGGATAACATTAAAGACTGGTGCATCAGCCGCCAGCTTTGGTGGGGCCAACAAATACCTGCCTGGTACGATGAGGAAGGAAAATTTTATGTAGCACAAAGCTTGGAAGCGTTGAATAACTCTCAACCCGAAACCCGAAACCTTAAACTCACACAAGATGAAGATTGTCTGGATACATGGTTTTCCTCATGGTTGTGGCCAATGGAAGTGTTTAAGGGAATAAGCAACCCTAATAATGAAGATATTAATTACTATTACCCAACAACTACGCTTGTCACAGGGCAGGATATAATTTTCTTTTGGGTAGCAAGAATGGTAATGGCAGGATATGCCTTTAAACAGAAATTACCGTTTAAGGATGTTTATTTTACCGGCATGGTAAGAGACAAGCAGGGAAGAAAAATGAGCAAACAATTGGGTAACTCGCCTGACTTACTTGGATTGATTGATCAGTATGGTGCCGATGCAGTTCGGTTTGGAATTATGATTGCATCGCCGGCAGGTAATGATATTTTGTTTGATGAAAGTGCATTGGAACAGGGAAGAAATTTTAATAATAAAATGTGGAATGCGCTTAAGTTGGTGAAGATGTGGGAAGGAAGATGTGAGATATTAGACACAATATATGAGACAAATACATTTGCCATAGACTGGTTTGAAAACAGACTCGCCGAAGTTCGCAATGAAGTAAATGAAATGCTAAACAAGTTTAAATTGAGTGAGGCGTTAAAAGTTATTTATTCTTTAATATGGGATGACTTTTGCAGTTGGTATTTAGAATGGGTAAAACCCGGTTTTGAACAGCCTATTGAGAAAAAAGTGTATGAAAAAACAGTTGGTTTCTTTGCATCGTTGATGGAATTACTGCATCCTTTTATGCCGTATGTTTCAGAAGAAATTTATCATTTATTAGAAGAAAGAAAAGATGATTTGTGTGTGAAAGTATGCAATGATTCTTCTGAAGTAAATGAACAGATTTTAAAGGAAGGTACTTTGCTGAAGAGCATCATCAGCGGCCTAAGAGATGTCCGCAATAAGAACCAGATAAAGTCGAAGGAAAAGATAACTGTACATATAGATACTGCAGAAGTTGAGATTTATAAAGGCATTGAAAGTATTTTGGCAAAGCAGATAAACAGCGAATTTATTTCGTTTGTAAAAGATGCTGTTACAGGTACAATTACGACTGTTATTGGTAAAGATAAATTTTACATACAAACTGAGCAGCCCCTAAATGTAGCCGGACAAAGAGAAGATCTTGAGAAAGAACTGCTTCATTTAACAGGTTTTTTAGCAACGGTAGAAAAGAAACTAAGTAATGAAAAATTTGTTGCAAATGCAAAGCCGGATGTGCTTGCAATGGAGCAAAAGAAAAAAGCTGATGCGGAAGAAAAGCTAAAAATAGTAGGAGGTAGTTTAAAATTATTATAAACAAAAAGATGACTAAGAAAATAATTACAATAATCGTTTCACTATTTATTACAGTTTTTTGTTTTGCACAAACCCAAATGGAAATGAACCAGCAGGCTTACAAAGATTATTTAAAAGCTGATGCAGAAATGACTAACATTTATAAAAAAGTACAAAAAAAATTAATTACTCCAAAAGAGCAAAAACTTTTATTGGATGCTCAGAGAGCCTGGATAAAGTTTAAAGAAGTGCAATGCAAATCGGCAGCAGAAAGTTATGATGGCGGTTCTGTGCAACCGATTATTTATTCCGGTTGTTTACAGAAGCTTTCAGAAGAAAAAACCAAACATTTAAATGAATATTTAGAAAACAATTAAGTAAAATATTTTTAATTAAAACTGCTTGTTAAAAATTGATATGCAGTTTTTTTATGCCATAATTCTCTTTAAATTGTAAAATGAAATTTAAAATAATCCTTTTTGCTTTATTGTTAGTTGGCTTGGCATTTAATACCATGGCACAAAGACCAAGAGCAACAAAAACAATAGCAGTTGTAAAATTTAAAGTACCAAAACTTACAACATCTCTGGGGAATTTTAAAGATACAATGTCTATTGCGCCACAAATGGCCGATAGCATTATACAACTTTCACTAAAAGTAGTAGATGCTAAAAATGTTGTTTATTCAATTTCATCCTACCAGTTTTTATACAGAAAAATTGTAACAACCGAAGATGAAGACAGCGGTAAAACAAGCAAAACGACTTCCATAAAATCTTCACTTTTTAAAACAACGCCATTGCCTGTTATTTGGTTAAATGCTGTTACCGAAAATTTAAAAGCAGGAGAAGAATTTTTATTTTTTGCTGTTACTGTAAAAGACCCACAAGGAAGGATAATGTATGCGCCAAATTTAAAATTGCAATTAAAGTAATGGAAATTAAAAAAGCTTCGCTAAGTGATGTAGGGATAATACAACAACTGGCACAAACCATTTGGCCGATTTGTTACAAAGAAATTATTTCTGCTGATCAACTCAAGTATATGTTGGATCTTATTTATACTCCGGATGCCTTGGAAGCGCAAATTGAAAAAGGTCATCAGTTTATTATAGCATACGAAGTCGATACCCCCATTGGCTTTGCTTCTTACTCAGCCAAATCAGCAGATGAACCTAAAACTTTTCGCCTTCACAAAATTTATGTACTTTCCAATCTTCACACAAATGGTATAGGCAGTTGTTTGCTAAAATATGTAACCACACAAAGTAAACATGCCGGTGCAACCCTGCTGGAATTAAACGTAAATAAATACAACGCTTCAAAAATATTTTACGATAATAAAGGTTTCAAAATTTTAAAAGAAGAAGTAATTGATATTGGCAATGGTTTTGTGATGGATGATTATGTGATGGTCGCTCCTATTGATACACTTTTAAAAAAGTAAAAAAGCATAACATTTTTTATGTCCTGATCAATTTCAACAGTCAAAATCAACTCTCCCTTTTAAAAAAATTATTAAAGAACAACATTTGGTATTGTACTGAATTTGCCCAGTAAAACCAGTCGTGTTTGCCCGGGCGCAAAATATAATCATGTGGTATTTTCAGCTTTACCATTTTTTCATGTGTGGCTATGCTCATTCCTACTACAAAATCCTGCAGGCCGCAATCGATGATAATGGCGAGTGAATCTTTCGGATATTTTTCAATTACATTTAATATGCTCCAATCGTGATAGATTACTTTATTGCTATAAGGATCACCTATGCGTTTTGCAACATCGTAACCTGTTTTTATAGATTCAACATTTAATGCACCACTCATACTTCCACAAGCCCCAAAAGTTTCTGAATGTCTGAATGCAATAAACAATGCACCATGACCACCCATGCTTAAACCTGCAATAGCTCTGTATTTACGATCCTTCTTAGTTTTGTAATTTGCATCAATATATACGGGCACTTCATTGCTCACATGTGTTTCAAACTTATAGCTGCTATCAAGAGGGCTATCGAAATACCAACTGTTTAAGCCATCGGGGCATACAATAAGTATTTTGTATAGGTCAGCATAAGTTTGTAAAGCAGGCACTTTCTTTATCCAATTCTGGTAGTTTCCATATGCTCCATGCAATAAATAAACCACAGCAAAATCCTTTTCATTTTTGTAAGCATCAGGCTTTATAACCACTGCCTTAATGTTCTTATGCATGGCATTGCTGAAAATAGAAACAGTATCTACTGATGCGAAAGAATAGCTTATTGTGATAAGTACTGCTAAAAATAAAGTAACCGTTTTTTTCATCAGGTAGTGATTTAAAAGATTGATATAAAATCAATAGCGTCCTAAACGTTTTTTAGTATAAAAAAAGAGATGGCTTATTTGTAACCCAAATTATCTTTGAGGTTGCACAACAAAAAATCACTCTCGGATGTCAAATCTAACATTGTTCTCCCAAATTATTTCCAAGCTTGATCGCTATAAATTTAATAAACTAGTGGTTGCCCATAAGCTGTGTTCAAGCAAAAATTGCACTTATTGCTTGAACACAGCTTTGAATGCCTTAGGGATTTCGTAATTAAATTGTTTTAATACTTTGAGCTCAAAGTAATTTAATTTTACCCAAAATGAATTATGATGTTATTCGATCAAATAAATGAAACTGCTGCTTTCTTACAACTAAAAGGAGTTACAAAACCTGTTGTTGGAATAGTAATGGGCACAGGTCTTGGTGCAACGGTTGATAAAATTAAAGAGCAAATTGTGATCCCTTATAAAGAAATTCCGAATTTTCCGGAAGCAACGGTTGAATTTCACAAGGGCAATTTAATTTATGGTAAAATTGGAAGTGTGTATGTCATTGCAATGCAGGGACGGTTTCATTATTACGAAGGTTACAGCATGGAACAAATAACTTTTCCAATAAGAGTTATGAAAGCACTTGGCGTGCGACATTTATTTTTAAGCAATGCGGCTGGCGGGATTAACCTCGAACACAAAAAAGGTTCGCTTGTTTTAATTGAAGATCATTTAAACTTTTTACCCGATAATCCTTTGCGTGGCATGAATGATCCAGCACTGGGTGAGCGCTTTGTAGATATGAGTGCAGCTTACGATGAGGACCTGATGAAACGGTTATCCAATGCAGCTTTGCAACAAAATATCGCCCTGAAAAGAGGAACTTATGCTGCGGTAATGGGGCCTAATCTAGAAACAAAAGCGGAATACAAATGGCTGC
Source organism: Ferruginibacter sp. (assembly GCA_043751875.1). GTDB lineage: Bacteria > Bacteroidota > Bacteroidia > Chitinophagales > Chitinophagaceae > Ferruginibacter. The sequence goes on from JAYUZL010000037.1 coordinate 6,856, forward strand.
GCTCTACTGGAGCTGATTTGGTTGGAATGAGTACTGTGCCCGAAGTAATCGTAGCAAACCAGGTTGGTATTAAATGCGCTGCCATAAGTGTTGTTACAGATGAGTGCGATCCTGAAAATCTTAAGCCGGTAAATATTGCTGAGATCATTGAAGTGGCAGGTAAATCTGATAAAATATTGAGTGCCATTTTATTCGATACCATCTGCGCATTATGAAATAAAATTACTTTTTTGCAAATGATTCTGCAAACTCATAAAAAAGTAACAGCGCAAGCCCAAGGCTTAGTGTTATGTGAAATAAAATAAAACCAAAATTAGCTGCTACAAAACCGTAAACAACAGCCGTTGTAAATATTATAAAAAGTAATGCATATACAATAAATGAGTTTGATATACTTGAAGTACCAAATCTTTTTAGTGCAATAATACCATTGCTTTCTGCATTAAATTTAGGAGTTCTTATAAAGGCAGATTTTTTGCCGAAATACCCTTGTAAAACAGCAATGCTGTTATGAAAACTCATGCCTACGGCAAGAGATAAGTAAAGCTGAAACATTTTTGCAAACTGAAATATGTTTTTATTCCTGAAATAGTCTCTTGTAGCAATAAAATAAGCTATTGCAAGTACTATAAAATTTGAAAAGAAAATAGTACCCACAGTCATCAGTGGTTTTAATTCGGGTAAATAATTATTAATAAATAATAAGGGGATACTTAAAAAAGCGCTAACAGCAATGGCTAAATAAACACCTGAATTTAAGAGGTGACCAATGGCATGAATTTTTATTTTAAAAGGTTGACCGGACTTTAATATGGATGGTATTAATTTCCTTGAAACTTCGGCGCCTCCTTTTGTCCATCTAAATTGCTGACCTTTTAATGCGGCCAATGTAGGTGGTAATTCAGCAGGTGACACAACATCTTCCAGGTACAGGAATTTCCAGCCTTTTATTTGTGCACGATAACTAAGATCAAGATCTTCTGTTAAAGTATCAGCATGCCAGTTTCCTGCTTCTAGTATAGTTTGCTTTTTCCAAATGCCTGCTGTACCATTAAAATTAAAAAACAAATTTAAGTTGCTCCGGCTCGTTTGTTCTATTCTAAAATGATTTTCAAGCCAAAATGCCTGTGCTTTTGTAAGCAATGAATATTCTCTGTTGGTATGTCCCCATCTTGTTTGCACCATACCAATACCCTGCTGGTTCAATACCGGTACTGTCTTCAATAAAAAATCAGAAGCAGGAATAAAATCTGCATCAAATATGGCTATGTATTCTCCTTTTGCTGTAGAGAGTCCGTACTTTAAAGCACCAGCTTTATATCCACTTCTATCATCCCTTCTCATCACTTTTATATCAAAACCCAGTCGTTGCCATTTACCAGCAGCAACATCTGCAATCTGCATCGTTTCGTCATTGCTGTCATCCAGTACCTGGATCTCCAATAAATGTTTGGGGTATTGCAGCTTACAAACCGCATCTATTAATCTTTCTGTTACAAAAGGTTCATTGTACAAAGGCAATTGCACGGTAACTTTTATTTGGTGATTTTCCAAAATAAAATTATTTTGTAATGATGGTTTTTTCTTTTTCCATTTTATATAAGCAAGTGTAAGATGAAATTGCATGATGGTGTAAAAAAAAATAAACAACGTTGTCATGCAATAAAAAACAAGAGCTATGGTTAGAAAAATCTTCATTAGTGCAAAATTATGCTTGTTTGCATTTAATTGAGGTAAAATTGATTGTAAATATTGTACAAAAGCAAGTCGCTTTTTTCCACAGATTTTTAAGTAAGAATAGAAGATATTCTATATGATGCTGAAAAGTCTATTTTTCCATTTCAAAATTTCCATTTACATATTGAATTGGACCTTTTAGTTTTTTTGTATTTATTGGTCCGTTCTCCAATTTTAAAACACCCCGTGGACAAACCGTGCTGCATACACCACAACCAACACAACTGCTGCGTACAATATCCTGCCCCTTTTGCGCATACGCCCGCACATCAATACCCATTTCGCAATAAGTGCTGCAGTTACCGCAACTTATGCATTGGCTGCCATTTGTTGTAATTCTAAAACGACTAAAAAACTTTTGTTGAAGACCTAAAATAGCTGCCATAGGACAACCAAAACGACACCATACTCTGCTACCCATAATTGGATAAAAACCTACACCAATAACTCCACTAAAAATAGAAGCTATAAAAAAACCATACCACTGCCTTAAAATACCTGCATCTAAAAACAATACATTTCTGCCATTGCTTAGTAAAATAGTTACCAGACACAAAACTGCAAAAGCCATTACAGATAATGCAATGATGTAAGCCTTCTTATCAAAGTCTTTAAAGATTGTTTTTCTTTTTATTAAAAGTATGGAAGCAAAAATTCCAAAAAAAACAATTACCAATATGGAGAAGGATTTTTTATTTAACCAGTATGTTGAAGGATTATCGTAAAACATGGTAAACAAAACGGCAACGGTTACAACAGTTACCAGGGCGAGTACTGAATGAATTAACCATCTTTCGATCTTCCATACTTTTAAACTTTTATCGCTTAACTGCCGAAAGGGATCACCTGCAGTTTCAGCCAAACCGCCACAACCACAAACCCAGCTGCAATACCATCGCTTTCCATAAAAATAAGTTAGTATGGGTGATATAATGAAAATCATGGCAATGCCCAACACCAACATAAATGCTCCTAAATTTCCACCTTTGAGCATACCATCGATATTCCATTGGTCAGTAAAATAGATATTTAACGGCCACATATTTTTCATGTCCTTCGAGAAATATGCTTTATCAGGATTTAATTTATCTAAAAATTCAGGAATTAAAAATGCAAAGGCAGTTTGAAAAAACATGATGGAAACAGTCCTAAAAATCTGGTATTTGCTATGCCTGTTCTTTGTTATAAACTTTACACCCATTAATAAAATGGCAAGCGTATAAAAAGATCCGTATACAAACCATTGCGAAGCCTGATGACCATTTAGTAAATAACTGAGCGGATCAAAAAAACGAACCAACCCCGTATTGCCTTCTTTATTTAAACCCAAATATTGCGGATACCAATACAAAATAATATAGAACCCCGTTAATACTATACCAAATAGCCAAGCCCATAACCCACGGTTGGTAAGGCTCTTAAACATCACGCCATTATTTTTTACTCCATCTACCGTATTTGCATATAAACCGTTTGTATACAGTAAGCTTCCGGCAGTTAACATGATAATAAATACGGCCACTAAAACAGGATTATAAAATTGGTTAAATAGCCCGGTAAAAAGTAACATAAATGAAACGGCTACAAGTGCTGCACCTATTTTCATTTTATTAGTTAACGGTTTACTTTCAGCATGGTTTGCCAACGATAAAGACATATCCATCTCCATAAATTAAATTTTAATTTTTTATTAATATATTTTGATGATCGAAAGCTGCTTCAAACTCTTTTTCAAAACCTTTAAAAAATTCAGGGTCAAAATTAGCTCGGCGTAATTGGTTAACTACTGTTTTTATTGGAGTCTTATCATTTAGCCAGTCGTTGCAAACTTCATGTCTTATTCTTATTCCAAACGAATTGAGTCCTTTAAATGCTAAGGTATCTTTGTCCCACACAATTCTCAGCCCCTTCTCACCTTTCTTACTTTGCCACCAAAACCAATTTTCCTCTTCTCTTTTTTGTGCTGATACCAAGCCGTAAGTATGATATTCTAAATCGAAAAACTTAGCGCTGTTAAACCAATGACCTGGCTGATATTCGGCATTTAAGCCGACAACATTTTTTGCTGCTGTTTCGCCGTGCATTTTACCAGTATACCAAACCTGCTCCAAGGGTTTTCGTCCATCTAAAGGTGTTTTAAACTGGGCACAGTCGCCTATTGCAAAAATATTTTTAATGTTTGTTTGAAAATTATTGTTGATTAAAACTCCTTTGTCAGTGTCTATACCACTTTCTTTTACGAAGTCAATATTAGGGCTCACTCCTACTGTTAGTGCAACAAAACCACAGAGTAATTCTTCTCCCTTACTTGTTATAACTGATGTTACTTTCCCAGCGTCATTACTTTTTATTTCTTTCAGTTCAGTTTCAAGTTGCAAATCAACCTTGTGATGTCGGATTATTTTATTGATCATTTCACTCTCTTCGGCAGGTAATATTGTGTTCCAAAAACTTTGTTCTCTGATTAAAAATGTTACACCAATATTTCTGCTAAGCAACATTTCAACAGTTTCTATTCCTATTAATCCACCGCCTACAACTACCGCATGTTTAATATCTTTTGTGTGTTGCTCCATGGTTTGTAGATCCTGCAAATTATACAAACCCTGTACTCCTTGTAAATCTTGCCCTGGCCATCCAAATTTATTACTCCTACTTCCGGAGGCAATTACCAGAAAATCGTATTCTATGCCAACTCCAGTGTCTAAAACAATAGAATTTTTAGAAGATTCTATCTTTTGAACACGCTCCTGTAATAAATTTATGCGGTTCTTCTCCCAAAAATAATCTTCGTAAGGTTGTGTATGCTCTTGCTTCATGTGCCCCATATAAATATACATGAGAGCAGTTCGGCTGTAAAAATATTTTGATTCTGAAGAAATAACTGAAATATCGAAATCGCTTTGCTTGCGAATATGCCTTGCACAGGTTATTCCTGCGATGCCATTTCCAATAATGATTACTTTTTTAGACATTTGTAAAATATTTGCTTGATACCTACAATATAGCAATTAATGGCATTTTATTGGGATATACAAAAAACGGATACTATTCATGAAGAAAAATATCCGTTTTATTTAATTCTATAATGTGCAATATAATAAGCCTTATAAAATTATTTTTGTGCGTTCAAATTCCAATTATAATCTAAATATTCAAGTTTTGCATTTGCATTCAATTTTGGAGAAGCGTATTTATTTAAAAACTCGATTTTTGTTTGACCTTTTTCAAAATCACCCGAGTACCATTTAAAGATGGAAGATAATTTTGGATTAATTGCTGAAACTTTATTTTTTTCTGTATCAGCTAAAAATGCTTTTCCTTCTTGATCCAACTGAGCATTTAATGTTTTGGCCTCGTAAGCTACGTCTAACAATTTGGGACAGCTTATGGATGCACAATTTATCGCAAAGTGAGTTCGTGGATCACTAAATTGCTTTTTAATAACTTTGAACTCAATTGTGTTTAAAGTCATTTTTTTGTTACCAATACTAAAAAATTTCTTATCCCAGGCGGTATTTATAAATATGATTGGCTTTGGTGCGCCTAGGTCTTTGATCGATTTTACAGGGTAGTTGCTTGTTATTAACTTTATTGTATAAGCATTATAAGCATTTATCCAGTAAGCCAATTTTTCATCTTTACTCCAACTGTTGGAAGGAGCATTATCACTTAATTTAGCGAGATATGAATTGAATTTAGCAGAATCTTTAATAAAACCCTTGTAGTCAACAAAACCAGCTTTATTAACATGTTTTTGTAAAAGGCTTGTCCATTCCTCATGCGTAAAAGCTTTGTTTTTTCCTTTAGGAATACCGGAAAAACAAGAAGATAAAAAAATAAATGCCGATAATACAAGTACTGAAAATTTCATGATTGTTTTTTGTTTTAAAAATTACGTATTTAGGTTATGAAGAGTTTTAATAAAAAGATTTAAACGTTAATAATGAAATGTGATTTTAAAGTACGTTTATATTTGCATTGTTAACGCAAGCAACTAAAATGATAAAATATTTCAGTAAAATCAATATTAATATTTTAATTGCTTTTATATTGATGTCTGTCAACAATTGTAATATATCAAATAATAAACCATCTTTTACAAAGGACCTTCCAAAAAGAAAAAATTTGATTTCAGGTGTTAATATGGAAGCTCCACCTAACCCTGTAGATAGTACCTGTTTTATAAATATGCACCGAATTGGAGCAAAATGGGTTTCAATAATACCTTTTGCTTTTAGCAGTCAAGGGCAAACGATGGTACAATACAATTCAGACAGGCAATGGTGGGGCGAAAGGCAAGAGGGAATTGTAACATGCATTCAACTTGCTCATGCTGCCAATATGAAAGTAATGCTTAAGCCTCAATTATGGATTGGCGGAGGCGTTTATACCGGTCATTTTAAATGTGATTCAGATAGTACCTGGAAAGAGTGGGAAAAAAATTATTTAAAATATATTTTACACAATGCCATCATTGCAGAAAACAGCAAAGCAGATTTATTATGTATTGGAACTGAAATGGATGCAGCCGTAAAAAATCGTCCGCTTTTTTGGAGTAACCTAATTGACACAGTCAAGCGTGTATATAAAGGTGAAATAACTTATGCAGCCAACTGGGGTTGTTTTAAAGAATTTACCAGTTGGGAAAAATTAAATTATATAGGAATAGATGCTTATTTTCCTCTTAGCAATTCTGTAACACCAAGCGTAGATGAACTGCTTTACGGCTGGGAGCCTCATTTTACTGAGATAAAAGCTTTTACAGAGTTAAAAAATAAGCCAATACTTTTTACGGAGTATGGATATAGGAGTATTGATAAATGTGCTGAAGAACCATGGCTTTCAAATAATGCAGGACCTGTAAATATGCTGGCACAACAGAACGCGTACGAGGCTTTATACAAAAAATTTATCCCACAAAGCTGGTTTGCCGGTGGCTTTTTATGGAAGTGGCATGTGTACGATTCGAAAGCCGGTGGCTTGGCAAACAGCAATTATACTCCGCAAAATAAACCTGTGGAGTCAACCATAAAAAATTGGTATACTAATGATAAATAATTCTAAAATATTACTTTTTCTCTTTGGAACATTTCTGTTTTGGAACTACCCCACCATAGCGCAAAATAATAGAATGGTAAAAAGCAACAGCTATAACTTGTTGCTTAAAAAATTATTAAAACATGATGTGCCCGAAATAAGTATTGACAGTTTACATAAAATAAATGAAACGGTTTTGTTGCTGGATGCAAGAGAAATTGCAGAATTTAATGTAAGCCATTTAAATAATGCAGAGTACGTGGGTTATAAAACTTTTAATATTGATTCATTGCGGAACACGAATAAAAACCAGCCAATCGTAGTTTACTGTTCAGTGGGTTATAGAAGTGAAAAGATTACTGAAAAGCTTATGAATGCAGGGTTCACCAATGTTAAAAATTTGTACGGAGGTATTTTTGAATGGAAGAATAAAAAGCTTGATGTATATGATGCCAAAGGTCTTACCAATAATGTACATCCTTACAACAGCACGTGGGGAATATGGTTAAAAAATGCTGATAAGGTTTATAAAACCCCTGATTTATCTACACAGAAGAAATAATTTTATCTTTTTTAAAAGAATAAAAAATGGCAACAACAACAACCAAATATTCAAAAAAAACCAAATAATAGTTTTCTTTAAAATTGATATTCCCATAAGCGTTGTAAGATAAAAAGGCGATACCCATCCACAAAAATGCATATTTTTTATTTGCCATTAATGCAAATGGTAACAGATTGATGATGTACCAGGGATGAACGGTGGTTGCAAAAAAATAATAAAGAGATAAAATAACAAGTGAGTGCAAAGCAAATTCATTCAACGATAATTTTTTTTTCATAAAAAAGATTACTGCATAAATTGATAGAAAAACCACCATTAAAAATGGTCCTATAAAACTTATAAAATTGAATCCCACTAACCACCATCCTATTTCTCGGGCTAAGTAATAAAGTGAGGCATTAAATTCAAAATTCTGAAAATAAAGATTAAGGCTTTTGGCAAACCCATCAACAGACCCTAATGTAAGAAATGGCAAAAATAAAAGTATGACAACCCCAACGGCTATCGAGGAAAAAAGTAGTCCTTTTTTAAAACCCAATAACCTAATAACAAGTGGCAAAAGCAGTAGGGGTAATAATTTTGTTACAATGGCAAACCCCCAAAATAAAGCAGCTAAAGCTAACTTTTGCTCAAGAATAAAATATATGCTGATAACCAACAATGCAACCTGCATCACTTCAAAGTGTGCGTTGCCTGCACCTTCAATTATTACAAGCGGGTTTAAAGCATATAACACAACCAACTTTACATCTGCATTTATTTTTCGTAAGATTTTTATAATAAAATAAACTGCCACACAGTCTACTATTGCAACAATAAGTTTTATAATTACGATACTGATAAAAACGGAACTACCGCCAAAGAATGCAGCAACAGTAAATGCACCCTGCATTAATGGTGGATAACAGGTATAAAATTGTGGATGGTTAATTAAAGTATGTAAGTGCCTGAAATATTCATAATTGGTATTTGTAAAACGTAATGCTGATAAATAATTATCGGGCGTTGTAAGCAATGGATTTTGGCCGGCTACAATCAACTGTCCATCCCATATAAAACGATAAACATCATCACTTAATGAAGGCACTATGAAAGCTGAACCAATCCTTAATATAATTGCAGCAAAAAATAGCTGTTGCAAGGAAATATACTTTCGGGTAAAATAAAATGAGATGAAAACAAGATGCAGTAACAGTTGCCAACCAATTAAATAATTAAATTCTTTTCTTTCAATAAAATATTGCCCCGCAAACAGTGTTGTGGCAAACAACACAATGAGTAATGAATAAAACTTTGCATAATTTTTATTGTCGAAAGTAACATCAGGCATACTTAAAAATAGTTTTTATAATTTTAATACCTGCAAGTACACTACCCTTTAAAGTTCCACTCACTTTACTTTCTCCCCCTGCCCTGTTTCTGTATTTTACCGGTACGTTTAAACAAACCAATTTATGTTTTACTGCTTTAACCTGCATTTCCACAGTCCATCCATAATTTTTATCTTCCATTTTTAATTCTTCCAATGCATTCCATTTAATAGCTCTAAATGGACCAAGGTCCGTAAAGTGGTGATTGAAAAACAGGCGGATTAAAAAAACTGCCAACCAGTTACCAAAAACCTGCTGTGGTGTCATACTTCCTGCTTTTCTAAGTTCCTTCACCCTGCTGCCAATTACCATATCAACATTTTCAAAAATAATCGGACTTAATATATGATCTAAATCTTCAGGATAATCGCTGTAATCTCCATCCAAAAAAACAACAATATCGCAGCCGCCGGTTTCTCGGATATAATCAAGACCCTTAAGGCAGGTAACTCCGTAACCGGGAATTTTTTCTGAAAGAACTGTAGCAGCATTTTCTTTGGCAACTTTGGCTGTATCATCTTCACTGTTATTATCAACAACAATAATTTCAGTACAAATGCCCTTGGGTATTGCATTTAGTACCAACGCAATACTTTTTTCCTCATTAACTGCGGGTATAATAAGTTTAATTATTTTGTTGTGATACATAATCTGGATATAAAAAAATAAAAACTTAAAATAATAATAATATTGGTAAATATCATCAACAATTCACAATTTTTGAAACCATTAATATTTAGTTTGCGTAATTTCATCAAGGAAAAAAATATTATGAAAAAATACATTGTTACTTTTTACAGTTTCTTGTTAATTATCAGCAGTACGAAAGCACAGGTAAAAAACTTGGGGGATTATTTTCAACATGTTGATAAATTCTTATCTGTTAATGTAAAAGCGGGTAAGGTAAATTACGAACGCATTAGTTCTGATAAAAAAGATTTGGATGCGCTTGTCAGTTTTGTTGCAACTAAACAAAAATTTACTTCCCCATCGGAAGAAAAAGCTTTTTACCTTAATGCTTACAATATTTTGGTAATTAAGGGAGTTACAAATAATTATCCTACCAAAGGCCCAATGGAAATAACCGGGTTTTTTGACAAAAAGAAATATGCCATAAACGGGCAAAATCTTACCTTAAATAATATTGAAAATGACATTGTTCGCAAAAAATTTAGCGATGCACGCATTCATTTTGCATTGGTGTGTGGCGCTAAAAGTTGTCCTCCCATTCAAACTTATGCATTTAAACCTGAAAAATTAGATGCGCAACTTGAACTAGTTACAAAACAAAGCATACAGAATGCAATATTTACTAAAACAGATTCAAAAAATAAAAAAGCATCTGTTTCTATGCTTTTTAACTGGTATAAAGATGATTTTATAAAAGCCAAAGGAAGCGTGCTTGGTTTTATAAACAGTTATTTAAAAAGCCCTTTACCTGCAAATACTACCATAGATAATTACACTTACGACTGGGCGCTTAACGGTTAAAACCGTTACTTAATAGAGGAAAAAACACCGTGAACCTAAAGTTTCCGGTGTTTTTTTTGATGTTGTAACACTGAATAGATATTTTTGTATTTCAAAATTAAACATCAAAATATGTCAACAACAAAATCGTATGCAGTACAAAATAGTGAGTCTGACCTTGCTCCATGGCAACTTGAAAGAAGAGAACCCAAAGCAAACGACGTTGAGTTCGATATCTTATTTTGTGGTGTTTGCCACAGTGATCTTCATCAAATAAAAAATGAATGGGGAAATTCTATTTTTCCGATGGTGCCGGGGCATGAAATTGTTGGTAAAGTAACAAGTGTTGGAAATGATGTATCTAAATTTAAAGTTGGCGATACAGTGGGAGTAGGTTGCTTTGTAGACTCCTGCAGAACATGTGATAATTGCAAAGACGGACAGGAGCAATATTGCAGCAACGGTAATTCAAGCACCTATAATTCTTACGAACAGGATAAAAAAACACCAACTTACGGTGGCTACTCAAAATCAATATCGGTAAATGAAGATTTTGTTTTAAGAGTATCTGACAAACTTCCACTTAGTGCCGTAGCTCCATTGTTATGCGCAGGCATTACAACATATTCTCCTCTCAGGCATTGGAAGGTTGGCAAAGGACATAAAGTTGCGGTTGCAGGGCTTGGTGGTTTGGGCCACATGGCAGTAAAATTTGCAGTATCGTTTGGTGCAGAAGTTACAGTACTGAGCACATCTTCAAGCAAAGAAGAAGATGCAAAAAAATTAGGGGCACATAAATTTGTAGTTACAAAAAATTCAGCTGAATTAAAAGCTGTTTCAGGTTATTTTGATTTTATAATAGATACGATTTCTGCCGAACATGATTATGCAACTTATCTTTCTTTATTAAAAACCAATGGTGTGCAAATTTGCGTCGGTGCACCACCAACACCTGCAGCTGTGCATGTATTTAATTTGATAGGAGGTAGGAAGAGTCTTGCAGGTTCGTTGGTAGGAGGTTTGCCTGAGACACAGGAAATGCTTGATTATTGTGCAGAACACAACATCGTTTCTGATATTGAAATAATAGATATAAAAGACATTCACCCAAGCTACGAACGCATGCTAAAAGGAGATGTAAAATATCGTTTTGTTATAGACATGGCATCATTGTAATTCATCATTCATTTAAATAAAAAATCATGGAAAAATTTGCATTATTAGCACGGGTAGAAGCCAAGGCCGGCAAAGAAGCTGCTGTAGAAGCATTTTTAAAAAGCGCATTGCCACTTGCAGAAGCAGAACCCGATACCATAAGATGGTACGGCTTAAAAATTAATGAAAACACGTTTGGTATTTTTGACACTTTCGTTACAGATGATGGCAGAAAAGCTCATTTACAGGGAGAAATTGCAAAGGCATTGATGGCAAATGCAGCCGAGCTTTTGTCAAAAGATCCGGTAATAGAATTTGTAGATTTGTTGGCGGTAAAATAACTATATCTACAAAAATGAAATGGTAAGTTACATAGCTTAATTATGAGCAGTAATTAGAAGCAACTGGCACTATTAGAGTGACCGGATGTATTGGACGAATGATCATGCGTTCGCTAAGAAAATTTATAAAATAAAAAATTAATTTTTTAAAGATCCATCTCAAACAATGGATCTTTTTTTTGCTTTAAGCTTTTGTATGCATGAAGGATTCTTTAAATAAGATAAAAAGAAATGAGTGGTAGAAAATGGAGAAATTTTTGTGGATGCTGCGGTAACAAATAAAAAGGTTGATATAATTTAAAGAAAGTATGAACCGGTATCGATTCTGATATCATCCAAAAAGAATTTGGAGAATAAATATTTACAACAAACTGCTCAGCCAATCTAAGTGGAATGGGGATATAGCCTATTCCCTACAAATAATTTTTTAGCAAAAGATTGACAACATTGCTGTTGAAAGCAAATTGGATAAAGAAAGCAAATTTAAATTTGCATTATTAAAAGCAGAATCAAACTCGATACACACAAATAGGGCAGCTTAGGATACAGAATTGCATCAGCCGTATTTAAATGATTTTTCAATAGTTTTGCTTTGATATGCTTTTCATAAATTATTATTAAAAGAAGCATTGGAATAAAAATTTAAATTTTATTTTAGATGTCATTATATATATATATCATTATAGGGTTTGTAGTAGGTTTTATCCTTGCGTGGATTATACAGTTAATAAACATTCAAAAAGTAAAAAAAGAAAATAAGAGTGTAAAAGGGTTACTGGAAAGTGAAAAACTGATAAAGGAAAATGCCCAAAAAGAAAATCATTTTTTATTACAAAATGCCGATGCAGCTTTAATTACAACAAAAATTAAATTAAATGCTGCAGAAAGCCTTATTAAAATTATGGACAATGATATTTTGCTGATGCAAAAAAGCAATGAAGAAACGGAAGCCCTGCTTGCAAAAGGGGAACCGGCTGTTCATGAGTTAAAATTAAAACTTATAGAAGCCACTAATATTATTTCAAGATATAAAGCACAATCAAGCTAAAAATAATTTGAATATTATTGAACTTTGGAACTATTTGCAGTTTCCTTTTTGTCTTTTTGGAATTTATTAAACAGATCGAGTTTAAAATTCACCTTGCCGTCACTTCCTGTTTTTCCTCGTAAAAAAATGCTCCTTCCAACCTTAGATTTTGTACCAACATTTACAGGGTTATAGTCTTCATCTCTCTTTTTAAGGTTATTAAGTGGTATCTGTATGCTTACATCTGAACCTGCCTTTTTACTATATATTCCTTCCACAAACAATGATAAAACAGAAGATTGAATTTCCATTCTGTTTAGCTTTATATCACCATTTTTAATGGTCATGTTATCTTTTAACTCCGCAAAAGTTATATTGTCAAAATCACGTTTTTTAAAAACAAAATTTTTAATTTTTTTAATCGGCTCAAAATTATTTAGTGCACCATTTTTTAAAGAAAAACTTACTTCGCCATTTACAGAAGATGGAAGCACCTCCCCCTCATCATTAATTTTTACGTCAGTATTTACCTTAGCAGTTAACTGTCCTTCTAAATTGGCAGCAACTATACCATCTTGTCCAAAATTATTAAAAGAAAAGAATAATTTTTTTACATCCACATTATTCACATCAGCAGTAATATTAGCTGTATGATAAGCACCTGCACTGTTTACCAACTGTCCATTAATGTTCATACTACCACCCGTTGCCTGCATACTTATATTGTTTAGTATGTATCTATCTTGTAAAAGTGTTATGCTCGCTTTTGCATTACTCGCTTCGAATTTTCTGTATGTTAACCGTCCTACATTTAGCGACATATCAATTGTACTTTTCTCCAACAGATCGTCAATTTTTATAGCCATGTCACCAAAACTTTTTTTATTGCTGCTTACTTTTTTTACAGTGTTGCTTTTCTTTTTTAGGAGATATGTAAAAGCGCTTAAATTAAGATCAGGTGAAAAAATATTATAATCAATTTTAACTCTGTTGGCTTCGGTATTTATTAATGTCAAAACGTTTTTTGCTGTGCCATTCATTACAATTTTATTATTAAGAATATTACACTGTAAATTCTGGATAAAGACATCTGAGTTTTTAAAAACGAGAGTACCATTTACTGCTTTTAATTCGACATTTCTTGGTGCGTATAACATTGTTCCATTTTTAAAAGATAGACTGCCATTAAGAAACGAATTCGTGTTATTATTTTTTGCCACCGGACCTTTGTAATCAAGAATCACATCTGCATTACCACCTAAAAGCTGAATAGCATTTATAGGAATGACTTCATTTAACTCAGTTAAATTAAATGCTGATCGAAGATCGCAGGTAAGTGTTGGGGTAGCTAAATTTAAAATTTCTATTTTGTTGGAAGATACACGAAGGTTTCGCCATTTTGCTTTAAGGTTACTGATGCTTATTACTGAATTTGGGTCATACCTGGGTTGCCCAGCTACTACTTCGTTATTAAAATATCCTGTAAAACTTGCATCGTCAAAATCTAAAAATTGGGTTATCATATGTGCGTGTTCTACTTTCCATTCAGCATAAATATAAGGTTCGCCTCCGTGCAATGGTCCTTTTAATTTTGCTAGTCCACTAAATGGTTTATTTAAACTCACCGTAGATAATGAGGTTGCTATCCTCGTTGGTAACAATTTTTTTAAATCTTCGTATAAAATTTTAGGTGCATAAATATTTAGTGAAAAAGCCGGGTTTTTATCGCCCAAATCAAATTTACCACTTAGGTTAAATGCTTTACCTGCAATTTTTACATCAATACTGTCAAAACTTAACTCTTGTGATATTTTCCCGTATTTAAAATCAAAGTTTCCTTTTAAATCTGCATCTTTTAAAAAAGTCCCTCTTTGCAAATTAAAAGCCATGCTGTTAATTAAGATCTTGGCATCGGTTTTTATATTCAAAGTATTGTCTTTATCATTTAATCTTACGGCGAGTTGCTTAACATCAAAATCGTGTAATTTTTCTCTTTTACGATCATCTAAAATGAACCGCACATTTTGCAGGACAATACTCTTTAGAGAAATATCATTTGACGTTTTCTTTGGACCACCGGAAGAATCTTTCTTGCTTTTTAAAAGATATGTATTGCTGTACCCACTTGTATCCGTATAAAAGTATATATTGGCGTTTCGCAATAAAAGACCTGTAAGTGCATCTTCTTTTTTTATTAATTTAATAATATTTAAATTTACGTAAGCATCTTTTGCAGCAAAAAAAGCATGACGATGATGCTCATACATACTGTCAGTGAGTGATACATCTTTTAATACAACCGCAATTCTTGGAAAGTTCTTAAAAATACTAACATCAGCATCACCTATTGTTAATTTACCATTGAGTTTATTACTCACATTTTCAGTTAACTGTTTAATAATTTTTACTTTATTAACTTTCAAATAAAAAAATGCGCCTGCATATAATATTATTATTAACAGGACAACTGCTATAGAGCCTTTTAATAAAATGGGTAAAATCTTTTTCAAATTATTTTTTATTTAATTATATTTTTAATTCCATTTCAATATTTTGATCGAAAGTGACTATCAATTTACAAAAAATAGGACTATCATCAAATGTTAAGCCCCTTTTATTAGAACTGCTTAAAGGAAAAATAATGCACAATTATGAAAATATATTTTTGGAGTATCGGTAAAAGCCATGAAAGCTTTATAAAAGAAGGCGTAGAATTGTTTACCAAAAGGATTTCCAATTATTTTCCTGTTGAATGGACAATTATTCCGATGCCTAAAAATGCCGGAATTATGGAACCTGTTTTCCTTAAAATAAAAGAAGGAGAGGTATTATCTGCATTAATAGCAAAAGAAGATTATGTTGTATTGCTAGACGAGCGTGGCAAAACACTCTCAAGCGAAGCTTTCAGCAATTTTATTGAACAACGGACAGTGGAAAGTGTCAGGAATCTGATATTCATAATTGGTGGCGCCTATGGTGTTTCAGACTCAATTATGCAAAGGGCAAATTTAATATGGAGTTTGTCAGCTCTTGTATTTCCTCATCAATTGGTTAGGTTGATATTAGCTGAGCAGGTTTACAGAGCCTGTTCTATAATGAGAAACGAAAAATACCATCATGCATAAAACACAAAAGCTGCCATAAATTAGTTATGACAGCCTCATGTATGAATATATTTTAGTGTTAATTAATTCTTGACCATATTTGCGAATTATTCTGACCTGCTGCATTTTTACCATTGACTTTAATTTCACTGTTAGAAACAACTGTAACGGTTGCTGGTTGATAGTTAAGTGCACCAGAATTACAGTTACTTAATAAGTTATCAATTGTATAACCGCCTGCTTTATCAGATTTTATATTCTTCCATTTTATATCATTTTCTCTGTAGCATTGTGTGTTGTTGCCTAGATAGGTCAATTTACCTTCGGAAGAAAAAAGAGATACTGAAACTACGCTGTTTAATAAGGTGTTTTCAGGGCTGTTACTGGTAAGCTGCCATTTGCCATTTAAGGAGAATACAGCACCACCCGTTGTATTGGTTGCTTGTCTTACTGCATCGCAACTTGCAAAAGCAAGTACAATTGACAATAAAGAAAAAAGTTTAATTGCTTTCATAATATTTGTTTTTAAGTGTAAAAGCCATTTTCCAAAAAGTATACCATTACATTATTATCAAAATTAATCTGCTTAAGTTAACAAAACTTTGGATAATTTTTTGCCTTAGCTTTGGCAAAAAAAATAGGAATGGATTTTTCAAAATACCCCGTAACCTTTATCCTGATTGCTGCAAACGTTTTATTTTCTATGATAGGTTTTTCCAATAATAACTTTTTAGCCAAAACAATTGGATGGCCATATTATGAAAAGCGAAACAAAGAGTATTACCGTTTTATAACCTCGGGTTTTTTACATGCAGACTGGATTCATCTTTTCTTTAACATGTTTACGCTTTATTTCTTTGGCAAAAATGTTGAATTTATATTTTCAGTAAGTGGGCTTGGGGGCAAATTCGCTTACCTGGCTCTTTATTTTTTGGGGTTATTAGCTGCAGATATACCCAGTTATTTAAAACACAATAACGATTCAAATTACCGTTCGCTCGGCGCTTCAGGCGCCGTGTCTGCAGTAATTTTTGCAAGTATTATTTTCACCCCCTGGAGCAGTCTTTATTTATATGGGGCTATACAAATATCTGCTACTGTTTATGCTGTTTTATATGTTATCTACTGTATTTACATGGGTAAAAAAAACCAGGATAATGTAAACCATGATGCACATTTATGGGGTTCCGTTTTTGGATTTGTATTTACCCTAGTATTGATAGCCGTGATCAGGCCCGAACTTTTTCCGTATATTTTGGAAGATATTAAGAAGTTCAGTGTATTTGGATCTAACGAATTAAGCTCAGTTTTAGAATTTGTTTTGAACTCGAGATAATTTTAAATCGATCGTCTATTCTATAACCAATTACCCAAACTATTTTTTTATCAGACTCTAATATCCAACATGTTGCTTTTTGCAGCAGCGATAATTTTTGATCGATAAAAAAACGGCTGAGTTTTTTCTTTTTTGTCATCCCAAGCGGATAAAAATAATCTCCTGTTTTCCACTTACGAAGCAACAATGGATAAGTAAGATTAGTTGTATCAATATAAACTACCGTCGAATCTCCTGCTAATTTTTCGGGAATATCAGTTTGGGTTATTTGTAATGTTCCTCCATCAAACAAAATATTTTTTACACCCTCTTCAATAATAATATTTTTTGTTTCTGCTGAAGATGTATTAGGAGAAATTATTAACCATTTTCTGTTTAGTAAAATAATATGTGAAGCAGATTTTATGTACTTACCGGAATCGCTGTGCAACAATCTTTCAACTTCATTTACCTGCATTGCTGTAAAACCTGCATCTTTTATTATTTCATAAATAACGGTTTGCAACGGTTTTATTTTTAATAATTTTAAAACAGGAATATGAATTTCATTTCCTTTGTTTTCTATTAATTTTTGTTTGATTTGTTCAATACCTTCTTCGTATAAATATTCAACAGCTGCAAACCGTTCTATATTTCTTAATATATTATTTAAAGCTTCCGGATATATTTTTTCAATAGATGGCAGTATTTCATTCCTGAATAAATTTCTTGTATAATCGTTGCCTGCATTTGAGCTGTCAGTAATATATTCTACACCATTTGTAAGCGCAAACTCCTCGATATCTTTTCGTTTTGCAAACAACAGTGGCCGAACAATCTGCGATTGTTTTGGTTGTATTCCCCGCAAGCCTTTAATGCCCGTACCTCTAAAAAAATTCATCATTACGGTCTCTACATTATCATCTGCATGGTGCGCAGTAAGTAAAAATGAAAACGGATCTTCGGTTGTTTCACTTTCCTGCAACAGTTGCTTAAACCAATCGTAGCGGAGGTTACGGGCCGTTTCTTCAATCGAGGTTTTATTTAGTTTGGCTACTGATAATGTATCAAAAGTTTTTAAATATAGTTTTACACCTAACTGTTCACTTAATTTTTTTACAAATATTTCATCTCTTTCACTTTCTGCTCCCCTTAATTTAAAATTACAATGTGCCAACGAAAAACGAAAGCCTGCAGCAGCAGACAATGCGCAAAGTACAGATGAATCTGCACCGCCACTTACTGCAATAAGAAGATGATCTTTTTCGCTAAAAAGATTATCTTTTTTTATATGAGTCAAAAATTTTTGTAAAAGTTCCATTTAATAGAGTAGCGAAAACATTTAAAGTAATTTTATTAAAACCGAAGACCCGGTCTGTTTCTTCTGGAATTTATTTCACCTACGCCTATCAGTTGGTCTGTGCGGTCGGTAAAACTTTTATAATAGACAAGCACGGTATAATTGTTTTCTGTTTCCCAGTAATTACCTTCCAAAACGTTTGTTTTGTCAACATTACTTTCACTTTCAAGTAAATAGGTGTATGCATAATAACCCTGCTTCATAAAAACGGAAACTTCATACAAACCGGTTGTTTCGTTGAAACGCATTTTATATTTATCGTTTACCTCAAAACCTGTAAACTGTCCTGCTACATAAATATTTTTCCCGCTGATAGGCTTCCCTCCTGCCGCAGCAAAACTAAATTTAACTGTTGCGTAATCTCCCTGCCAAAATGGATTAATACTTTCGTAAGTCACAATATTAAAACTGCTGTTGTAATCAGGGTAATAAACGTAGCGTTGAGCGCTTCTATCAACATCGGGCACCACGTACATGTTTGTATAAGTTTTACCATAATCTGCATGATCTATTCGGTCACTTTGCAGCCTAAAACTTCGTAGATCGAGCCATCGCCATTCTTTGCCACCTGGAAACTGTGCAATGTTTTCATTGCTGTAATCAAGCACATTGCCCCTTACAAAAGTTGGTACGATATCTTTTTGCGCATTATCCCACCTGTTATTTTGTAACACCACAACTTTAATTTGTTGCGCTGCGCTAAAGGCATTAATATCGGAAGTTGTTACAGTAAACCTTACTTTTTGATAAGTTGTAAAATTTTGTGCGCTTAATAACTGAACCACAGATGCAGCTACAGAAGCCTTATTTTCTACCACCAGCAATCGTTTTGTAAAAGCAAGTTTTGCTGTATCTCCATCTAAAAAGATCTTTACCAGATAATTACCCGAGCGAATAGGCAAAGAATTTTGTTCAGGCAAAATAGCCTGATAATGTGTATACCTGGTAAGTGCAATTGATGAATAACGATAAGTTGTAATTCTATTTTGTGTATAGCCTTTTATATAATCAAAAGGCGAAAGATTCACAGGTTTCCAGTTGTAATCGCACAATTGGTAGGTATAGTAATAACTTTTGAAATTTCCTTCAAGGTCATCAAATTCCAATTGAAATTTATCCCCACTGTTTAAAGTGTAAACAGGCAATTGGAGCTGGCTGCCATATTGAAATAACTGTGGAGTTGCTATGTTGGTTTTATAAATTTTATCCGGCTCCTGCGCCCACGTACTTGCACCGGAAAACAGTAATAAAACACAAATGAAAAATTTTTTACAATTCATTTACAGCATTAATTATATATTTTTGAAGGTACAACAAAAAATTTCCGATTTGAACGTTTCTTACTTCATTGCCAAAAGATTAGCATCTGTTAAACAGAAAACTTTTAGCAGGTTCA
>JAYUZL010000038.1:0-3687 GCA_043751875.1 Ferruginibacter sp.
AATTAATAACAAATCTCCTTCTAATAGCCGTTTCATGTCTGGCTTGTAAACTCCTTTACAAATCTTTTATGTTTTTAAAAGTAGTTCAGTAATGGCCAAATGGTTAAGTATAAACTTTTTTAAAAATTACTTTTGATAAAAAAGACGGGTGTTTTATGGAAATTAAAAAGAGCATGGCTGTTGCCATGCTCACACAATCTGAAAAGAATTATTTGTTTACTAATTAAATAATGTTATCAATTTAACCGCCTTCTCATTGCAATAGAAGTGCGTTGCTTTTTTTGAAGGTTCCACATATCGATTGAACCAAAAGTCCGGTTTAAATCTTCTTGCTTAACATCTGTTGCAACTGTGTCCTTAAATAATTCTTTCATTTCATCATTTTTGATAGGGGCACCTATACCCAAAGTATCATTTTTCATATCTCTAATTTTTAATTACTAATTAATATTACCAAAGTGAGTATCCATGATACTTTCAGGCAATTTTCATTAGCAAGCAATAGTTAGATAAACAGTGTAGGCCGTATAATTACTGTTTTGCGGCGCAAAGATACTACTCATAAAGTTGATGGCAATGCGCATTTAAATTTAATTATGTAAAAGGACTGTTAAAAACATTTTGAAAAATATTTTCTCTGCATACTTGTCTTAATATAATTTTTGTAAATTCTAATTTAATACAAAATAGTTTTGCAAATTTTTATTAGATTTTGTAAATTATATTTCAGACATTTTGCACTGGCTTTCCACGGGTTATTAATCATAATTAAAAAAATCCCGGGCGGATGATCTTTTTATAAAAAATTTATTTTTAATAGTTAAATACACGAAAATATTTCCCTTTGCAATTGGGTAAACATCAAAGTTTTTATAAATGTCTTTATTCACATGGTAACAATGTTAGCGGCAAACGTATTTTTCTTTAATAATAAAATATGGCGGATTGTAATGGCTAAATTAAAAAGAATATTAAAAAGTAACTAAGTGGTATCAAAAATATATTGCAGATGCATGAAGTGTTGCTGTTACTGTTTAATAATACAACACGTACAATAGTTTAAATAATGATTGTATAAAAAATATGGCATTCAAATTGGGTTATCTTTAATCGATATAAAAAGAGATAAGATATAATTTAAAATGATGCTATAGAGGAAATTTTTCTTCTAAAAATTTTTTGCAATTGATAAAAAAATAGTTTGGGCTAAGTTTAGGCTATGAGCGTAATTATTGAGAATGGACAAATATTTCTCGTTCAAATAAAGTATCAAATTGTGGAAAAATAATATTAAAAGATTTTACCCTGGCATATTTAGCACTACCGTTTTTTTTCAAAATTAAAAGGGTATTAACTTATCATCCTGATTTATTAATTTTACCTGAATCAATGTCTTTATAAAGTTAAACTTACCATACAACGATGTTAAAACAGGCCTTGCCAGTTGTTTTACTACTTCTTATATTTTCTTTTTTTTCACCTTTGCTTTTGGCACAGGAAATTAAAGAGAAACCAGACACTTTTTTTTTGGCTAAAAAAACTGGCCTATTAGGCAAATTAGGCAAAAGCCTGTCCACCGATCCTACTGGTTCAGACGCTGTTAAAGTTGTAAACCCATTTATTATTCACACTGGTAAAATAATCAGAAATATTGAAATTTTACGCCTTGGGTTTGAGCGAAATATTTTTGATACCATACT
The DNA here is from genome assembly GCA_043751875.1 of Ferruginibacter sp. Taxonomy (GTDB): domain Bacteria; phylum Bacteroidota; class Bacteroidia; order Chitinophagales; family Chitinophagaceae; genus Ferruginibacter. The sequence continues at coordinate 1,701 of JAYUZL010000038.1, forward strand.
TATAAAAAATAATTTTGGTGTAATTATAGCCAACGGCTTACATAAAAAAACGACTATCAAAACAATAAACAATAATTTATTTTTTAAAGAGGGAGATAAAATACACCCTTATCTTTTAGCAGATAATGAGCGCCACTTGCGTGATCAAATTTATATACAGGATGCCCGAATTTTAATTGATAGTATTGCAGGCAGTAAAGATTCTGTGGATGTAATTGTAATTACGAAAGACATTTTCCCTTTGGGAGGCAGCCTTGATATAAGCAGTCCTAAAAAAGCAGGCGTAAAGATTAGAAATGAAAACTTAGGCGGCAGTGGTTCACAACTATCCGTTAGCACCTTGTACGATTTAGACCGTAGGCCTAAATTTGGATATGATGCAGGATTTTTAAAACGTAATATCGGAGGTTCTTTTATTAATTGGAGTATAGGATTTGAAACTTACAAAACTGCTTTCAACAGTGGCCGAAATGAAGAAACCCTGGTATATACACACTTTGAAAAACCATTGGTAACACCTTATATTCCATGGATTGGTGCAGCAGACCTTACATGGAATAAAACCAATAATAATTACATTACGGATTCACTTTATAAGAGTGATTTTAGATATAGCTACCGCAATGCAGATGTATGGTTTGGTTATAATTTTGGCAGCCAGCGTTTGTTGTATAAAAACATGAACACAAGGGTTAGAAAATTTATAGCCCTCCGAAGTTTTTACCAGCATTTTAATGATATCCCTATCATTAATCACCAGCTGTATGATTATCGGTACGCTAATATAGAAGGAATACTTGCCGCAGTTAGTATTTTTAAACAGGAAGCATACAGGGCTAATTTTATTTATGGCTTTGGAAGAAATGAGGATGTACCTGAAGGTTTTAGTGCATCAGTAATTGGAGGCTTAACAAAAAAGGAAGACAGGAACCGACCCTATTATGGTGTTGATGCGCTGAGAAGTCATTTTTCCAAAAAAGGTTTTTACACTACTTATACTTTTAGAGCCGGAGGTTATGTATATCAAAAAAGGTGGGAAGATATCGATATATTATTTAATGTAGATCACTTTACCAGTTTAAAAAAGCTCAGCAAAAAATGGTTAAACCGTAATTTTTTAAGTGCAGGTTTTACCAGGCAAATTAGACCCGTTTTAAATCAGCCCTTATCAATTAATAGTATTTTCGGGTTACCTTTTTTTAGGGGTAATCCTGGCCCTTCTGATATCAGAACTACCATAAAAGGCGAGACTGTTTTTTTTAATATGCAAAAATTTTGGGGATTCAGGCTTGCACCATTTCTTTTTGCAGATATGTCCTTGCTTACCCCTACCAATATGCCGTTTGCAAAAACTGATTTATACAGTGAAATTGGTGCTGGCATAAGAACCCGCAATGAAAATTTAACTTTTGGAACAATAGAATTAAGGGGCTTTTATTTTCCAAGACCTTTTCCGGGAAGGAAAAATTACAGAATAGAATTGGGGACTAATATCAGGTTTAAATATAACAACACATTCATCCGTAAACCCGATTTTGTTTTGCCCAATTAAATGGTTTAATATTTTAAAAAAACTTGTAATAATTAGATTTCTAAAATAAAAAGATATTACTTTACTCTATAAAAAAATAGTTCCTCCGTGGAAACGGAAGAACTTTAACGATTGCTTGCCATATGAAACTTTTGATAATATTTTAAACTGCTAAATCAGTTAACTTTCTACCTTGTTGCAACTTACTACGATTGGTTGCCAATTTTACGATTGCATGCCACATTTTTAAACATGTCTTTCTTTTCTTCATCGAAAGTAAGGTGTGTTTTTTTACACTCATAATCATGTTATAGGTGTTTTAATTATGCTAAAGACGGTTTTTTTTTATTGAATCGTTATTGGCATTATATTGTACTTAAAAATATCAATGATGTCCAACAGATTTACAGATACATTATTTCAGCTTATTCAATCGCTCGAAAAGGCAGAAAAAAG
>JAYUZL010000039.1:0-4787 GCA_043751875.1 Ferruginibacter sp.
ATATTCGATGATTTTGTTAACAAAATTAATAATCCAATAGGATTTCGTTTGTTTTTATTAATGAAATTACCGGTCGCATATTTTAGTGGCATAAGAGTAAGATATACGGACGAAAATAAATGTGCAGTAACTGTTCCATTTAAATGGTTTACTAAAAACCCTTTTAGAAGTACTTATTTTGCCTGTTTGTCTATGGCCGCTGAAATGAGTACCGGTGTTTTGGCAATGGGGCATATTTTTAAGAAAGACCCCGAAGTAAGCATGTTAGTAACTAAAATCGAAGCCAATTTTTTTAAAAAAGCAACAGGCACAATTACATTTATTTCTGAAGATGGCAAAAGAATAGCGTCAATGGTAAGTGAAGCAATGGCCTCAGGCAAAAGTACCTCAATAAATACCTACTCAACCGGTAAAAATAAAGCGGGTGATACCATTGCAGAATTCGTAGTAACCTGGTCCTTTAAAGTAAAAACAGCCAAAGTTCAAACATCATAAATATCGCTTGTTTTTAATTGTGTAAATTGCAATTGATTGATCTTTACGATGGAGAAACAGAATCCAAAAACCACTCTGTTTTTTCTAGAAAAAGTAAGTATTTAATTACTTCCCAAGATCATAATCGGAAATATTATGGCAAAAGAACTTCGAAAACAATTAGCACTGGAATACCATTCCAAAGGACGGCCTGGAAAAATTGAAGTAGTACCTACAAAAGAAGCAAAAACCCAGCGTGATCTGTCATTAGCATATTCTCCCGGTGTTGCAGAGCCCTGCAAAGAAATCGTAAACAATCCTGATGATATTTTTAAATATACTGCCAAAGGAAATCTGGTTGGTGTTATTACAAATGGTACAGCAGTTTTAGGGCTTGGTAATATTGGACCCGAAGCAAGCAAACCGGTAATGGAGGGTAAGGCAGTGCTCTTTAAAATATTTGCAGATATTGATGTTTTTGATATTGAAATAAATGAAACAGACCCACAGAAATTTGTGGACATTGTTGCATCTCTGGAACCAACATTTGGTGGTATCAACTTAGAAGATATAAAAGCTCCGGAATGTTTTTACATAGAACAGGAACTTAAAAAACGCTGCAAAATTCCGGTAATGCACGATGACCAGCATGGTACAGCTATTATTTCTGCCGCTGCTTTAATTAATGCGCTGGAGATTCAAAAAAAGAAAATAGAAAAAGTGCATTTTGTTGTAAATGGTGCAGGAGCAGCGGCTACAGCGTGTATGCGTTTATACGCATCGCTTGGTGCAAGACCTGAAAACTTTTTTGTTTTTGACAAAGATGGTATTCTTCACAATGGGCGTACAGATATACCAGAGGTGCAGATACCATTTACCAGAGATATAAAATTTAGTGGCTGGAATCTTGAAAAAGCGATGAAAGATGCAGATGTATTTTTAGGATTGAGTGTTGGCAACGTTGTTACCGCAGAAATGGTAAAATCAATGGCAAAAAACCCCATAGTATTTGCTATGGCAAACCCTGAGCCAGAGATAATGTATGATGTGGCAAAAAACAGCCGCAAAGATTTGATCATGGCTACAGGAAGAAGCGATACACCCAACCAAGTAAACAACGTTTTAGGTTTTCCGTATATTTTTAGAGGCGCTTTAGATGTAAGGGCTACAGGTATTAACGAAGCAATGAAACTTGCTGCAGTAAAGGCTTTGGCCGAGCTCGCCAAAACCCCGGTGCCAGATATTGTGAACCTTGCCTACAACGAAAAAAATCTTTCTTTTGGTGAAGATTATATTATACCAAAACCTTTGGACCCGCGTTTACTCGCAGCCATTGCTCCTGCCGTTGCAAAAGCGGCTATTGACAGTGGTGTTGCCCGAAAAGAAATAGTTGACTGGGAAGCTTATAAAATTGAAATGAACAACAGACTTGGCTTGGATAATCAGCTTAGTCGTGCCATAGGGAATAAGGCAAGACAAAACCCAAAACGTGTTGTATTTGCTGATGCAGAAAATTCAAAAGTATTAAAGACTGCACAACTGGTGCTTGAAGAAAAAATAGGTTACCCTATTTTATTGGGGGATGAAAAAAAGATAAGAAAAATAGCTGCTGATAATTCTGTAGATCTGGAAGGAATGCCCATAATTAATCCGAAAGATGATGATACGGAGGAAATGAGAAAATCTTTTGGAGAAATGTTTTTTGAAAAGAGGCACCGCAAAGGAGTAAACAGATACGAGGCCAACAAAGTAATGAAAGAGAGAAATCACTTTGGCTGTATGATGGTGGAGACGGGTGTTGCAGACTGTATGATCAGTGGATTAAGCAGAAATTATCCTGACACCATAAAACCTGCTCTACAAATAATTGGTACAGAACCTGGCATAAAGAAGATTGCAGGAATGTATTTATTGTTTACCAAAAGAGGCCCGTTGTTTTTAGCTGATACAACCGTTAATTTTAACCCAACAGCAGAAGAACTTGCAGAAATAACCTTGTTGGTTGCAAGAGAAGTAAGGCAGTTTAATGTTGTACCAAAAATTGCGATGCTTTCCTATTCAAATTTTGGCAGCAGCGATTCCCCCGAAGCAAACCTGGTACAAAGGGCACATGCAATTGTAAAACAAAAAGAACCAAATTTAATCTGTGACGGTGAAATGCAGGGTATTCTTGCCTTTAACAAAGAAATTTTAAAGGAAAACTATCCTTTTTCAGAACTTGTAAACGGGGAAGTTAATACACTTATTTTCCCAAATCTGGCGGCGGGTAATATTGCTTATAACTTGTTGCAGGAAGTGGGTGGTGCAGATAGTGTTGGCCCCATATTACTTGGCTTAAACAAGCCAGTACACGTTTTACAACTTGGTAGCAGCATTCGGAGTATTTTTAATATGGTGGTAATTGCCGTTGTAGATGCTCAATCTAAGTCTAAAAATAGAACTACTACAGTTCCTGTAACCCAGGATGAACTTAAACGCAGTAAATGGTGGAAAAGCAAAACAAAGAGTTCGGCATAATTAATAGGTTACCGTGACAAATAATATTTAAAAAATTGTTTTAATGAATTTTATAACACACTTAGGCAGGTATACACTCATGCTGAAAGGCATGTTTGCAAAGCCTGAAAATGCCAAAGTTTACTGGAAGGAGTTTATGTTACAATGCAACGATATCGGTATTGGATCTATTGGTATTGTATCCATCGTTTCTGTATTTATGGGGGCGGTAAGTGCCGTGCAAACGGCTTACCAGCTCACGAGTCCTCTTATAGCAAAAACCACCATTGCACAGGTAGTAAGAGATACAGTGATTCTTGAATTTTCGCCAACACTCGTTTGTATAGTGCTTGCAGGTGTAGTAGGGAGCAAGATAGCAAGTGAACTGGGTAACATGCGGGTAAGTGAACAAATAGATGCACTGGAGATTATGGGAATTAACACGAAAACATATCTAGTTATGCCGAAAATAGCATCTGCAATGTTAATGATACCGTTACTGGTTGTTATATCGATGGTATTGGGTATTTTAGGCGGAAGACTGGCAGGCAATTCATCAGGTATACTTTCCAATGATACATTTGACCGTGGCCTAATGCAAAATTTTAACAGCTTCAACGTTTGGTTTGCATTAATAAAAGCTTACACATTTGCATTCATTATCAGTTCTATCCCGGCATATTATGGCTACCATGTAACCGGAGGTGCTTTAGAAATTGGAAGGTCAAGTACCAAAGCGGTAGTTGTAAGTTGTATCATGATTTTACTGGCAGATTATGCACTTGCTGCACTGCTTCTTTAAAAATTTATTTCTTTTTTAATATGATTGAATTTAAAAACTTAAAAAAATCTTTTGGCGAAAAAGTTGTGCTTGATGGTGTAAGCCATACAATGGAAACCGGTAAAACAAATTTAATTATTGGTACCAGCGGTAGCGGTAAAACTGTTTTGCAAAAATGCCTTGTTGGGTTATTTGAACCGGATGAGGGAGAGATTATTTACGACGGAAAAAGCTTTACAGATATGACAGCAGAAGAACGTACTGTTCTAAGAAGAGAAATAGGCATGCTTTTTCAGGGCTCTGCATTATTTGACAGTATGACGGTGGAACAAAATATAAAATTTCCGCTAAACATGTTTACAAATGATAACAATACAAAAAAAAGAAAAAGAATAAATGAAGTTTTAGACAGGGTAAATTTAAAAGATGCCAACAAAAAATTTCCATCGGAAATTAGTGGTGGTATGAAAAAAAGAGTAGGTATAGCAAGAGCCATTGTGCTTAACCCGAAGTATCTTTTTTGTGATGAACCCAATTCCGGTCTTGACCCTGTAACCTCCATGGTAATTGACAAATTGATAAAAGAACTGACGATTGAATACAACATTACCACCATCATTAACACACATGATATGAACAGTGTGATGGAAATTGGCGACAATATTTTGTATATGGTACAAGGCAAAAAAGAATGGACGGGCAACAGCAAAGACATCATTTTTAGCGATAACAAACAACTGAATGAATTTATTTTTGCATCAGAATTTTTGCAGGCTGCAAAGACGATGCGGATGATGGAAGCTAAGGGTAAAGTGCCTGAGGGAGTAAAATGATGTATAATTAAATACATAAAAAATGCCTCAGAAAATTTCTGAGGCATTTTTTATAACAGATAATCTCTGCCTTGGTTTGTGACACAAAACAACAGTTATAAAGAGTGACAAACCCTGAAATAGGTTGACTAAAAATTAAACATTTTTAGCAACACTATGGCTTACATTAAAAGGGCAGACCGCCGAAAAAACCAGTATCAAAA
>JAYUZL010000040.1:0-2022 GCA_043751875.1 Ferruginibacter sp.
CATATTTGTTTTTATACCGTAATTTTTTTCGAGGGCATATTTTGACCCATCGATTTCTTTCAATTGACTTATGCTCTTTTTTGTGGATAGATCCGGGTGCGTAATTGTGTGCATACCGAAAGAAAAAAGGGGATCAACCTTTAATTGATTTAACTGAAAATCATTCATCGGAAAACTTCGCTTATCCTCTAAAAGATCAGCTGATAACCACTTTTTTAAAGTACCCATTACTGTAATGATTTCTTCGTAGGATAATGGCACCAGGCGTTCCCATATTTTAAGATACAGTTCACACCTGTCGGTTGGCGGCTCTTCGTGGTATTTCCATTGTTTATGAAGCCGGCGCATTTCAGTTGTTAGCAGCGGTTCTGAAAGATGATGTTCAAAAATTTCGTTTCCGGTTTTAAAGGATAAAAAAGCAGGCAGCTGTTTAGTTTGAAGCAGCATATTCCCAAGCTCATCCCACCAGAACTGTTTTTGCTGACCGATTAACCCTGTTGTAATAAAAAAGGTTGCCGGGCAATTATATTTTTGCAGTAAGGGTTTAGCATGTATAAAATTATCTGCATAACCATCATCAAAAGTAATGCAGACTGCATTCCGAATGATTCTTTTGGCGGAAACCTGTCGCAATAATTCTTCTGTGCCAATTACGTTGAATTCACTTTTTAAAACCTGCAGATGCTGTTCAAAATTTTCAGGCGAAACACAAAGTCCCCATGGGTCTGTTTCGGCTATATCAATTCTGTGATACATTAAAACCACTATTTTAGGGGAACTATTTTTATCAGCCATTATTAACTTTTTTTAAACAGGCATTTGTAACATTTATCAGTGTATAAAATTCTTTTTAATTAAATCTGCCGAAAACATCCTGATTATATTTGCTTGTAAAAGCTTTAAAAGCAAAACAGGATTATATTTTAAAAATATAAACAGATCAACCCGGTTTTTTAAAACAGCAAAAGGCTTTTTAGTTGCGTACATTTTGTAACAATTCAGACAATGGTATTCTTTCCATTGGTTAATCCCTTTACGGTACGCTTTTACCTCACCGGAGTTCCTAAGCAAAGTCTCTTGCTTTTTTATTACAGTGTAAACGGAACTGCTCATGGCCGGATAGTTATGCGACAAACCCTTTTGATGAAAATAATAAGTAGCAATAAATTTTTGATGATGATACACAGGATATTTTCTGGCAATATTTAAACAGAGGTCATAATCTTCGCAAGATTTTAAACATTCGTCATACCTGAATTCATCAAACACCCACCGTCGAAACATCACAGCAGCATGCATTCCAATATAATTGCCTGCTAATAATTTTTCGTAATGATGGTCAGTTACCTCAAATGTAACGGCTTTTGCATGCTTATTACCGGCTCGCAGAAAAAAGTAATTTCCTGATATAAAAGCAAGTGCTGGTTTGGAGATAAGAACAGTTGCATTTAAATCAAGCGCATCATCTTCAAGCCAGTCGTCCGCATCTAAAAAAACAAGATACTCCCCGCTGCTTTTTACAATACCGGTATTGCGGGCTGCAGATATTCCCTGGTTTTTCTGGTAAAAATATTTTACGCAAGGGTAAATTTTAATTACACCCCTTGTATTATCTGTGGATCCGTCATCGATGATAATTATCTCAACCCTGGAATATGATTGCCTTATCGCACTTTCTATTGCAACATGTAAAAAATCAGCGGAGTTGTAAGTTGTAATTACTATACTTACGAGTGGCAAAGCTGAATTGTCTTTATTCATACTATCCGAAAATATTTTTTTTCTATTAACTGTATAGACAACCCAATAGTTCATTCTTGAATGAAAACATTAAATTAAGGAAATTCAATTAGCTTGTATAGAAATAATTCCGGCATTTAATATTAGTGAAGTACCAACAATGTGTCGCTAATAATACACCTGATAAAAGTACGGCAATGGTTATACAAGCAATAACCAAAAACTTTCTATGCAAACCAAGCATATTCTCTTCACCTATATGGCAGGGCAGGTTACTACCAT
>JAYUZL010000041.1:0-2071 GCA_043751875.1 Ferruginibacter sp.
ATTTTTAAAGAACTTATAAAACCCATCCAGTAAAACTTCTTCAGCATCTTCAGCACTTTTTACATAGCGGCGGCACACCAGCATCATCTTATCACCCAACAAATCGAACAGGCATTTTTGTGCAGATGCATTCCCCTGCTTCGCTTCTTTAATAAGTTGAGCTATCTCCATAAAATTTTAACCAGGCTGATGATGGTTTATACAAATATAAATGCAGTTTATAAAGAAAGGGTTGCTTATACCAATAATAATAAAGTATTCAGCTAGCGGTTGAAATTTTTTAACCGCCTACGAGGTTTACTAGCAGTTTTTAAAATAAAAGTTTTTGGAGGATCAGATAGAATGAATCAAGCAACAACATCACTGCACGTAACATAGTAATCCTCACCGGCCACAGCTTACAACAAACTGTTGCCATGTAAACAAGGGTGGTCAGAACCATCTTTTCAATTCAATTTTTATATTTACTAGGTTTTGACTTATTATTTTATATGAAAATCAACTATTTAAAAATATATAATTATTTTTTTTGACGGTCATTTTACAATTGTACCATTCAATACTTTTGAAAGAATAAAAAACTAACGGTAACATAACAGATGCATGCTGCTGTAGAAAATATCTGTACAATAAAAGTATTGTCAACTTATATTGATGGAAAAGAAGTACGTAGGTTACCTTAATAAAAAGATCAGACTGTTACGGGGCTGGAAGCAGGTAATAATTCTATTGGAAAAATAATCTTTAACAGGCAACCGTTTCCAGGTGCAGATTGCAGCAGCACTATGCCATTATGAATTTCTGCCCTGGTGTTAATATTCTGCAGGCCAAAGCCAACGGTATTTTTTGACGTATCGAAACCAATACCATCATCTTTTAGTATCAGTTCAATATCGCCACCAACCTGCTCCAGCGATATATGAACATTTTTGGCGGCTGAATATTTAATGATATTGTTTAGTTGTTCCTGAATAATGCGGTAAATAGTAAGTTGCAACTGATAGCTTGCTGCAAGGCTATCCAGATTTTTCCATTCAGTAATAATATTTATCCCCATTTGCTGTTGCTTAAATGCAATCCAGCTGTTTAAAGAACCTACTAAACCAATTTCTTCAAGAACGGGGGGCATTATTACATGTGATATTTTTTTTATTTCGTTAATGGCCATTAAAATATATTTTTTGCTATTTTGCATAAATAAAGTGCGTTTATTTATATCGTTAATGGCACAATCAATGTACAGGTTGGACGCTGCCAATATCTGATTGATATTTTCAAGTAACTCGTTGCCCATTTCACTTCGTTCAATTTCTTGAGCCACCAAAACAGCATTTGTTTTTTGTTTGATATTAAGTGCCTTTTGGTTTTCCAGGCTTATTTCTGATTCAATTTTTTTGACCGCATTGGTAATGGCATCTGGTAATTTATCAATGTTATCTTTTAAAATATAATCATTTGCACCCGCCTTTATTACCGATACTGCATACTCCTCCGACATGGTTGCGGTAACCAGTATAAAAGGTATTTTTAATCCGCTCTGCATAAAAATATTTAATGCTTCTTCCGAATTGAAGGATGGCAGTGAATGATCTGAAAGTATAACGTCCGGAATAAATTCAACAAGGGCATCTACATACGTCTCTTTTTTATCCACTACAAGTATGTGAGCATTAAACTTATCTTTTTTCAGTACCCTGTTTACTAGATCAGCATCTGTTTCAGTGTCTTCAAGGTGCAGTATTTTTATTTTTTTCATGCGTGTCTTATTGGGTAAATAAATTATTGTACAGGTGGATGATTGAGCGATAACCAATAAAATCCAATCTGTGTTACTGTATCAGAAAAAACTTCATATTCAATAGGCTTAATAATATAACTATTTACGCCAGGCATATAGCATTGAACCGGATCAGGATTTTTTTTTGATGCAGTAAGTACCGATACAGGTATTGACCTGGTACGCTCATCACTTTTAATTATTTTCAATACTTCCAGGCCGCTCATTCTGGGCATTTTTAAATCCAGCAATAAGGAACTTGGATTGTTACGTAAATCTCTTCCTAAGTACTCA
>JAYUZL010000042.1:0-16678 GCA_043751875.1 Ferruginibacter sp.
TTTAAAATTTGATCGGTTACGGGGTATTTTAGTTAGTGCAATGTTACAATCTCAACAGGCTTGGTTACCTATTTTACATGAGCCTATTAAATTTGAAAAGTTTGTAAAAGAAACTAAATCTAATCATAAATTTATAGCTCATTGCGAAGAAAAGCATAGAGTTTCTCTAAAAAAAATAGTAGGGCAACCAGCTAATGAATTGATCAACCAATCAACAATTCTTGTAGGTCCGGAAGGTGATTTTACAAAATATGAAATTGACTTTGCCTTGCAGAATAATTTTACTCCGGTAACTTTAGGTAATACAAGGCTACGAACGGAAACAGCTGCTTTGGTAGCAGCTACATTACTTTGTGTAAGTTAATGGGCAATATCTGATTCTATTATTCTTTTATCTTCTATCCATGGTTCATTAAGCCTTACAACTCTTTTCTTCTTTTGTCTTTTAAGCATTGTCATGTTAAGCAACTCCACTAAAAAGGAGAAAGCCATTCCAAAATAAATATAATTTTTTAAACCAAGTTCATGAGCCTTTTCAGGAGTCCAACCTTCCATTACCAAACTCAATCCGATCATAACTAAAAACGAGAGCGCCAGCATTTTTAAGGTTGGATGTTTATGAATGAATGCAGATATAGCCGGACTGAACGTGAACATAATAATCATGGCAATTATTACTGCCGCTATCATAATCTCCACATATTTTGCAGTACCACCGGCGGTAATAATACTGTCAAAAGAAAACACAGCATCTATAATTACAATTTGTACCAATGCTTTACCTAAGGTTAATTTGTTGCTTTGGTTGTTGGTTTCGCTGGGATCTTCGCCTTCGAGTTTACCATGAATTTCTTTTACTGATTTGTATATTAAAAATAAACCACCTGCTAGCATTACAATACTTGCAAGGTCAAAACCTTTTCCAAACAAACGTTCAGGAATAATAAAATTTCCTTTTTGAGAAAGTAACCATCCAAGCGCCATTAACAAAAGGCTTCTTACTATAATACCTGATATCATCCAAAACCGACGGGCATTTTTTTGTTGCTTCACATCGGGTAGCCTATTCATTATAATACTCACAAAAATTACATTGTCAATACCAAGAACTACTTCAAGAATAACCAATACGAAAAAACTGATGATACTTTCTGATGTAAATAAATGCTCCATATTTTTTAAATCGTGAAATCTAAATTATCAATTGCGAACTTTAAATAAATCTAAATGTTCTTTTTTTAATCTAAAATCTAATGTTGATTTTGGGCCGCAAGATACTTACAAATATTTTTTACAATTGCGGGCCCTTCGTAAACAAAACCGGTCCACACTTGTACGAGCGAAGCGCCTGCTTTTAATTTTTCTGCTGCATCTGCACCTGTAAAAATACCACCACTTGCTATTATTACAATGCTGCCCTTTGTTTTTTGCGAAATATATTCCACCATTCCTGTTGCTCTGTTTTTTATAGGTAATCCACTTAATCCGCCTGCTCCAATATTTTCGAGTTGCAAGGTTGAGGTTTCAAGTCTTGATCTATCGAGGCCTGTGTTTGCAACAACCAAGCCATTCAGGTTAATTTCCTGCGCCAAATCTATCACATCATCTATTTGTGTTCGTGTAAGATCCGGTGCTATTTTAAGTAAAATTGGTTTTGGATTTTTATAGTTGTTATTTAGGTTTTGTAGATGTGTCAATATTTTTTTTAGTGGTTCTTTCTCCTGAAGTTCTCTCAAACCAGGTGTATTTGGACTGCTTACGTTTACCACAAAATAATCTACATAATCATGCAACGCATTAAAACAAATTTCATAATCTTTCCACGCATTTTCGTTGGGTGTTATTTTATTTTTACCAATGTTACCACCGATGATCAGTTTGCAATTTGCAGGGTTTTCTCTAATTGCCGACTGCTGTTCTTCTGCTAACTGTCTTTTGCCAACTGCCAACTGCCAATTCTTAAGTCTTTCCGCCACTATTTCCACTCCGTCATTATTAAAGCCCATGCGGTTTATAAGTGCTTTATCTTTCGGTAAACGAAAAGATCGTGGGGTCGGGTTTCCATCTTGTGGTAAGGGGGTTACCGTTCCAATTTCTATGCAACCAAAACCAAGGGCTTCCAACTCTTTTAAATATTTTGCATTTTTATCAAACCCCGCAGCAAGCCCCACCGTGTTTTTAAAATTAAGTCCTAAAACGTTTTGGGGTATATCGATTACCGGACTGAATTTTTTTTGTATAATTTTTTTTATAAAGGGTATAGTACAAAAAAAACGAATGCTGTTCATAGAAAAATGATGCACTTTTTCTGCATCGAACATAAATAAAAAACTGCGAAGAATGTAGTACATAATTGCTGCAAATATACTTTATCATTTTTTTTGAAACTTGATTAAAAACGATAACTTTGAATTATGGTTGCATAAACAACTAAAATATGGTTTAGATTTCAGACAAAAAGGAGTTGTCAAAGTTGAAAAATGATTTTTTGATAAAAGGCTGCGCTGCTTAGCCGAATATCCTTTTTTTGTTGCTTTTGAACAAAAAAAGATAGCAGGTGGGCAGCGAATAAATGTCGAATAAATATTAAATTTTCACAGCCCCAAAAAAGAAAAGTAGTTATTAATTTATATCATACCATCTGTTGTCGGTTGCCCGTCGTTAATGGTCTTTTAAAATATACAACATGCAAGAAGCATATATAGTTGCAGGCTACAGAACGGCCGTTACAAAAAGTAAAAAAGGTGGGTTTAGGTTTACCCGTCCCGATGATCTGGCAATAGATGTAATTAAAGGATTGCTGGCAAGTGTGCCGCAGCTTGACCCAAAAAGAGTGGATGATGTAATTGTAGGAAACGCTGTACCCGAGGCTGAGCAAGGCTTACAGGTAGGTCGTATTATTGCAGCAAGAGCAGTAGGCTTTTCTGCAGCGGGCATTACCATAAACAGATATTGTGCAAGCGGCCTGGAAAGTATTGCAATGGCCACGGCAAAAATTCGCAGCGGTATGGGTGAATGTTTTATTGCAGGCGGGGTAGAAAGTATGAGCCTGGTGCCTACCGCAGGATGGAAAACAGTGCCTGCTTATTCAATTGCAAAAGAGGAACCTGACTATTATTTAAACATGGGGCTAACAGCAGAAGCCGTGGCTGCAGAGTACAATGTTAACCGGCAAGATATGGATGCTTTTAGTTTCAACAGCCATATGAAAGCCGCCAACGCAATAAAGGAAGGATATTTTAAGAGCGGCATTTTGCCGATAACTGTTGAACAGGTTTACGTTGATGAAGCTGGAAAGAAAAAAACAAAATCTTATGTGGTAGATACTGATGAAGGAGTGCGGACTGATACAACCTTGGAAGGGCTTGCAAAACTAAAACCGGCATTCGCTGCTGGTGGAACAGTAACGGCTGGTAACTCTTCGCAAACGAGTGATGGTGCTGCTTTTGTGCTAGTGATGAGTGAAAGAATGGTAAATGAATTGGGATTAAAACCAATTGCCCGTTTGGTAAATTGTGCAAGCGCAGGTGTACATCCACGTATTATGGGTATAGGCCCCGTAGAAGCTGTACCAAAAGTTTTAAAGCAGGCAGGCATGACTTTAAATGATATTGATTTGTTTGAATTGAATGAGGCTTTTGCATCGCAATCATTAGCCGTAATAAGAGAACTTGGGTTGAATACTGATATTGTAAATGTTAACGGTGGGGCGATTGCGCTTGGTCATCCATTGGGTTGTAGTGGGGCAAAACTATCCATACAATTGATACATGATATGAAACGATTAAACAAAAAATTTGGTATTGTAACTGCTTGTATTGGTGGCGGACAGGGCATTGCAGGGATTATTGAGAATCTTGAATAGCATAATTTATGGATAGCATAGTTTAATTAATAAAACCACAGTCTTCACTGTGGTTTTATTTTTTTCAAATAAATAAACAGAAAAAATTATATTTACTTTCTTGACACTATTAGCACCCTATTTTAAAAAACATTAAACTATTTTAGAAAATAACAGTCTTAAAAAAATAATTGTAAAATAACTGCAATGGATAGAAGAGATTTTCTTACTGCCCGCAAAGCCTCCAAAAAAAATTACCAAACTGAACTGTCAGTTTCTCTTGCACGAACAACGAGTGGCATAAACCCTTACACGGGTGCATGGGGTAAAAATGAAGTAATCCACCTCTTAAAAAGGACTATGTTTGGTGCAAAAAAAAAGGACGTTGATTACTTTGCCAACCGCACCCTTAACCAAACGGTTAATGAATTATTAAATCCGCTTGCGCCCAACCCCCAACCACCTATAAAAGAATATGTAACATCAACAACATTAGGTGTTACCCCAGATACAAATATTTTGCAAGGCAGTACATGGGTAAATGATATAAACGGCGATGGGAGTGTGCAAAGCCAGCGCAGGACTTCTTATAAAAAATGGTGGACGGGTGTTTTGATAAATCAGGACAGAAGTATAAGAGAGAAAATGATTTTTTTATGGACAGATCATTTTGGAAACGCGGCGGCCGATGTAGGTAATGCCAACTGGATTTACAAACAACATGAAACCATCAGACAAAATTACCTTGGTAATTTTAAGCAGATGGTTAAAGTTATTTCGACAGATATGGGTATGCTGCGTTATTTGAATGGTTACCTTAATACCGCTGCTGCACCAGATGAAAATTTTGGGAGGGAATTGCAGGAACTATTTACTGTAGGCAAAGGATCTGGAAGTGCATACACAGAAGCAGATGTGAAAGAAGCTGCAAAAGTTTTAACAGGATGGCAGATAAACGGTACAACATACCAAACTGTTTTTAACAGCAGTCGCCACAGCAGTGTAAACAAACAGTTTTCTTCTTTTTATAACAACACCATAATAACCGGTAGAACCGGAGCCACAGCGGGTGACATGGAGCTTACAGATTTATTAAATATGATTTTTGCTCAGGCTGAAGTGGCAAAATTTATTGTTAGAAAATTTTACCGCTGGTTTGTGTATTATGAAATTGATGTTAATACTGAAACGAATGTGATAGGGCCACTGGCAGATATTTTTAGAAATAATAATTATGATATTAAATCCGTACTCTTAGCACTTTTTAAAAGTGAACATTTTTTTGACGTTCAAAACCAGGGCTGCATTATAAAATCCCCTGCAGATATTGTTATAGGTAGTATGAGAGAGTTTAATGTGCCAATGCCGGTAGCAACAGACTGGGATACCAATTACGGGCACTGGAACACACTATACACTTTTATGGTAAACCTTGGGCTCAACCTGCACGACCCACCCAATGTTGCGGGAATGCCGGCGTATTATCAAGAACCGCTTTTTCATGAGATATGGATAACGGCGGATTCGTTGCCAAAGCGAAACCAGTTTACAGATATTATGACCAACACCGGTTACGCCAGAAACAGTTTCCGTATGCAGTTTGATTTTGTGGCTTACGTAAAAACCTTACCAAACCCAGGCAACCCTAACGATGTTATTGATGATGCACTAAAATATATTTACAGATTAAGTTTATCGCCGCAGGTAAAACAACAAACCAAAACACAAATTTTACTAAGTAACCAAACGAACGATTATTATTGGACCACTGCGTGGGATACATATATTACCAATCCTACCACTGCAAATTTTACGATCGTCAATACAAGATTAAAAGATTTGTTCAGGTACCTGATGGACTTAAGCGAATACCAGTTGAGTTAAAATGATAAAACGTTTTGTTTTTGTGCAATAAATTTTTAAAAAAAAGCGCACCGCTTATTATATTTTGATAATAAAAATATCAATATGAAAAGGAGAGAATTTTTAGGAAAATCGTTGGCGGTTACTTTACCTGCAATTTTAAGTGGTTATTCTGTAAAAGCATTTACGGAAGATTCGCCACTGGTGAAAGCATTGATGGGTGCAGTTGCAGACACCGATCATGTACTGGTTATAGTACAACTATCTGGCGGTAACGATGGGTTAAATATGGTCATACCAATTAGCACCTACAATTTATACAAGGCGGCACGTACAAATATTGCTATCCCCGAAAATAGAATTTTGCCTCTAACCGGTTATGCAAATACCGGTTTGCATCCAAGCATGACGGGCCTGCAAACCATGTACAACGAAACCAAATTAAAAATTATACAGGCAGTTGGTTATCCGCAGCCAAATTTTTCTCACTTTAGGGCAACCGATATATGGATGAGTGCCAGTAACAGCGTACAGGAAGTTTACACAGGTTGGGCGGGCCGTTACCTTAATTACGAATATCCTAATTACCCCAACGGGTATCCTAATTCAAATGCAAAAGATCCACTGGCTATCCATATCGGTTCAACTGCAACACTTACCACACAAGGACCAACTGTAAACATGGCTATGAGTATAACAAGTGCAACATCATTTTATCAGTTAATAAACGGCACAAGCGATCCTGTGCCTGCTACAAAAGCTGGTAAAGAACTAAGTTATGTTCGTAATGTAGCAAAGCAAACACAACAATATGCAAGTTCTATTACAACTGCTGCTGCAAAAGTTACAGTACAAAACCCATACCCTGCAAATAATGGCCTTGCTGACCAGTTAAAAATTGTTGCCCGACTTGTAAAAGGGGGTTTACAAACAAGAATATATATGGTAAGTTTTGGTGGGTTCGATACACATAGTTTGCAAACAACTGTGGGAGATACAACCGTTGGCAGCCACGCTGTATCGTTGGGAAAAGTAAGCGATGCTATCAAAGCTTTTCAGGACGATTTAAAATATTTAGGAATAGAAGACAGGGTTGTGGGAATGACTTTTAGTGAATTTGGGCGCCGTATAAAAAGCAATAGTAGCGTAGGTACAGACCATGGTGCCGCTGCTCCTATGTTTATTTTTGGAAAGCCGGTGCAGGGCGGCGTTTTAGGAGATAACCCTACCATTTTACCGGTAGCAACCGTTAATGACAATGTACCTATGCAATACGATTTTAGAAGTGTTTATTCAACGCTGCTCGAGAAATGGTTTTGCATACCAAAAGCAACGGTTCAAAATTTATTTCCTCAAAATATTAATACTACCCTGCAGGATCTGCCACTAGTTAAAAACGGCAGTTGCACGAATTCAATACCAAATACTTCAGGCAGCAGTTTGATTACCAATTACCCCAATCCATTTACAAATAATACAACCATTGAATTTACTACTGAAGGCGGGCATACATTAATACAGATTATGGATAGCACCGGTAGGTTAATTGCAAATTTGCTCGAGAAAGATTATCCGGTGGGCGTAACAGCTAAACAGATAATTACTTTCAACGCTTCCCATTTGGCTAACGGTATTTATTATGCAAGGTTGCAAAATGGCGCAACACAACAAGTTAGAGCTATGATGAAAGTAAGGTAGGAAGCAAGTAGGAGAAATTACTATGTATTGTAAAATTCTCAATTAAATTCACATCTTCTGTAAAAAAAATCACGCATTTGTTTTGTTTTTGATTTAATAATTGCAACATCATTGCATTTTGTATATTTGCAACATAGTGTCAAATAAAATCTTAAAAAATGAATATTTATAAAAGTATTGCCTTAATTACTTTTCTAACAGTCAGTAGTTTTTCGTTATATGCCCAAAAAAATATTTCTGGCAAAGTCACATCTGCAAAAAATAGTCTGCCAATAAATGGGGCAAGTGTAAGCATCAATGATCTTAAACTTACTGTGTTAACAGACGCAGAAGGAAATTATAAATTTAAAAATTTACCAAATGGAAATTTTTTGGTGGAAGCAAGAGCCGTAGGTTACAAATCCAATAATTATGCTGTAGATTTTGCTACAAACACAATAAAGGATTTTCAGTTGATTGAAAATATTATTGAAGAAAGTGAGGTAGTAGTTACAGGAGTATCAAAAGCAACGCAAATAAAGCGAAGTCCAATACCAATTGTAACGATTAGCAAAGCGATGATGCAGTCTAATATCAATACAAATATTATTGACGCCATTACAAAAGTACCTGGGATAACCGCTGTGACAACCGGGCCAAATGTATCGAAACCCTATATCCGCGGGCTCGGGTTTAATCGTATTCTTACCTTGTACGACGGTGTGCGGCAGGAAGGACAACAGTGGGGAGATGAGCACGGTATAGAAGTTGACCAGTACAGCATTGAAAGGGTGGAAGTAGTAAAAGGACCGGCTAGTTTGAGTTATGGATCAGACGCACTTGCAGGAGTTGTAAACTTAATACCAACCCAGCCTGCACATGAAGGAAAACTTATTAGTGACATTACAACGGAATACCAATCTAACAATGGCATGTTTGGTAATTCTGCCATGGTGGGTAGTACAAAAAATGGCTTTGAGTGGATGGGAAGACTATCGAGTAAACAAGCTACAAATTATCAGAATAAATTAGATGGAAGGGTTTATGGTACTGCTTTTAAAGAGCGTGATGCTAATATTTATTTGGGCATTCATGGTAAATGGGGGTTTTCTCATCTAAGTATCTCGGTATTTGATGATAAACAAAAAATACCGGATGGAAGCAGGGATTCTGCTTCCGGAAAGTTTACAAAACAGATTACTGAATTAGATATTACTCGCCCAATTGTATCTGATCGTGAATTAAAATCGTACAACATTGATGGTACTTACCAACACATTCGCCATTATCGCTTGTACAGCAACAATAGTTTTACTTTGGGACAAGCAGGAAGGTTGGGCGTAAACCTTGCTTATCAAAGTAGCCATAGGCAAGAGTTTGCTCATCCTGAAATACTGGCAATACCTGGGTTAGACCTTAATTTAAATACTTATAATTATGATGTAAAATATTTTGTACCGGAATTAAATGGATGGAATATTACCTTGGGTGCAAACGGTATGTATCAAAAAAACATTGTTGAAAAGGGCACCGATTTTATAATTCCATCGTATCATCAATTTGATGTTGGACCTTTTGTTTATATAAAAAAGACGATTAACAAAATTGATGTTTCTGGAGGCATAAGATACGATAGTCGCAACTTTACAAGCAACCAATTATACAAAGTGCGAAATAGCACTACAGGTTTTGATATGGCAGTAACAGATACAACAGGCGCTGATCTTAAATTTGCAAAAAGCATGCATAATTTCCAAGGGGTTTCCGGCAGTGCAGGCATAACCTATAATGCGACAGAAAAATTATCTTTTAAATTTAATATAGCAAGAGGATACAGAGCACCTAATATTTCTGAAATTACTTCTAATGGTGTTCACCCGGGTACTAACAGTTATCAAATTGGAGGTGCTAGTTTTAAGCCGGAATTTAGTTTGCAAGAGGATGTTGGAGTTGTGTATGCATCAAAATTTTTTGTAGTTAACCTGAGTCTTTTTAATAACAACATTTCAAATTATATTTATAACCAAAAATTACTTAATGCCTCGGGTAGTGATTCTATAATAATAGCACCAAACCAAACATTCAAATTCCAGCAGGGAAAAGCAAATTTGTATGGTGGCGAAATGAATATCGATATTCACCCAATTAAAAATTTACATTTTGAAAATAGTTTTTCTGCTGTATATGCAGTAAATAAGAGTATTAATAATAGTAAGGGATTAATTGATAGTGCCAAATATTTACCTTTTATTCCCCCTTTTCATGGTTTATCTGAACTGAGGTATGATATAAACAATAAAAGTCATCATATTATTAATGGGTTTATAAAAGCACAATTTGTTTATTACGCTGCACAAAATCGGGCATATTTAGCTAACAATACCGAGACTCCTACGGCTGGGTACAATTTGTTTAATTTGGGTTTGGGTACAGGTATTTCCAATAAATCGGATAAATTAATTTTTAATATTTATTTGATGGCAAATAACCTTTTCGATGTATCCTATTATGACCATTTAAGTAGGTTAAAATATTTTGTTTCTCCAACCCATATTACCCAAAACAATGGAATTCACAATGTGGGTAGAAACTTTAGTATCAAACTCAATATACCTATTAATATAACTCTCAAAAAAGGATAAGAATGTTTTCATACAAAATAAAAGAAGCTGTATTATAACCTCTTTTATTTTGTATTAATAGTCAAATTCTTTTGGTCTAGTTTTTTTATAATCTTTATCGTAGCTCACAAAAAAACGAATGTACAGCACCCGGCTTATGCGCATCAACCAAGGTTGAGCAACAATTAATAAAACTGCATTTATGCCAAGCCACCAGTAAATTCTGTTATCACCGTCTTTAACTGACACTCCTATTAATACTACCCAAGCCACAAATGTAGCAACTGAAAGAGCCACGGTTAGTGCATAACTTACGTAGCTTGTGCCGTACCAAAAGCCGGGTTCCATATCATATTTTTGTCCGCATTCAGAACAGTTATCTGGCATTGCAAAAATATGTTTCAATGATAATTTGCTGTAAGCACTTTTGTTGGAAAACATTTCTCCCCGCCTGCACCTCGGACATTTCATTGTAAGCATACTCCAAAGACCGTTGGGTTTGGGCACACTGATTTCTGTTTCCATTTTATTTTTTTATTCCTTAAAGGTAAGCTTGAAATAAACCATGACAAATACCATTGAAAGAACAATGCCATTTGTGATAATAATAGGATATAAACTTGTAAGTATTCCGTAAAATAGCCAAAGAGAAACATTTAAAACAAGAAAGAGCAAAGTGCCCATACTCAAATCTTTTGCAGATTTTGTTTTCCATATTTTTATTACCTGCGGTAAAAAAGTTATAGAAGATATAATACCACCGGCTGCACCCACCAAGTTTATAATATCCATTGGCCTAAACTTTTGCTGTTAGTTTTTTTCTTTCACCGATCTGTTGGCGCCACATTGCATAATACAAACCTTTTTCTTCCAACAACGATTCGTGTGTACCGGTTTCCACTACTTCACCTTTTTCTAACACATAAATTCTATCCGCATGCATAATGGTACTTAGCCTGTGGGCAATTAAAATAGTTATCTGTTCTTTTAAAGCTGAAATTTCTCTGATGGTATCTGTAATTTCTTCTTCAGTAAGAGAGTCCAACGCAGAAGTTGCTTCATCAAAAATAAGCAATTTAGGTTTGCGAATAAGTGCCCGTGCAATGGAGATTCTTTGCTTTTCTCCACCCGATAATTTTAAGCCACCTTCCCCCAACATGGTATCTAAGCCTTTCTCTGCTTTCGCTAAAAGATTGGTAGCACTTGCTTTGATCAATACCTCATTCATTTCTGTTTCGGTTGCGCTCGGGTTTACAAAAGATAAGTTTTCCCTTATACTGCCGCTGAACAAATTTGTATCCTGCGTTACAAAACCAACCTGACTGCGAAGATCTTCAAAGCTAATGTTGTTTTCATCAATTCCGTTGTATAAAATTCTGCCATCCTGCGGTCTGTAAAGACCTACAAGCAGTTTCATTAAGGTAGATTTACCACTGCCAGATGGGCCAACAAATGCTATTGTCTCTCCAATATCTGCAGTAAAACTTATATCATCAATTGCTTTTACTGACGCTGTCTGGTGTTTAAAACCTACATGATCAAAATGAAGCGAATTAATAAAACCAATATGTGTAGGGTTTGTTGCTGTAAGTTCCGGAGCTTTCATCATCAGTGCATCAAAATTATTTAAAGAAGCTTCAGCTTCTCTGTAAGAAACAATGATGTTACCTATTTCCTGCAACGGGCCAAAAACGAAAAACGAAAAAACCTGCATGGTTACCAACTGACCTGCATTCATATCATTTTTAAAAATAAGATACATCAACATAAATAAAATTATCTGGCGCAGTGTATTTACAAATGTTCCCTGTATAAAACTGATGGTTCGGGTGCGTTTTACTTTACTCAATTCTAATCCAAGAATTTTAAAAGTATTTTTGTTTAGTCGTTTTACTTCCTGGCCTGTAAGCCCAAGGCTTTTTACGAGTTCGATATTTCTGAGCGATTCAGTAGTAGCACCTGCAAGGGAAGTAGTTTCTGCAACAATTCTTTTTTGTATTGATTTTATTTTCTTGCTAAGTAGGTTTGTAATGACGATAAGCAAAATAATTCCGCCAAAATATATGAATGGAAGTTTACCATCAATTCTTGTAGAATAAACAGCCACGATAATAATTCCAACAACAACCGGAAAAAGAATATTAATAAATGCCGCTATAAATTTTTCTGTATCAATTCTAACTTTTGAAAGAATGCTTAAAGTTTCGCCACTGCGCTGGTCTTCAAAATCCTGATAAGGTAGCTTCATTGCGTGCTGCAAGCCATCTGTAAAAACGGTAGCACCAAATTTCTGCGTAATGGTTGTCAAAAAATAATCCTGAAATGCTTTTGCTATTCTGCTGATCATTGCTACAGTAATAGATGCTATCAGTAAAGCGGCCACACCATAATAAGGTTTGGAAAAAGAAAAGAAAAAGTCGTGGCTGCTCATAGAACTGCCCGGCTTTTGGTGTTCACCTGCAAGGTTTACAAGCTTACCCAGTATGATGGGATCTATAAGTGAAAAGCTGATGTTGATGGCGGCTAAACAAAGTGTAAAAATCATCAACCCTTTATAAGGTTTCAGATACTTTAATAATATTTTCATTGTAAAAATTAAAATTAACGCAGAAATGTTCTTGTTTGAACATCAAATTCGGTGCAATTTCGTAAAAAATGACGGAAAGGCAAGGATGTTATACAATAGTTTTAATTTAAAATTTTATTTGGCATTTATGTTGCTCTCGCTCTAGATTATAAAAAATATTTATAAATTACCGGTATCAAAATAACAAGATGAACATTTCTACAAAGCAATATCCTTTTTACTTAAAAAGCACCATTATCCTCTTTGGGCTCATGCTGCTAACATTTGCACTGTTTACTTTAAAGGGTATTCTTGCACCCATTGCTTTTGCACTTATTATAGCTATTCTTTTAAATCCGCTTGTTGGTAAACTGCAGCGCAAAGGTGTAAAGAAAATTCTGGCTATTGTGTTGGCTCTTTTACTTGCCATAATAATTGTAGGTGGAATTCTATATTTTATAAGTACTCAAATCATGAATTTTGGAGATAATCTCCCGGTACTTAAACAAAAGTTTAATGAACATTTAATGCAGCTGCATAACTGGATTGCTGCTAAATTTAATGTGCCTGTAGTAAAGCAGCAAAAAGCAATTAGTGATGCTCTTAACGGGAGCAAATCATTTTTTGGAACTGCATTGGGAGGTTTTTTAGGTACCCTTGGTGTTGTTTTTTTAATACCTATTTATGTTTTTCTTATACTACTGTACAAAAAACTTATTTTGAATTTCTTTCATGAAATATTTGCTGAAGAAAATTCAGAAAAAGTTTCTGATGTTTTAACCGAGACCAAGGGAGCCATTCAAAGTTACATGGTAGGTTTACTTTTAGAAACCCTTGTTGTAGCGTTCCTTAACACATCAGCATTGTTGATTTTAGGAGTAGAATATGCAGTGTTATTAGGCGTGCTCGGAGCCTTGCTAAATCTGCTACCTTATATTGGCGGGCTGATAGCAATTACATTGCCCATCATTATTGCATCGGTAACAAAAGATGGGTTTACAACACAGTTTTTAATATTTGGTGCATACATGTTAATACAGTTTGTAGATAATCACTTTTTAATACCTTTCCTCGTATCATCCAGAGTAAAAATTAATGCATTTTTTTCCTTAGTTGTTGTGTTGCTTGGCGGTGCTTTATGGGGAGTTGCAGGCATGTTTTTATCCATACCTTTTCTTGCCATATTAAAAATAATATTTGACAGACTACCTGAAATGAAACCATGGGGCAAGTTGTTTGGTGACACCGTACCGACAAGGCATAAAGGTGAAATATGGATGCTGAGAAAGAAGAGAAAAGAAAATGCTTTACCAATAATAGAAGACACAATAAAATAGTTTATTCGTTAGGCAGGGTAAGCTATTGCTAAATTCTTTTACACAATAAAAGCTAGATATTAAATTGAGCAAGTTACAGGCAACGTCGCTAATGTTGAATACTGCTTTGTATTTACCGGACTGCTAAATATTTTTCAAAATATGAAGTATACTTCGTTTTAATTTTGCTTGAGTATAATTCTGGAATCTGCATTTTTACTTTAGTATTTAACTTTTTATTATATATTATGTTTAAAGATTTTAATTTTAAATACCCAATTTTCAATATTCAAGTTTTCAGGGATTAAATTGTATTCT
The DNA here is from genome assembly GCA_043751875.1 of Ferruginibacter sp. Taxonomy (GTDB): domain Bacteria; phylum Bacteroidota; class Bacteroidia; order Chitinophagales; family Chitinophagaceae; genus Ferruginibacter. Next base: position 14,206 of record JAYUZL010000042.1, read on the forward strand.
CTATAACACTATCCTCCCCAACCTTCTCTATCCAAACTTCTATACTGTATGGCTTCTGCAAGATGCTCGGGTTTGATGTCGGCGGATGCTTCAAGATCAGCGATGGTGCGGCTTACCTTTAAAATACGATCGTACGCACGTGCGCTAAGGTTTAGTTTTTCCATGGCTATCTTCAATAAATTAGCACCTGCGGTGGAAATAATACAAACCTCTTTTAGGGTTTTGCTGCTTATTTGTGCATTTGCATATACGCCAACATTTTCCTTGTAACGGATTTCCTGTATTTCTCTTGCTGCCATAACCCTTGCACGAATAACTTCGCTTTTTTCATATTCTCTGGCAGATTGCATTTCGCTGAAAGCAACCGGAGTAACTTCCACATGTAAATCAATTCTATCCAACAGCGGTCCGGATATTCTGCTTAAATATTTTTGTACAATACCGGGCCCGCAGCTGCAATCCTTTTCCGGATGATTAAAATATCCGCAGGGGCAGGGGTTCATAGAAGCAATAAGCATAAAACTTGCAGGAAAATCCAGTGCTACTTTTGCACGACTGATAGTCACTTTTCTTTCTTCCATCGGCTGCCGCATTACTTCCAATACAGTTCTTTTAAATTCAGGTAATTCATCTAAAAATAAAACACCGTTGTGTGCCAATGAAATTTCGCCGGGTTGTGGGTTGCCACCCCCGCCAACCAAAGCAACATCAGAAATAGTGTGGTGTGGGCTGCGAAAAGGGCGCTTGCTAACGATGGTTGAATTTTCAGGGAGCTTACCTGCAACACTATGGATCTTGGTAGTTTCCAATGCCTCCTGTAAGGTTAGTGGTGGTAAAATAGTAGGCAATCTTTTAGCAAGCATTGTTTTGCCTGCGCCGGGCGGGCCTATTAATATTGCGTTGTGCCCACCTGCTGCTGCAATTTCCAATGCACGTTTTATATTTTCCTGTCCCTTTACATCGCAAAAATCTATTTCGAAATTGCTTTGTGCATTTGCAAATTCTGCACGAGTATCAACAACGGTTTGTACCAATGTTTTTTCATCTTTAAAAAACTCGATTACCTCCTTTATATGTGTAACACCAAATACTTTTAGGTTATTTACCATAGCAGCTTCACGGGCATTGGCTAATGGTAATATCAATCCTTCAAAACCTTCTTTGCGGGCCTGAATAGCAATGGGTAATGCTCCCTTAATCGGACGAACTTCACCATCCAAACTCAATTCACCCATTATTACAAACTTTTCTATTCGGGCAGGATTTTGTATTTGTTCCGTAGCACCAAGTGTACCAATGGCAATTGGAAGATCGAATGCAGAGCCTGTTTTTTTAATATCTGCGGGAGCAAGATTAACGACCAGTTTTGTGCGTGGCATGTAATAATGGTTGCTCTTTATGGCACTCTCCACCCGTTGCAAGCTTTCCTTTACAGCATTATCAGGCAGGCCTACAATAAAATAATGTTGCCCTTGGTTTGTAACATTCACTTCTACTGTAATCGTTATTGCTTCCACACCATACACTGCACTGCCAAAGGTTTTTACCAGCATCTATTTTATTTTTTTTGAAGATAAGTAAAATTGTGAAAGGACAAATTTTTGGAGGGAGCACGAACGGATTAAAAATTTGTCTTTATTGAATGTATAAATTGTAGGCCTTACATGTATTAATCTTCGGATTCTATTTTTTTTGCAGGAGCACCATTTGGATACATCATATTTTGTACCCGCTGGTTCATGAGCCTGTCATCTTCAAATTTATTTACCCAAAAAACTTCATAATAAGCTTTTATAATTCCCGTAAGCGGCGTCGCTAAGAGGAAGCCTATAAAACCAAAAGCTACACCCATTGCCATTACTGCAAAGAGAATATAAACCGGATGAATTTTCATTGTATTGGAACGAACTTTAGGCATGATAAAATCCGACATCAACTCGTCTGATGCAAGATAGAACACAGCTACCCAAACAGCCGTTATACCATTTACAGAAAGTGCAATTAATACAGGTGGGATGGCTTTAATAAAAAAGCCGATTCTTGGAATAAATTCTGTGAAAAAAGCAAGTGCCCCCCAAACAAACGCACCAGGAACACCTATAATATGTAAGAAAATAGTGGCAGAAACAGCATTTATTATTCCGCCAATTAAAATAGATTTCATCCACGCACTTATCATTTTTGAAATACGTGTAAATGCCACTGAAGCTTTATCTCGCTTACCTGTTGGAAAACAAATTAAGTAAGATTCGAATAAAGGCCGTGGATTTGAAACCATATAACCAACCATACTAATGAATACAATTACTACCAGCAACTGTGCTAAAATAGAAAGCGAGAAAGAGCCAACTTGTATGAGCGTTTTTGGTATGGAAGGAAGGAGAGAAGAAAGTTTTGCAGGATCCAGTTTAATTTCTTTTTGTAGTTCAGGATAATTGGTAAACCAAGAACTTACTGTAGCAGATGCTTGGGT
>JAYUZL010000043.1:0-5040 GCA_043751875.1 Ferruginibacter sp.
ATGAGTTGTTTTATTTCGGGTGTTTTAATACCTGTTGGGTCCATGTTAGCATACATTTCTCCATAAATAATTGCCCATACTTTATCGCCTGTATAAAAATAATATCTCGAAGCGTTGTAATAATTTTTGTTGTAAGATGGGTCTGTTTCAATACCTTTTTCCCAGTTTTTTATTGCTTCTATTTTATTGTCGGTAAATACAATTTCTCCCAGTTCGCAATATAAAGGACCGCTTGTCGGAAATTTCTTTAAGCCTTTTCTGTAAACCCTTTCACACTCTTTAGGTTGGTCAAGTTGTTTGTAAATATTACCTGCAATTTGATAACACTGGTCATCTGCATCTTTACTATCCAGCACTGGTTTTATTGTCTCTATTGCTTTTAAATTATCTTTTTGGTAATAATAACTAAGAGCAAGGTCTTTTGCAAAAGCAGTATTTTCCGGCATCTGCCGCAAAGCCCTGTTTAATACAAGTATAGCATTTGAGTAATCGCCCTGTCGCATAAATGCTTTGGCTGTTTCGTGCAATTGCTCTGTGCTTTGTGCTGAAACACCGTTAATAAATAATAAGGCAGACAGTATAAGTAGGGATAATTTTTTTTTCATTATGTTGTAAAGATAAAAAAGGGTGCTTAAAAAGCACCCAATATTAATTAATTAAATGTGTTAATAATCCATCTCGCAGTTTGGGCTCAAACCAGGTACTTTTGGGTGGCATTACATCACCACTATCGGCCACGGCAAATAATTGCGACATACTTACGGGGTAAAGGGTAATTGCCATCACCATTTCGCCACCGTCAACTTTTTTTTCTAGTTCCTCTACACCTCTAATCCCACCAACAAAATCTATTCTCGCATCAGTACGCTGGTCAACAATATTTAAAAGGGGCGTCAAAATATTTTCCTGTAAAATATTTATATCCAGTACGCCAAGTACATCATCTTTTATAATATTTTCATGTGCAGTAAGGCAATACCATTGTTTGTTTAAATACAATCCAAATTCGTGTATTGCAGTAGGTTTGTAAGCTTGGTCTTTTTTTTCTATGTTGAAATTTGCTGCCAATTCTTTTAAAAAATCCTCAGTAGTATGTCCGTTCAAATCTTTTATAACCCTGTTGTAATCCATAATACTTAGCTGGTTGGCAGGGAAGAGTGTTGTTAAAAAAATACTTGCATTTTCTTTTGCATCAGTACCCAATGCGGCTCTTACTTTTGCTGCCGAAGCTGCTCTGTGATGCCCGTCTGCTATGTAAGTTGCAGGAACATTTTCTTTAAAAAGATTGGTTAATAAAGTAATGGTTTTTTCATCATTTACCACCCAAATATTGTGTTGCACCTTATCTTCCGCTAAAAAACTGTACTGCGGAGATTTCTCATTCATGCAGCCGGCAATTAATTCATCTATTTCCGCAACATTTCTGTAAGCAATAAATACATTACCTGTTTGGGCACCTGTTGTTTTTATATGTGTAATTCTATCGAGCTCTTTTTCAGGCCTTGTAAACTCATGTTTTTTTATAAGGCCGTTTTCATAATCATTTACCGCGCTGCCACAAACCAACCCTACCTGTGCTCTGCCATTCATCTTTAATTCATAAATATAATAACAGGGTTTACTTTCTTGGAAAAGAATATTACGGCTCACAAAAGCTGCAAGATTTTCTTTTGCTTTATCATATACTTCAGTTGAATGAACATTTACCGTTTCGGGTAAATCAATTTCACTTTTAGTAATGTGTAAAAAAGTATTGGGGTTTCCCTGTGCTTCTGTTCTTGCTTCTTTGCTGCTCAATACATCGTACGGTCTTGATGCTACCGCTTTTGCAAGAGCTACTTCTGGTCTCAATGCTGCAAAGGGTGAAATTGTAATCATATTTTATGCTTTAAATTAATCTTCTGTAGTACAAATAACTAACAACTATGAAACCAATAATTAAATATTAGCCTCGAATGTTTTCATCAATTCAACTAAAAAAGCTACACTAGTTATTGGCATTGCATTGTATAGCGATGCTCTAAAACCACCCACACTTCTATGTCCTTTAATGCCGATGATATTATTGTCAGTGGTATATTTTAAAAACGCAACTTCTTTTTCTGCGTTATTCATTACAAAACAAGCATTCATTTTGCTGCGGTCTTCTACTGCAACGGTACCCATAAACAAAGTATTTCTATCTATCTCTGCATACAGCAAAGCAGCTTTTTCATTGTTTAATTTTTCTATTGCTTTTACCCCGCCCTGCTTTTTTAACCAACGCAAAGTAAGCATGCAGGTATATACCGCAAAAACCGGTGGTGTATTAAGCATACTGCCTTCGGCAATATGGTTGCGGTAATCCATCATGGTTGGGATGTTCCGCTTTACTTTGCCAAGTATATTTTTATTTACGACTAAAATAGTAACACCGGCTGCGCCAATATTTTTTTGCGCACCTGCGTAAATAAGGTCGAACGCATTAAAATTTAGTTCTCTGCTTAAAATATCGCTGCTCATATCTGCTACCAAAGAATTAGATGTAACAGGAATTTTTTGCCATTGTGTTCCGTAAATGGTATTGTTGGTAGTAATATGTAAATATTTTGCATCGTTGGGCACGGCAAAATCTTTTGGTAAAAAATTATAATTTTTATCTTTTGATGAACAAACAATTTCCGGTTTGCCAAAAAGCTTTGCTTCCTTAATTGCTTTTGCAGCCCACAAGCCTGTATCGGTATAGGCAGCAGTTTCTTTAAGATCGAGCAAATTCATTGGCACCTGCATAAATTGGGTAGATGCGCCGCCGTGCAGAAACAGCACTTCATGGTTATCATCCAAACTCATCAGCTCTCTCATTAAATCTCTGGCCTCTCGCATAATGGCTTCAAATGCAGGTGTGCGATGACCATATTCTAATATAGAAAGACCGGAGTTGTTGTAATTGATAACTGCTGCTGCAGCTTCTTCAAAAACCTCTTTTGGCAGTATTGACGGACCAGCATTAAAATTGTAAACCACTGTGTATAATTTGAACGGGCAAAAGTAAGAAATTTAAAAGGAAGCCTTTCAACCCTTTTAATTTAACTCCTCTAAAAAAACTTACTTTAGCCTCATAGATTTAAAAATAATTCCAACTAATTTATTACCTGTTTTTGGAGCATGTGTCGTAAACCCTCGAGTTAACTTTTAATAATTTAAAAGATGCTACTATTTCTACTGACAGTTTTAGCTTTTATACTTCTGTTTCATCTGTAGATTCCGGTAAGATTGAAGGAGAAAATATTGAACTTGACAGCTACATAAAATATAAAAAATTTGGTATTGAATTTTTACCTGATTATACAAAAAACCGATGATTTGTATAATGCTTACAGTTTTGCAAAAAATAATTTATTAACTAAACAAAACACTGTTACTGCACACAAACTATTGACTAAAAATATTTTAGCACCTTCTAAACAAGGAACAATGCGTACCCAAAATATGTATGTAATCAATAGTGAAGGAAGTATTGAATATGTTGCTGCTTCTCCAAATGAATTGAACTTTGAGATGGAAATTTTTTATGCGGATGTAGCCATTTTAAAAAAACAAAAATTAACTTTAAATGAAGTATTTTTTTTCGCCTCTATCCTTCCTCTTATTATTATAAAAATTCATCTTTGGAACGACGGAAATGGCCGAAGTGCAAGGCTTATAGAGAAATGGTTTGTAGCCCAAAAGCTTGGTAAAAATGCTTGGTTTATTGAAAGCGAAAAATATTATTATACAGAATTAAATAATTATTATAAAAAGATAAGATTATTGGGTATTGAGTACCAGAATTTGGACTACACCAAAGGATTGCCTTTTCTATTAATGCTTTCAAAATCTATAACTAAATAAAATACTTTAATCTTCTTCCCTTCCAATCATTTTACCACCACTGTTCCATTTGGTATTCAACTCTTCAAATTCTTTTACATCTGCTTCGCTGAATTTTTGTTTAACCAAACCCTTTAAATCAGGTTGCCCGGCATTTATCCATGCAGTATACCAAAAAGATGCAATGCTATGTATAGAAAGACGCATTCTTCTCTCCACCATACCATCGAGTTTTTTATTAAATGCCAAAGTAAATGCTGTTGAATACTGGCGTATCACTTTGCCTTTTCTATCTTCAAATGAATATTTTTGATCTGCTGAAAACTGTTGGGATAATTCCCTTTCAAAATTTAAAACACTATCACTTGCCTTTGCACTTTCCAGCACACGATCCCAAATATAAACACCTGGGTCCTTGATGTAAACTGCTTTCCCAATCATAAAATCCCATTGTTTTTCTGCCAGCAGTTCCGGTACTCTGCTCTCCCAAAACCCATGTATACCTTTTTGGTTTGTAAATTGTCCATTGTGATTGCTGTTGGCATGCAGCGGCACATGCGCATCTGCAATGTAATGCCCAAGATCCGCGCTGGTTTTAATTATACCGCTATAATTTTTTTCTTTAAATGATGAAGTTAATCTCTGTAACATCACCTGCACATGCCATGGTACAATACCCTGGCTTTGCAGTGTGTCTTCTGAATATTTTGCAACGGCATCTTTCCATTTATGTGGCAAAGAATCAAATGGATATTTACCATAATAATCAATATCAATAAAATGCCTGGCACCTTCTTCTTTTATAGCATAGCGGCGTTTATCAGGGTCAATGGCATGTTCAGATAAAAAGGAAATATTAGGTTTATACAAAACCATCATCTCAGGCGGCAATAAAAAACAGGCGTAGTAATTTATTTTTTGATGCGCATAAAATCCCCAGCAAAAAGATTGTAGATAACTTAACAACAAAATAGAAAAAACCAATGCAGCCTTTAGTATTTTTCTCATTTTAGTTCATTTGTTTTTCTCAATAATAAATATGCTCAAATTTCTAAGAACTTGTTTAGCAAATTAGTACATTATCAAATTAGCTAATTGTTGTCATTCTTCCGAAATATCCGTAACCCCACCACTTACTGCAAACTTCATAGTTTGGGCACTGGATATATGTGTAATGTATTTTATTCTTGC
>JAYUZL010000044.1:0-2450 GCA_043751875.1 Ferruginibacter sp.
ACTTTTAAAAAAATATTATTTGCTGGATTATTTTTATACTTACCCTTTACCACCATGGCTTGGGGAGTGTTGGGGCATCGTATAGTTGGACAAATTGCGGATAGTTATTTAACGCCCGCTGCAAAAAATGCTATTCATAAAATTTTAGGAACAGAAACTGTTGCTTTGGCAACCAACTGGCCAGACTTTATAAAAAGTGATACAAGTTTTGCCTATCTGTCTCCCTGGCACTATGTAAATATTAAAGCTGGAATGACAATGGAGGAAGTTGACGACTTCCTTGAAAAAGATACTGCCGTTGATGCATACACGAAAATTAATTTTCTGATTAAACAACTAAAAAATAAAAAATTATCATCCCCCAACAAAGTATTTTACCTGCGCCTTTTAATTCATATTGTTGGTGATATACACCAACCCATGCATGTTGGCCGGCTGGATGACCTGGGTGGTAATAAAATAAAAGTTTCCTGGTTTTCGGCCGCTTCTAACTTGCATAGGGTATGGGATGAGCAGTTAATTAATTTTCAGCAATTAAGCTATACAGAATATACAGCAGCCATTAATTATACTACCCCTGCACAAAGAAGGGTCTGGCAAAAGCAGGGCTTAAAGGAATGGATATTTGAATCTTATCAATCAGCAGAAAATATTTATGCCAATGTACAGCCTAACGATAAATTGGATTACCTGTATAATTTTAAATTTATTAATTTAGTGAACACACAATTATTAAAGGGCGGCGTTCATTTAGCAGGATTGCTGAATGAAATTTATGGCAAGTAAGTATCGCACTACCCCTGTGTTTTTATGCATCTTTTTAGGTTATCCTTTGCTCAAATTATAGCAATCGTCTTCTGCATTATCTAACCCCAACCTGGCTCATTTTGCCCAGTATTATTCCAAAGTGTTTTCTGTGGTTTCTAAAAGTAGCCTGCTCTTATGTAAAGCTTAACAGGGTTAGGGTATCTCTTTTCATCAAGCTATTTTGCCATTTATACAATTATGTAAATATTCATACATCAATATTTATCCCAAATAATGCCTGATTATCAACGTAATAATTCATAACATACTATTTTATACAAACTGTTACTATAAAATGAATGGTACTTCATATTGCATAGTACTAAAATTATTTATTATCTTTGATCTATCAAAAACAAATTAAAACAATTAACATTTAAGACATGAAAAAGTACATTTTTGCAATCTGCGATGCCGCATTGATCCTGATGATTCCTGCAATATTTATTGGTTATTTATACAACAATAATACAACCGCTACACATCAGCCGGAAGTTGAACAGGTTAAAGCCCATTCATCATATACAAATGATGAAACCAGTTTTAAACCAGGATTAGTTTTTATTTTAAAAGGAGTGTAGTTATAAAAAGAAGGGGTAGCCAGTAAATGTTACCAAAGCCTCAAGGGTTTTAAAATAATTGGTTATTTAAAAACTGGTAGGTTGTAATTCTTTTTTGGTTGTTAGTTACGCTGGAACGTATTGTTATTGGCAAATAAAATAACGGTTAGTATCAGGCGGATAATCCTCCTGCGTCCTCTATTAGTCGTTTTAAATTCTACTGCTTTTTACCATTGATTTCATTTCTCGATGGTGTCATTTTTTCTATAATAATTATGCCCTTACTTTCGTGTTCATTTATAATTTATACTAAAGGCAAAACCAGTCAGCACTATGATTATATTAGAATATTTTGACAGAAGCGATTTTGAACAATTGATGGAATGGATAAGGGAAGAAGAATTATTAATGAACTGGTCGGGTTCTTTATTCAGTTACCCGCTTTCGGCAAAAAGTTTAAACTGGTATCTAGATGATGTAAATGATATCAATAGTTCTGATGCTTTAATTTACAAAGCCATTGATTCAATAACAGGAACAACGGTAGGCCATATATCCCTGGGTGGTATCAGCAGAAAAAACAGGTCGGCCAGAATTAGCAGGGTGTTGGTTGGTGCAACAGATAACAGGGGTAAAGGTTGCTGCCAGCAAATGCTAAAAGCCGTTTTAAAGATTGGATTTGAAGACCTAAAATTGCACCGTATTAGTCTTGGCGTGTACGATTTTAATATTGCCGCTATCAATTGCTACAAAAAAGTGGGTTTAATAACAGAAGGCACCACAAGAGATATTTTGAATTACAAAGGAAAATGGTGGAGCCTTGTTGAAATGAGTATTTTGGAAGAGGAATGGAGGAGCATAGTATAATAAATATTAGCCGGATGAAGCTTTTTATTTAGATATATCTAAGCAGTGTTGGAAATGTTATAATAAAAAAAGGGCCAGGATAGAAATCCAGCCCCGTTTTAAATCCAATATCCTATGAAAAACCGATGTAAAAGTAATAACTTAATTGAAATAAAAAATACCCTAAATAGGGTATTTTTAAAAGTTTTTGGTTATTGTATAAAATAAAAGTAGCCA
>JAYUZL010000045.1:0-11178 GCA_043751875.1 Ferruginibacter sp.
CGTTACGCCTGTGTTTGGAAATAAATTTACATTCACACCCATGTTTGCTATAGCTTGTATAACCAGCGTAAAGCTTAATGCCAATGCCAGAAATGCACCAAACGCATAAGGGCACCTTCGGTAAATTCTAATACATCTAAACAGAAAGAGTAGATAAATAAAACAGATAATTGTTGCACCAAAAATCCCATACTCTTCTATAATAATTGCATAAATAAAATCGCTGTAGCTGTGTGGTAAAAAATTTCTTTGCTCACTATTGCCTGGACCTCGCCCAAGCCAACCACCTTTTGCAATAGCTATTTTAGCCTGGTTTATCTGGTATAGCTTTTCATTATTATCTTCTTTTTTACTATATACAAAAGTTTGTATACGGCCTATCCATGTTGGTATACGGCCTGCAGATAATATGGCAGGCAACTTTTTTGACTCGCCTGCTTTTGTATCGTAAGTAGATACAGCTATTGATATAAGAATTATAACAGGAATAATTGCAACACCCATTGTAATTAAAATATGCTTTGTACTTACCCGGCCAATAAACATCAATAAAAAACTTGTACCAGCAATTAATATGGCAGTAGATAAATTGGCAGGCGCTATTAAAATACATATTACTGCCACGGGAATAATGATTGGTAAGAATCCTTTTTTAAAATCTTTTATCACATTTTGCTTGCGGCTTAGCTGCCTGCTCATATACATAAACAAAGCAAGCTTTGCAAGATCTGATGTTTGAAAAGTCATGTTTATTACCGGCAACTTTATCCACCTGCTGCCTGAGTTAAGTTCAACACCAAACAAAAGTGTATACAGCAACAACGGTATCGAAATTAAAAATAACACGAGTGCTACTCTCGAATAAATTGTGTAATTTATTCTGTGAGCAAAATAAATTACAATCAACCCGAGTATTATAAAAGCAAACTGCTTAAACAAGTAACTTTCCGTGCTCTTGCTCATTCTATATGCAAGAGAACCAGTGCTGCTGTAAACCAGTAACAAACTTGCAAGCGTTAGAATAATTACAATCGCCCAAATAACACTGTCACCCTTTGTTTTTTTAACAAGGTTACCTCCCAAATTTGCCAAGTCAGGCTTAAAAAAATCTCTTATGTTATTTGCTTCGAGCATTGTTATTTTTAAAAAATATTCTTAGGAATTATTATAAAATTTAACCGCAGAGACGCAAAATCTTATTGTTATTTATTAGCGCCTTTGCGACTTAGCGGTGAATATATTTCTACAAATCTTTCACTGCCTGTTTAAACTGGTATCCTCTGTCTTCATAGTTTTTAAAAAGATCAAAACTTGCACATGCCGGGCTTAGCAGAACCACATCCCCTTTTTGTGCAAAATGAAAAGCTGACTGTACAGCATCTTTTGCGTTATCAGTATTAACCATCAACGAAACGATATCTCCAAAAGCCTCATGAATTTTTCTGTTTTCTGAACCCATGCAAACAATCGCTTTTACTTTATCTCTTACCAATTCCTTCATGGCAGTATAATTATTTCCTTTATCAACACCACCAAGTATTAATATCACCGGCTTGGTCATCGTTTCAAGCGCATACCATGTGCTGTTTACATTTGTGGCTTTACTGTCGTTAATAAATTCCACACCTCTTATTGTAGCAACAGGCTCCATGCGGTGTTCAAGACTTTCAAAAGTTTGAAGCGCTTCTCTTATTTTTTCTTTTCGTATACCGATAGATGTGCCCGCCATGCTCGCTGCCATGCTGTTATATTGATTGTGTTTTCCCTTAATAGCAAAATCAGAAACATTCATTTGCATTTCTTCCCCTTTCCATTTTAAATGCATTTCTGCGTTTGTCAGGTATGCGCCTTCCGGTAATTCTTTGCTCATAGTTATTGGTGCTTTAATTGATCTAATGGTATAGTTTTTTAAATTATTTATTGTTGTTTCATCATCCAGGTTATAAATAAAAACATCTTCTTCTGTTTGGTTTTCTATTATTCTGAATTTGCTTTTTATATAATTATTTACATCGTATTCATACCTGTCTAAATGATCTTCAGTTATGTTTGTAATAATTGCTACATCGGGTTTAAAAGTTTTTATATCATCTAACTGAAAAGAACTTACTTCCACCACATATAATTTTTTAGGATCTTCAGCCACCTGCCTTGCAAATGAAAATCCTATGTTTCCTACCAATGCACAATCTTCTCCTGCTTCTTTACATAAATGATAAGTTAAAGCCGTTGTAGTTGTTTTACCATTGCTACCTGTTACTGCTATTATTTTACTGTCAGCTTTGTACCTGTAAGCAAATTCTATTTCACTAATTATTTCAATACCCTTGGCACGAATTTTTTTTACCAATTCATTCTTTTCAGGAATACCCGGGCTCTTCATTACAACAGTTGCACTCAATATTTTTTCTTCCGTATGAAATCCTTCCTCAAAAGAAATATTGTTATTTAAAAGATCTGTTTTATAATTTTCCTTCATCATTCCGCCATCACTCACAAAAACTTCAAACCCGTGCTGTTTCGCCAAGAGAGCAGTTCCTACTCCACTCTCGCCACCACCGAGTATAACAATTCTGTTTTTCATTTGGCCTAACCCCTAATCCCTCTCCAAAGGAGAGGGAATTGCTCCGGGGTATATTATATTTAATGTTTTATATCTTATCTCAGTTTTAATGTTACGATTGCTATGGCAACACATAGTACTGTTAATATCCAAAATCTTACTGCAATCTTACTTTCATGGTATCCCAATTTTTGATAATGGTGATGCAATGGGCTCATTAAAAAAACCCGTTTACCTTCTCCATATTTTCGTTTGGTATATTTAAAATAACTTACCTGTATCATTACGCTGCTGAGCTCTACAAAAAATGCCAGACAAAAAATTGGTATCAATAATTCCTTCCTTACTATTATTGCCAAAGCTGCAATAATACCACCCAATGCGAGGCTGCCGGTGTCGCCCATAAAAACCTGTGCAGGATATGAGTTGTACCATAAGAACCCAACACATGCACCTACAAATGCTGCTATAAAAATAGATAGCTCACCAAGGTTTGGTATGTACATTATGTTTAGATACTCTGCAAATTTTATATTGCCACTTACATATGCAAATATGCCCAGGCAGATGCCTATTATTGCGCTGATGCCTGTTGCAAGACCATCTAACCCATCAGTAATATTTGCCGCATTTGATACAGCAGTTACAATAAAAATTACAATGGCTATGTAAACGATGTAAGTATAATCTTCCAGACTTTTTGGTAAAAGTTTAGCATAATTAAACTCATGGTTTTTTACAAACGGAATTGTAGTGATAGGTGTTTTCACCGAAACAAAACGATGTTGTTTTCCGTCTGTCATTACAGTATCTTCCAATAATTTTTTTTCTCCCCTTTGCAATTCAAGTGCATTATCTGATTTTATAATTTCTCTTTTTACAGTTACACTGGGGCTAAAATAAAGTGTAACACCAATGATGATCCCGATCACTACCTGACCAAATATCTTAAACCTTCCTGCAAGTCCATCACTGTCACTTTTTTTATAATCATCTCCTTTTAATTTTGCAAGGCGCTTACTTCTTATTTTTAAGTAGTCATCAATAAAACCAATGGCACCAAGCCACACCGTGCATAACAACATTAATCTTACATATACTTTATCCAAATTTGCCAACAGTATTGTAGGAACTATGATAGCTAAAATAATAATTAAACCGCCCATAGTTGGTGTACCTTTTTTTTGTTGCTCACCTGCCAGACCAAGATCTCTAACTGTTTCGCCTAATTGTTTCGTTTGTAAAAATTTGATCAATTTTTTACCATAAACTGTCGTTATGATTAATGATAAAATAAGCGCCATCATCACCCGAAAACTGATAAACTGAAACAGTCCACTTCCCGGAAAAGATGACTTTGTCCAGTGCTTCGTGATCCAATCAAATAGGTGATACAACATAATAAATAAAATATGCGAATATGCAAATCAGTAAATTTGCAAATGCGTTTAATTCAAACCTTTTTTTTAATTAAATAAATCTTTTCATTTCCTAAAAATCAATACTTCCAAACTTCGAAATTTGCACATTTTTCTTTCGTTTCATTTCCCTAACAACTCAAACATTTCTCTCAATACTTTTTTATCGTCAAACTCATATTTTACACCTTCGATTTCCTGGTATTTCTCATGACCCTTGCCTGCTACTAAAACGATATCTTCTTTGTTACTGAGGCTGACAGCGGTTTTTATTGCTTCCCTTCTGTCAGCTATCGTAATATATTTTCTTCTTGCAACTACGCTAATTCCAGCTTCCATTTCTTTTAAAATATCTTCTGCTTTTTCATTACGGGGATTATCAGATGTTAGAATAACTTTATCACTGTGCTCACATGCAACCTCAGCCATTAAAGGGCGCTTAGCTTTATCTCTGTTGCCACCACACCCAATAACTGTAATTATTTTTTCATGCCCATGCCTTAGTTTTTTAATAGTCGCAAGCACATTTAATAATGCATCAGGCGTATGCGCATAATCTACTATTCCTATTACGTTTTTAACCTTACTCACTTCATAATCAAACCTGCCTTCTGCACCATCAATATTGCTGAGGCCGAGCAACACCTCTTCTTTTTGTACACCGAGCAAAGTAGCTACAGCGTATACTGCAAGCAGGTTGTATGCATTAAACTCTCCTATCATTTTAAAATGAACTTCTCTGTCATCTACAATCATATGCAGGCCACTCAACCTGTTCTCTAAAATTTTCGCTTTAAAAGCTGCTACTGTTCTCAAACTATAATAGTATTTTTTTGCAGCGGTATTTTGTAACATTACCGCACCACGCTTATCATCAGCATTAGAAACTACGAATGCCGTTGAAAGCAAATTATCGAACCAAGATTTTTTTACACGGATGTATTCATCAAATGTTTTATGATAATCTAAATGATCGTGTGTAATGTTTGTAAAAACGCCGCCTTTAAATATTATTCCTGCAATTCTCTGTTGTTCTATTGCATGGCTGCTGCATTCCATAAAAACAAATTCACAGCCTGCATGTTTCATTTGTTGCAGTAAAGCATTTAGATTTATTGCATCTGGTGTTGTGTGTGTAGATGGAATGATTGCTCCGTTTATTTTATTTTCCACAGTACTAATAAGACCACAACTGAAACCAAGTTTTACGAAGAGGTTGTATAAAATCGTGGCTACCGTTGTTTTACCGTTGGTCCCTGTTACACCAATAATTTTTAAACCTAAAGAAGGTTCTCCATAAAAATTATGAGCAATAAAACCCGCTGCTGTAGCACTGTCTGTAACTTCTACATATGTAATCCCTTCTAAAATATTAGTTGGTAGTTGCTCCACTATTATGGCAACTGCCCCATTTTTTATAGCGGCATCTATATAATTATGTCCATCTGTTGCTGCACCTTTTATCGCCACAAAACACCCACTATTTGTTAATGTACGGGAATCTATATGCAGAGATTTAATCTCAACATCAGTACTTCCATGCACTGCTTTTAATTTTACTTTATATAGTAGGTCTTTCAACATTAATTTAAAAAAAGCGTTATTTTTTGACCTTTAGTAAAATTGGTACCTGCCACAATACTTTGGCTGATCACTTTTCCTTTTCCCTGCAAAGCAATTTTTAAACCTTTGTTTTCCAAAATATACACTGCATCCTTTAACCCCATTCCTGCAACATCCGGTATCGTTTTAAATGACGCAGTATTTACTGTATTGTTCATAACAACAGCATTTTGAGTAAGCTGAATATTTCTCCAGTTGCCAGTTTGTGCAGAATCAAAAAAAGGAATGGCCATATAACCCAAAATAGCACGCATATCAGTTTTCATTCCCAATGCATTATATAAAAGTGTATCTTTTACAAGTACAGTATTATAAGTAGCTGTTGTAAGATATCTTGCATAAAGTTTATCGCTGATTTCTTTAAACACAGTACCGGAAACTGCTGCGCCATAAATTAATTTTGATTCCCTACTGTTTTGTATAACCACAGCCATAGTGTATTTTGGTGCATCTGCCGGAAAATAACCAATGAAGGAAGCCTGGTATATTTTATTCCCTTTGTTATATCCTTTATTATCTAAAGCGGTTACGGCTGTTCCTGTTTTTCCGGCAATTTTATAAGTGCTGTCTTTAATGGCTCTGGCGGTACCATGAGCACTTTCAACGACTTCAAGCATAGCTTCTTTTAACATGGCAACTGTTTCAGGGCTACACACATGCGCATCTAAAACCTGTGGCACAATTCTTTTTATTGAAACCCCGTAATCTTTTATTTCACTCACTAAATACGGTCTCATTAATTTACCATTATTTGCTACTGCGTTGTAAAGTGTAAGCATATGCAATGGGGTAACAAGTTCTTCATAACCATGGGCCATATAAGGGATTGTTGTAGCTCCCCATTTTTTTACTTTTTTAATAAGTGGAAAACCCGACGATGCAACAATGTCTACACCAGTGTAAGTATCCAACCTCATTTTATGTAAATGATCATAAAATTTTTGTGGCTGGCTCTGATAATATTGAAAACCAAGTTTGGCAAATGCAACATTACTGCTTGCAGCAAATGCTTCTTTTACAGTAGTTTCATGCGTACCTAAGTGAGAATCTTTTATGCGTAAACCAAAAAATGATTTTGAGCCCCCTTCACAATCTACAATGGAGTTTAAGTCAACATATTTATCTTCAAGCAAACTCATTAAAGTTGCCAGTTTAAAAACCGAACCCGGTTCGGTAGTTTTACCAATGCCGTAATTAAAATCTTCTATATAAGAACCATCCGTCTGCTTACCAAGGTTTGCTATAGCTTTTATTTTACCTGTTGCTGTTTCCATAACGATGGCCGTACCATGTAAAGAATTATTACCAACCAACATTTTCATCAGAGCGTTTTCTGCTACATCCTGTATGTAAGTATCGAGGGTTGTTACGATATCTTTTCCATTTACAGGATCAAGTTCAGAACCCTCAACCGGCATATATGCACCGGCAGCATAGCGCATCAAACGCTGTCCTGTAGTACCTCTTAACAAACTGTCATATGTTAATTCAAGTCCAACATTTTTTGTAAGGTTTTGCCTTGACAGCCCAATTGTTCTGTTTGCCAGGAGTATGTATGGATTTATTCTTTTGTCTTTTGTATCTATAATAAAACCACTTTTATTTCTACCTAATCTTATAAGTGGAAAATTTCTCAGTAAAAGATATTGATCAAATGTCATTTTCTTTTTAAGAATAAAATACCTGTCTTCTTCCTGGTAAGCCTGCTGCAATTGTTTTTTGTATTCTTCAGAAGTTTTATCTGCAAAAAGGTTAGACAGGCAAAAGCTTAAAGAATCAATATTATCTTTGAAACGTTTACCTTGTTTTTCTCTCAACCCATCTGCAGCAAAATCCACATAAATATCAAAAACGGGAACTGATGTACTGAGCATATTTCCATCTTCACTATATATAGTTCCTCGCTCTGCAATGATAGGCTGCGATTTTATATGAAGACTGTCACTCATGCCAACCCAATATTTACCCTGCACTGTTTGTATGTAAATTGCCCTTCCCAAAACAAATACACAAAGTAAAACCATGCATAAAAAGCATAGATAAACTCTCCATAATATGTCTTTTTTTACATCCATTTTTAGTAATTATTTCTTTATTATATCAGTTATTTTTCTAACCATTGTGTCGCCAAGCAGCATTGGTGGCAGTTTCGACTCTTTTAAGCCCAATGGCTCCACAGCTTTAATAAGTTCGCTCGCCTTGCTTCTAAATATTAAATCACTCTTCACTGTTTTATATTCGTACTCTAATTCTTTTATATTTTTTTCTGTGGCAGCAATTTTTCTTACCAACTTATCTGCGTGGTGACCGTTGTATATATAAAGAATTGCGAGCACTGCCAGAAAAAGAAAGAAAGGAATATTTCTAACTATTCTGTTGTAGTTAAAAAACTGTTTCCATTCAGCTTTGGGTAATTTTATTTCTCTATTTATTTTTTCAGTAACCATTTATTTTTTTTGTGCAACTCTCAATTTTGCACTCCTACTTCT
This sequence comes from Ferruginibacter sp., assembly GCA_043751875.1. Lineage (GTDB taxonomy): Bacteria > Bacteroidota > Bacteroidia > Chitinophagales > Chitinophagaceae > Ferruginibacter. The sequence goes on from JAYUZL010000045.1 coordinate 8,094, forward strand.
TGGATTATTTTTTTGTTCGGTTGAAGATGCTGTTATTGGTTTTTTTGTAATTATTATAAAAGGATTTTCTATTCTTGTACCGTATACATCATCTGCTTCCTGTTCTTCTATTGAACCGTTTTTAAAAAAGTTTTTTACTATCCTATCTTCCAGAGAATGAAAACTGATAACAGCTATCCTTCCATCTTTATTTAAAACTGCTTTTGTTTGCTCAAGCATTTCTTCCAATACTTTCATCTCTTCATTTACCTGTATCCTTAATGCCTGAAAAACCTGTGCTAAATATTTATTTGGATTACCTTTTACTACCGTAGAAATGCTTTGTTTAAAAGTATTAATTGTGGTGAAAGGTTTTATCAATCTTTGTTCAACAATTATTTTTGCAAGCGTTTTAGCATTGGTAACCTCTCCATATTTTTCAAACATCTTGTGCAACTGCAATTCTGTAAAGCTGTTTAATACTGTTGCAGCTGTTGTAATTTGCCTACTATCCATCCTCATATCCAGTGCTGCATCAAACCTTGTACTAAAGCCACGTTCAGCAGTATCAAACTGATGACTCGATACACCTAGGTCAGCTAAAACCCCATCTACTTTAGCAAATTTGTGCAGCCTTAAAAATCTTTGCAGATGCCTAAAATTTTGTGGTACAAAAATTATACGGTCATCTTCGGGCAGGTTTTTTTTTGCATCTTCATCCTGGTCAAAAACAATCAGTCTTCCATGAGGTCCCAAATATTTTAATAACTCCCTGCTATGTCCGCCACCACCAAATGTGCAATCAACATACACCCCATCTTCTTTTATATTTAATGCTTCTATTGCTTCTTTCAGTAAAACAGGTGTGTGGTAAGCAGGTAATTCCGAATTTGTAATTTGGTCAACCATTATAATAGTTCTTTTGCTTTCCTTACATCTAAAATGATAAATACCTGGTCCTAATTACAAATCACTAATTCCATCTTTGTTATTCATTACTTCATTTGCAATTGCACTAAAACTTTCATCCGTCATATTTTCAAAAAACTGGTCGTACATTTTCTTATCCCATATCTCAATTTTATTTATAGCAGATACGAGTACGATATCCTTATCCAAAGAAGCGTATTCTTTTAAATTTTTTGGAAGCAACAAACGACCTGCACTGTCTAATTCAACCGGTGAAGCACCGTTTAAAAAATACCGGCGAAAGGATCTCACTTTGGGATCAAAATCATTCAACTTACTTATGTTTGCAAAAATTGGTTTCCAGCTTTGTATTGGGTAAAGGGTCAGACATTTTTCGAATCCTCTGTTTAGTACGAATTCAATTCCATCATCTTTCGGCAACTGTTTTTTAAAGGCCGCAGGCAAAAGGAAACGTCCTTTCGTATCGATGGTAGATTCGTATTCGCCTAAAAAGCTGATCATTGTTTAAAAGGGAATAGTTATTTGTAACTATCTAACACAAAATAACACTTTTTCCCACTTTCGAACACTATTTGTATAAAACATATTTTTCCACATACCTTATAATGTGTACAGGTTTGGGTTACAAGGCTGTTTTACACTATAACACAGTGTATTAAATGTTAATTGATGTGGATATGATGTGAATAGCTAAATTATGTAGTTATTTAGCTAAAGGGAAAGATATGGTAAAGCAACTGCCTTTCCCCAATGTGCTTTCGGCTTTAATGGTCCCTTTATGCGCTTCTACCATGGTTTTTACATAGCTTAAGCCAAGCCCGAAACCTTTTACATTGTGTACATTTCCGGTGTGGGCACGGTAAAACTTTTCAAAAATCCTGGAGACTGTTTCTTTGCTCATCCCTATGCCATTGTCTTCAATTTTTATCCGCAATAGGTTACCCGCATTGATGGTCGTAAGTTTAATTAAAGGAACTTCTTTTGAATATTTAAGTGCGTTATCTAGCAGGTTATTTACAAAATTTGTAAAATGTACATCATCTGCCATCACAAAATCTTTGGCTGCATTTAAGTTTATTTCCAGTTTACCCCCACGTTCAGTTATGGGGAGTGTAATATTATTAACTGCATTTTTTATAAGCTCATTGGCCGATTGCCTTTTCAGGTTTAACTGCACTTCCTGCTTATCCAGTAAAGCCGCTTGCAGTATGGTTTCCACCTGCTTATTCATCCGCTTATTTTCTTCTTTAATAATACCGGTGAAGTAAGCAGTTTTTTCTTTATCTCCCACTACTTTTTCGTTTTTAAGCGCATCTACAGCCAGCGAAATAGTAGCCAATGGCGTTTTAAATTCATGGGTCATGTTATTAATAAAATCTGATTTTATTTCTCCTAGTTTCTTTTGTATTAATAACGTACGAAGAGTTAAAAAGAATGCTGCAATAATAATAAATGTAAACACGATAGAGCCAATAATGAACCAGGTCAGCTCCTTTAATACAATAGTATCTTGGTGGGGAACAATAATAATTAACCCTTCCTGCGATACAAGATTTTCAAGGTTAGTACCGCTTTCCGGCACCAGGGGAATAATTTGCATTACATTGTTTGCAGAATCCTGATAAACTTTCATGAAATTATCGGTATCAATCTGATCCCCGGTTATCTGGTCATCAGTTACTGCAAATTCGAAGCGTACATCTTTTAAATCGTTCGAAGCCAAAGATTCCTTTACTATATTATAAATCTCTTCTTTACTAAACCGCTGCATTACAGAATGCTTTCTAAAATCAAACTGCAGCCTGTCAGGAGTAATTAAAAGATCATTTTTTTTGGGGTAAATAAAAGCAAGCTTTTCATTCGTAAGTCGAGATGCTGAAAGTCCGGCGGCTTTTGTAACATTATCTTTCAGCCTTTGCTCCCGATACTTTTTCACACTATCCAACCACAATACCTGAAAAAAAATAAGCCCAAGCAAACTAATTGTAATAAGTATAGTTATAATGGGGAAAGTTTTCTTCATGTAATTCTTTTGGTGGAACCTGACACGTTTTCAAGAAATACAAATGTAGGATTAATCACTTTTTTTTGAAATAATAGTTTGTTATAAAAACTACACTGATTTTATTGAATATTTTATTTTCAAAACCTTATTGATTTTAAGGAATGTATTTAC
>JAYUZL010000046.1:0-7625 GCA_043751875.1 Ferruginibacter sp.
GGTAAGACCAATTCTGTCATAACTACCAACGATTCGCTTGCTTTCTTTTCCATGCTCTAAAATTTTTGCAAAAGTAAGAAGTTACAGGGCATTGGTTCAGATTAAGAGTAATCACCTTCAAAAAATAATATCTTTTCATGTAGTGAACTGCACTTTGCAAATTGCATTCGCCAACGGCAGATTGCCAACTGCTACTTCATTCCCCGGCATTTATCACTGCAATATTTAACTTCCTCCCAAACTTTCTCCCATTTTTTTCGCCATGAGAATGGTCTTTTGCATACTATACAAATTTTTTGAGGGAGATTTTCTTTTTTAATCTGTTTGCTCATAGTCTCACTTTTAAAAGTTTTTTATTTTTTGATGTCGAGACCTGCAATAAATTTTTCTGCCACTTCGTTGTGATGATTTCTTTTTTCAGGGGCCATTTTATCGAAGGTATTTACCAGCATTCCAAGCCTTGGATTTTTTTTAAAAAAAACTCTGTGTACATCCATGAACCGCCAAAATAAGCCGTCCCAAATTTCGCACCATGGACCCTTTTTAAAGTCACTCATTTTTAGTACATAATTACTGCCGCTGATGTATGGCTTAGTGGTCATTAAACCACCATCGGCAAACTGAACCATTCCATAAACATTCGGTACCATTACCCAGTCATAACTGTCAACAAACATTTCCATGTACCATTTATAAACCTCATCAGGATCAAACTCACAAAGCAACATAAAATTGCCAAGCAACATGAGTCTCTCAATGTGATGCAGATAGCCCGATTTCAACGCCTTTTTTATCACATTATCAATTGGTTCAATACCTGTGGTACCATCCCAAAAAGATGCCGGAATTTTTCTATAAAATTTCCAATAGTTTGTAGTTCGCTGTTTTACACCCTCTCTTGCATATACAATTTTAATAAACTCCCGCCAGCCTACGATTTGCCTAATAAAACCTTCGGTGGAGTTTAATGGTATATTGTTTTTTTCTGCATATTTTAAAGCAGCATCTACAACCTGTTGCGGCGTTAATAAACCAATATTTATTAAAGGGCTTAAAACAGAATGATGAAGAGTGTTTTCATTGGCTACAATAGCATCTTCAAATTCGCCAAATTTTTCAAACCTGCCAGTGAAAAATTCCTTTAACCATTTTTCAGATTCCTGAAAATTTATTGGGTAAATAAAAGTGCTCATTTCACCATAATTTTCAGAGAAATTCTTATGAACATAATCCTTTGCTTCCTTTACATATTGATCTTCTTTTTGAAAACTAATTTTGGGCGGAATTTCCTTCGCTGGATATTTTTTTCTGTTGTCTGCATCGTAACTCCACTGACCTCCAATTGGGTCACCATTCGGTTGTAATAGAATACCTCTTTTTTTGCGTTGAGCAATATAAAATTCTGTTTGAAAATATCTTTTCTTCCCGTTAAAATAATCGTCACCTTCTTGAGCAGAATTAAGAAAAGCCGGTGTGATGTATTGTTTAATATCTATTTTGTTGTTTTTACAGGAATCAGTAATACTGTTGTTTAACAAATAATCAATTACTTCAGTAAAATGAATGGTTTTAACCTGCTCCTTTTTTAGAAATGAAATTAATTTTCTGATATCACTTTTGTCATCTGTGCTTTCAATGTATTCAATTTTATATCCTTCAGCTTCTAAAAAAGCAGAATAGGATTTCATTGCTGCACGATGCAGTACAAGTTTTTGTTTGTGAAAATTTAAATGTCTGAAATACAAAAACTCTTCAACTAAAATAACTTTCCGTTCTTTTGAAAGAGCCGGATTTTTTTTAAATAACTGATGGGGGAAAACAATAGATATTTCACTCATAAATGTTTATAAATTTTTATACAAAGTAATCTGTACAGATATTAAAAAAAAATATAAAGAGGTTTGATCGTTGCGAAAAGCAAAAAATATAAAAATTAATAAGGATTTGATAAAACTTATTAAACGTTAAGATGGAATGTCATTAATTATCTTTTATCTCCCCAAAATAAAAAAAAGTGCCAATATTAATGCTGATAAATACTTCATAATTACTCTTTTTAGAAACTGCAAAACATAATAAAAAAAGGATTTTTTATTACGGTATCTTTTTACAAAGGCAGGTAAAACTTCTTAAATTTGTATACAATTATTTTTATGATATCTTTCGATAACACAGAATACGCCTTTGCTTACAAGACCAATAGTGAATTAAAAAAAGCTGATTTTTTATTTTCAACAATGGGAAAACCCTGGCTTGTAAAAATGGGGTTAACGTTAATGCCTTCTGCAATAAAACTTCAAATTCCTTTTACAAAAAAGATAATTCGCAGTACCATATTCAGCCAGTTTGTTGGTGGAGAAACTTTACCTGAAACAGCTGTAGTTGCCCAAAAACTTGGTAAGTATAATGTTGAAGTTATTCTGGATTATGGTGTGGAAGGAGGAAACGACGGCGAAATTGGGTACGACCATGCAATGGATGAATTTATAAACGTGATTAAGTATGCAGCAACACAAAAGAATATTCCTTTTATGAGTATCAAAGTTACTGGGCTTGTGCGTTTTGGTTTGCTTGAAACAATTGATGCGGGCATGGGTGCAATTGATGGCACATTAATGAAACGTTATAATGCAGTACTGGAAGCACTTTCGGCAGATGAATTTTCTGAATGGAAAAGAGTAATTACAAGAATTACAAAAATATGCAAAGCCGGCTTCGATAATAATATTGGTGTATTGGTAGATGCAGAGGAGACTTGGATACAAGATCCCGTTGATGCGCTTACTATTTTAATGATGGTTGAATTTAATAAGACGAAAGCGGTGGTTTATAACACCATGCAATTATACCGACACGATAGATTGCAGTTTTTAAAAGACAGTTGCGACGCAGCAAATGAAAAAGCTTTTATACTTGGTGCAAAGCTTGTGAGAGGTGCTTATATGGAAAAGGAAAGAAAAAGAGCAACTGAAAAAAATTATCCTTCACCCATACAGCCTAACAAAGGAAGTACTGACAGAGATTATGATGATGCAGTAAAATTTTGTATAGAAAATATTGATAGGGTAGCTGTGATTGTAGCCTCGCACAATGAACAAAGTAATTTACATGCAACGCAGTTACTGGACAAACAAAACTTAACTCATAACCACCACCATATACACTTTTCGCAATTATATGGAATGAGTGATAATATTACTTTTAACCTGGCAAAAAATGGTTGCAGTGTAAGTAAGTATTTGCCTTTTGGTCCAATAGAAGATGTGGTTCCATACCTTATGAGGCGAGCGCAGGAAAACAGTTCTGTATCCGGACAAATGGGCAGAGAACTGGCACTAATAAAAAAAGAAACAAGCAGAAGGAAAAAGGTGGCTAATAAAATTACTGAAGCTTTATAACTTTATTTTCTATCAATGCAAACACGGATTCACCTAAGTTTGGTTTTATAGCAAATGTTCCGGTAAATTTTCCGAACGCCGGTAATACAGCATAATTTTTAGCAAAATAAAAGCAGGGTAAATTAATGGATTGTTTTGCAATACCCCGCATAAAAACTGCCGGATGAATATGCCCGCTAAAGCAGTATTCATTTTCTTTTGCCTGGCACTCATTTACATCGTGTGTAAAAGAAAAACTACGAACTGATAAGTGCTTTTTATGCACTTCTATTGCTGCATTTTTGTACCACTCATTTTTTAAAATATCGTGGTTGCCTTTTATTAAATGTATATCCACGCTGCTGATATCTTTTCTCCATTTTAAAAAAAGCTCATGTTCCTTGTTCATACTGCTGTGAAAAAGATCACCAACTATAATTAATTTTTTAGCACTGAAAAGATGAATTTCATTTAACAAACGAAACAGGTCTTCTTTATAAAGATTTTGTGGGATGGCAATACCGCTCTTACGAAAATGACCGCTTTTACCCAGATGTAGATCTGATAAGATAAGTGTTTTTTCTTCTTCCCAAAAAACAGTTCGTTGTGCGGAAATTAAAAAATGTTCGTCTAAAATTTTGTGGGAAAGAAAAGGCTGCATCTGCCGATAAAGATAATACCATTTATCATTTTTTTTAAAACAGGTTTTGTTATGTTTTGGCAGTTCGTTAATTTGTACATCTAAACTATACAACTATGACAGAAACAAATTTTACAACAGACTCAGAAAACTTAAGTGAATTTCAAAACCAACCTTTGCCCCGTGGGCTTAATGTATTAACTATTCTTACATTTATTGGCTCTGCAATCGGCATAATTTTTACTTTAGCAACGCCGTGGCTGATGAAATTTTCGCTTAATATGATTAATAAAGCATCAGAAACCGGTGCCGATTTAACGCCCAAACAAATTACAGATATGGAAGCTTCCAAAAAAGTAATTGAGTTAACACAAACTAACATGGTTCCGCTATTACTTATTACCGCAGTTGGAATTGTATTATGTTTTATTGGTGCGTTGATGATGCGTAAATTAAAAAAAGACGGATTTTGGCTATATGTCTCAGGGCAGATTTTGCCTGTTATTGGTAGTTTAGCTCTATTGGGCATGGCCCAGTTTACAGGAGTTACTAGCTATATTATGTTTTTAATTCCAGTAGTATTTATAACATTGTACTCTTTGCAGCGAAAATATTTGGTAAAATAAATTCAATAAAAAACGCCGAAAATCTTCGGCGTTTTTTATTGAATTTATTAATTTGAATTTAATCATTTACGAAACTGTTTTTTATTTTCCCTATAAAGTCGATTTCTATCATTCTTACGGCAATTTTTATCATATTTTTAAAAGCTACATCGCTGCTGATACCGTGCCCGATAATAACGGGTTTAGCTACTCCTAATACAGGGATGCCACCATAAGTTTCAAAATTAAAACGTTCAAAATGTTCATCGTTTATATTGCGGCGTTTTACAAGATCATACACACTTTCTGCCAATTTTAAAACTACATTTCCGGTAAATCCTTCACATACCATTACATCAGCCTTATCAAGTAAAATGTCTCTTCCCTCAATATTTCCAATAAAATTAATGTGCTTATTTTCTTTTAACAGCGGATAGGTAGCCTGTGCAAGAATATTTCCTTTACCTTCTTCTTCCCCCAAATTTATTAGACCAGTCTTAGGATTTTCTATTTTTAAAATATGTTCGGCAAAAAGTGTTCCCAATACCGCGAACTGGTTTAAGTTCTCGGGTTTGCAATCTGCGTTTAAACCTACATCAACCATTAAGCCCAATGAACCATTTTCTCTTGGAATATAAGCGCCAATAGTAGGGCGTAAAATACCTTCTATTGTTTTTATGGTGAATACTGCACCAATCATCATGGCACCTGTATTACCTGCACTTATAAAAGCATCTATTTTTCCGGTTGCAAGTAATTGAAAACCCACAGCTATGGAACTTTCCGGTTTTTCTTTTAATGCTTTTGTTGGGTGTTCGTGCATTTCAATTACCTGTGAAGCGTGTATTACCGTATATAAACGCTCAGGTAAAGGGTGTGATATTATTACATTCTTAATTTCTTCTTTATCGCCAATGAGTATCATTTTCACAGGAACGGGGCTATCTGCAAAAAATGCTGCTGCGCCTTTCACCGCTTCAAGAGGAGCAAAGTCTCCACCCATCATATCCAGCCCTACTGTGATCATTGGTAAGAAAATTTAAAAATTAAAAATTCCAAAATCGCACCTGAGGTTAAGCAAGCCGACTCTGGAATAAAAGATTTTTTAAGTAAAATTATACAGCTCTCAATGGTGCTTTTTCAGACACCAATTTACCTTTGTAATATAATTTACCTTCGCTTACGTGTGCACGATGGCGTACATGAGTTTCGCCTGTAGTGCTGTCTACGCTAAGTGTAGGTTCTGTAGCCTTGTAGTGCGTTCTTCTTTTTGCACTCCTTTGCTGACTATGGCGCCTTTTTGGATTTGGCATGACTTGTTTTTTTTAGTATTTGTATAATGTAATCTTATGTAAATATCGGTTTATCATCTATCTAAAACCCTTTATTTTATTCTAATTGTTTTTAAACTTATCCAATCCCTTCCAGATTATATTTCCTTGTTGTTCTTCAGTTTTTGCCTGCATATCCTGAAGTTTTTTTAGGACTTCTTCATTGCATAGCGATTTACCGTTACTATCGTTACTACAAACATGTTGCATAGGAATACTAAGCATTACAAATTCGTATAACCAATCACTGACTTCAATATGACTTTCAGATTTTGCAATATAAAACACATCTGCATCTTCCTCTTCATTATTTGCTTTTTGTGGGTCTTCCGTTAGTTTAACCACCATATTAAATTCATCCCAAAGATCAACTTTTAAAGGATTTCCACATCTATCACAATTTACATCAGCATTGCCACCAACCATAAATTTTAATATCATGAAACCATTGTTTTTATCTAATGTAAGTTTTACATTGGCAACAATTTTCTCAACGTTTTCACCTCCTTTTTCCTTAAAAAATTCTGCATCCAATTCATAATTAAACTCATGGTCACCGGTTTTCAATCCTACAAAAGCAATCTCAAACATACGCTTACTAGCCATTGCATCCTTTTTAAAAGAGTGCAAATGTACACAATTTATTTAAAATATATCCCTTAAATTGATTTCTCATTGCCAACATAGTTGGTTTTTCTACTTCAAATGGTTTAATAAATGATGAAATTTAAAAAAAAGATAATTATTATATTTTTTCTGTTGCTCGGTTGCCTGGTAATACATTTTTTTAGTATTGATGCAGAAAGAGTTGAAAATAATTATTCCTTAACCTTTTATCCATTTATAGCTTCAAAATTCAGAATACTTTTTGGGTGGATTCCTTTTAGTATCGGGGATATTTTGTGGTTGTTTTTTATAATATTCCTCGTCAGACAACTTTTTCTTTTCTTTCGTTTTGTATTAATTAAAAAAAGAAGATTACTGAACAAAGAAAATGGGATTCAATTCGTTTATTCATTCTTACTTTTTACAACCATCTTTTATATTTTGTTTAATATATTTTGGGGAATCAATTACAACAGAGAAGGAATTGCCACGCAGCTAAATCTTCCTTTAAAAAAATATTCGTTAACGGAACTGAAGAACATAAATGTTTTACTGGTAAAAAAAATTAATGAATCAAAACAAAGTCTTGTTCGGAATAAAACTGCTTATCCAAATACACGGGAACTTTTTGTAATGACGGAAAATGCTTACAAAAATGTTGCAGACAAATTACCTTTTCTTCGCTACCGTCCAAATTCTATAAAACAGTCTATGTGGGGCTGGTTAGGAAATTATGTCGGTTTCTTGGGATACTATAACCCGGCAACAGGAGAGGCGCAGGTAAACACCACAGTGCCAAAATTTACCCAGCCTTTTACTGCCTGTCATGAAGTTGCACACCAACTTGGTTATGCAAAGGAAATGGAAGCGAATTTCGTTGGTTACCTCGCTGCTGCATCTTCAAAAGATACCATTTTTCAATATGCTGTTTATACAGATTTGTTTACTTATGCTAACAGAACACTTTATTTTGCAGACAGTTCTTCGGCATTTTATTACCGCAGGCTTTTGCTTTCTTCTGTATTGGATGATTATAAAGAACGTAGAAAATTTAACCGGGATCATA
>JAYUZL010000047.1:0-2191 GCA_043751875.1 Ferruginibacter sp.
AAGGATGCTGCTACAAGAATAAATTATAAAAAAGGCCTCGCACTGGCACTGAAGGATATAGGCCTGGGTCATTACACACAGGGAAATAATGTAGAAACACTTGAAAATTGGGAACAGTCTTTATTGTATTTTGATTCTATCCAGGACAGAAGCAATGTTGCCCGGCTGCTAACCAACATAGGAGCCGTATATTTTAATAATGGAGACGAAGCAAAAGCTCTGGAGTATCATCTTAAATCATTAAAAGTAGCAGAAGAAATATCAGATACGTTACGTATTGTTACCGCAATGAATAACCTGGGCGTGGTGTACATGATGAAGAAAGCTACCTATGTTAAGGCGATGCAGTTTTTTTTAAAAACCTTACCTATAAGCGAAAAATTAGGCGACAAAGCGGTAATAGGAAACACTACGGTAAACCTGGGAGAAATATATTTTAAAATGGGTAATAATGACACTGCATTATATTATTACGAAAAATCTCTGGAGGCTTATAAAAATACAGAAGGCATTGCTTACACCCTTAACAATATTGGTAAGGTATATGCCAGTAAAGGCGACTACCCGATGGCAAAAAAATATCACGAGCAGGCTTTTGAAATTTCATTAAAACTTTCTGCAAGGCAGGATATGTCTATATCATTACTGGGTCTTGCAGATGTGTATGTAAAACAAAAAAAATTCGCCACCGCACTAACAGTGTATAAACAGGCCGAAAGCATTGCTAAAAATATCGACGCTGCGGACGAATTAAAAAATTCTTATCAGGGATTATCACACACCTATTCATCATTGTCTGATTTTAAAAACGCATTTAAATACCAGTTGCTTTTTTCAGACATAAAAGACACCTTGTACAACCTGGAGACAGATAAAAAATTAGGCAGTCTGCAGTTTGACTTTGACCTGCAGAAAAAACAAGGGGAAATTAACCTGCTTACGCAGGTTAAAAAAACCAATGAATTACAAATAGAAAGGCAAAAATTTGCCCGGAATGCTTTTGCAGCCGGATTAGGCCTGGTGTTTTTAATAGCATTATTAATTTTTAGAAACTACCGTGAAAAAGTAAAAACAAATAAAATCCTTGATCAGCAGAAAGATGAAATTGAACATTTGTTATTAAATATTCTTCCTGCAGAAGTAGCCAGGGAATTACAATTAAACGGGCAGGCAACACCAAGAAATTTTGAATCCGTATCGGTGATGTTTACTGATTTTAAAAGCTTTACCGTTATTGCAGATAAAATGTCTCCGCAAGATCTGGTAGAAGAGCTTAACAGTTGTTTTATAGCGTTTGATAATATCATTGGAAAGTACAACCTTGAAAAAATTAAAACCATTGGGGATGCATATATGTGTGCAGGTGGAATTCCGGTGCCTGATGATCGCCATGCTTATAATATTGTAAAAGCAAGTCTTGAAATTCAGGAGTATATAATGCTTAATAATAGAAGAAAAGTAGAAGCAGGTCTGGAAGCATGGGATTTGCGATTAGGTGTTCACGTTGGTCCTATTGTAGCAGGAGTAGTGGGCAAAAGAAAATATGCTTATGATATATGGGGCAGTACCGTAAATATTGCGAGCAGGATGGAAAGTAATGGAGCTTCGGGGAGGGTAAATATTTCTGCCTCTACCTATGAGTTGGTAAAACATGAATTTGAATGCAGTTACCGTGGAAAAATATACGCAAAAAATGTTGGCGATGTTGATATGTATTTCGTGGAAAGGGAAATTATGGTTACAGCAGATGCCTTACAGGAAAATTCCTTCTCTGTATAATAATTTAGTTTAAAAAACATATCCGTTTAATACACCAAAAGCATCAGCTCCCGTTTTGCATTGAAGTAGGTTAGAAAATTTGTTGCTGATCCTGTCCTGAACCAAAACCAAATTGAAAATATAAAGTACAAGATAAGAACAAAAGTTATATTGAAACCGTTCAGCCTGAACCGCAGTTGACAGTGAGTTCCAGCTCCAGTGTTCTGCCCTAATTTTCGGCAAGTCTCCAAGTAATCCTTATATTAGTTGTTGAGACAGTTAAAGAAATAATCAATTTAAAAACGCAACAGTAACTTTTAATTTAATTGTAAAAACTTCAATAACGTGGCTACAGTAAAAATAAATTTCGAAGATCAAACTGTTTTTATAGGTATGGATATTCTTAACAACAGTTGGAACCTGGGTATTTTTC
>JAYUZL010000048.1:0-8127 GCA_043751875.1 Ferruginibacter sp.
AAAACATTTAAAGTAAAAGTATTTTCTCCGCGGGTTGGAGCCAAGCTTTTATTGAAAGTAGAAAATTCAACCAGTGGTGCTATCAATTTTGAAAAAGAAGTTTTATCTACTGTAGCCAATGCCTGGGAAGACTTGACATTTGATTATAGTGCGATCAGTACCACCAACCAATATGACAGATTAGTTTTTATTTTTGATAATGGGACCAAAGGTGATGGTACTGCTAATTATACATGGTTATTTGATGATGTAAGATTGATTGCATCCGGTGGCGGCGGTGGTGGAACAACTACTTTACCTGTGTTGCCGTTGGATTTTGAATCAGCGACAATAAATTATGCATTTACTGATTTTGGTGGTGGTGCAACAACTAAAATTACCAATCCTCAAAGTAGTGGAATAAATACAAGTGCCAACGTTGCAAAAATGATAAAAGGTGTGGGAGAAGTTTATGGCGGCAGTGTTATAACTCTTGCAGGCCCAATGGATTTCAGTGTAAACAAAACATTTAAAGTAAAAGTATTTTCACCAAGGGTGGGTGCCAGGCTTTTATTGAAAGTAGAGAATGCAACTGACGGAACTATAAATTTTCAAAAAGAAGCTACATCAACAGTAGCCAATGGCTGGGAAGATCTGACTTTTGATTATAGTACAATCAGTACGACCAACCAATACAGTAAATTAGTTTTTATTTTTGATTTAGGTACGGCCGGGGACGGTACAGCAAATTATACATGGTTGTTTGATGAGGTAAGATTAGTAGCAGCCGTTGTAACGCCACCGACATTAACGCAGATGACGCTGCCTGTAACCTTTGATGATGCAACTGTAAATTATGGCCTGGTAGGTTTTGCAGGAGCGGAGCAGTCAACGATAGCAGCAGACCCAACCTTGGCGACCAACAAAGTAGCTAAAGTAATAAGAACGAATACAGCAGCAACCTATGCGGGTACAACAGTAACAGCTGTAACAGGTGGTTTACAGACAGGCTTTAGTGCTAACATACCATTTACAGCAACAGAAAAGAGAATGAATGTAAGAGTATATTCACCGGTTGCGGGCATACAGGTAAGGTTAAAGGTTGAAGATAAAAATGATGTAACACACAGTTGTGAAACGGAAGCCACAGTAACAACAGCCAATGGCTGGCAAACACTTGAATTTAATTTTGCCAACCAGGCTACAGGCACTGCAGCACTAAACCTTGCTTACAGTTTAAACAAGGCAACTATCTTTTTTAATTTTGGAGTAACGGGAGCTACAGCAGGCGAGCAGATCTATTATTTTGATGACATGAAGTTTGGTGCAGGTACTGTGCCACCTGCTCCTGCAGTTATTAGTGCGGTTAGTTATTGCCAAAATAATGCTGCTATACCATTATCGGCAACAGCATTAGTAGGAAACACGCTGTCCTGGTATACGGTTTCTGTTGGAGGGGTAGCAATTACTGCAGCGCCAACGCCATCTACAACAAATGTTGGAACAACAAACTATTATGTAAGTCAAACCAACGGTTCAGGTATAGAAGGACCAAGAGCAACCATTGCAGTAACCATTAATTCTTTGCCGGCTACACCTATTACCACTTCAGTAACTTATTGTCAAAATACTAATGCAATTCCGTTGATAGCAACAGCAGCATCCGGTTATATGTTGAAGTGGTACACTGTTCAAACAGGAGGTACAGGCTCTGCAACTGCACCTACTCCTAACACAGCAATTTCAGGTACAACAATTTATTATGTAAGCCAGGTCAACACAAATGGATGCGAAGGAGAAAGAGCTTCATTAACAGTTACAATCGTTGCAGCTCCTGTAATTCCGGTAATTTCAGCAACGCCTGGTACACAGTTAACACCGGGACAAACAGGCACAATTGCTTCTTCAAATGCATCTGGTTCAGGTAATACCTACTCTTGGTTTAAAAATGGAATTGTATTAACAGCACAAACAGGTAATTCAATACAGGTAAACATTGATGATGTAGGAAGTTATATGCTCAAAATTGCCAATCCTGCTGGTTGTTTTAGTACTTCAAATACTGTTACTATAACTGAAGCTAGTTCTAACAGATTATTTGTGTATCCTAATCCTTCCAACGGTAAATTTCAAGTAAGGTATTTTAGCGATCTAAATAATTTACAGCCATTACAAATAGCTATTTATAACTCTCTTGGTGCTTTAATATTTAGTGGAAAGTATACAATTTTTAGTAGCTACAGCCCAATAAGTATTGATCTTACAAAACATGGTGATGGTGTTTATCATGTTAAAATAATAAATGCAGCTGGTAAATCGTTGGCTACAGAAACAGTTATTGTACACAAATAATCATTAAGCAATTAAAAAAAGGGTATTCTTAATTGAATGCTCTTTTTTTTAGCTCATTTTATAAATTTTTTTAATTTTTTTTATGAACGCCAGAAATTTAAAATATATCTTTCATTGTATTTTGATATTGTCATTTTGTTGTATTGCACAGGAAATGGTGGCACAAAAAAAGGAAGCTGCTTTCAAAAATAAAAAAGTAAAAAGTGAAGCTGAATTTGATAAAGGTTATAATGCACCCAAAACTTATAAAGGCTATCGTTTAAAATGGGCAGATGAATTTGATGGAGCTTCTTTAAATTTAAAAAACTGGAGTTTTGAAAATGGAGATGGTTGTCCAACATTATGCGGGTGGGGCAATAATGAATTACAATATTATAAATCTGAAAATGCGAGTTTTAAAAATGGTAAAATGATTATTGAAGCCAGAAAGGAAGATTATGAAAATAAAAATTTTACATCCTCAAAGATTGTAACGAGAGGTAAACGAATATTTAAATACGGACGCATAGATTTTAGAGCCAAATTACCACAAGGGCAAGGTATATGGCCAGCCTTTTGGATGTTGCCACAACAGGCAGTTTATGGCACGTGGCCAAAAAGCGGTGAAATAGATATCATGGAAATGATCGGTAAAGACAATGCAAAAAATTATGGGACATTGCATTTTGGACCTGGCCCTGGAAGTACACAACTGGGAAAAAATATTAGTTTATTAAATGGGATTTTCTCTGATGAATTTCACGTTTTTTCATTGGAGTGGAGTGAAAATGAAATAAAATGGTTGTTGGATGGTAAATTATTCTCTTCTTTCAGCAAAAAAGATTTTGGTAAAATTAATTACCCTTTTAATGAAAAATTCTTTTTAATAATAAATCTGGCTGTTGGTGGTAACTGGCCTGGCAATCCTGATATAAAAAATTATAAAAATCAAAAACTCATTGTAGACTTTGTGAGGGTTTTTGAAAAGAAAAAATAGAAATCCTTTATTTATCAATATTTTAGTTGAAACAAAAAATAAAATTTTAAATAAAAAATTACAAATGAACAAAAAACTAACTTCAAAATCACTGGTGTTTTTTATAACTGCACTAGGTATTTTTTCAGGGGTATCTGCACAAATAAAGTTTGATACAACCGCAAAAATAAAAGCCCTTGTAAAGCAACTTACGCTCGAAGAAAAAGTGAACATGATACATGCATCTTCTTCTTTTACCTCCGGCGGTGTCGCCAGATTGGGAATCCCTGAAATAGTGACATCTGATGGTCCGCATGGCGTAAGGCCGGAACATGGTCGTGGCTGGGACCTACTTAATAATTCTTTAGACAGCGGTACTTATTTACCTACCGGTAATTGCCTTGCTGCCACCTGGAACCCATTACTTGGCTATGCTTTTGGTGCTGTATTGGGTAGCGAAGCAAGGTTTAGAGGAAAAAATATAATACTTGGCCCCGGTATAAATATTATTCGTTCTCCATTAAACGGAAGAAATTTTGAATACCAAAGTGAAGATCCGTTTCTTGTTTCAAAAATGGTGGTAGGTTATATAAAAGGTGTGCAAGATCAAGGTGTTTCGGCTTGCGTAAAACATTACGCTGCAAATAATCAGGAGTCTAAAAGATTTACTGTAAATGTGCAGATGAGTGAAAGGGCTTTGAGAGAAATTTATCTGCCTGGGTTTAAAGCGGCCGTTGAAGTAGCAAAAGTAAATACTGTTATGGGTTCTTATAATAAATTCAGAGGCCAGTGGGCATCGCAAAATAATTATTTCTTAAACCAGATTTTAAAAAAGGAATGGAATTTTAAAGGATTTGTAATGAGCGACTGGGCTGCAGTTCACAGTACAGAAGAAGCATTCTGGAATGGGTTGGATCTTGAAATGGGTACCGATCTTGGTATGTTGCCAAATCCCGATTACAACAAATTTTATTTTGGAAATAAATTACTGGAATTATTGAAAGCCGGAAAACTTTCTGAACATATATTAAATGATAAAGTAAGCAGAATATTATATGTAATGTTTAAAACTGGAATGATTGACGGGAAGTTAAAAACCGGAGATTATAATACAAAACAACACCAACAGGCTGCAGCATCGATAGCAGAAGAAGGTATAGTTTTATTAAAAAACGAAAATAATATTTTGCCTATTAATAAAAGTAATATCAAAAGCATTGCAGTTATTGGTTTTAATGCAGCAAGAAAACAATCAATGGGCGGTGGTAGTTCGCAGGTAAGGGCTTTCTATGAAGTGACCCCGTTAGATGGTATTAAAAATATTGCAGGCAATAATTTTAAAATTGAGTATGCGCAGGGTTATGAAATTAAAAGAGGTGGCGGCGCAAACCAACAGATGATTGAGGAAGCGGTAGCGCTCGCAAAGAAAAGTGACCTGGTTATTTATGTTGGTGGAAGCACGCACGGATACAACTATGATGTGTGGGGAGATAATGCTTACGATGCCGAAGATGTAGATAAACCGAACATGGATATGCCTTTTGGCCAGGATGAATTGCTGCAGCAGATATTAAAAGCAAATCCTAAAACAGTTGTTACATTAATGGGTGGCGGTGCCATGGATATTACAAGATGGATTAACAGTACACCTGCTGTTTTACAAAGCTGGTATGCAGGTATGGAGGGTGGAAATGCCCTGGCAAAAATTTTATTTGGAACAGTGAATCCATCAGGTAAACTGCCGATGACTTTTCCAAAAAAGCTTCAAGACAATCCATCTTATGTATTGGGGGAATATCCTGGCGATACTGCTAAAAGTTTATTGGTACATTATTACGATGATATTTATGTAGGCTACCGTTATTATGATACTTATAAAGTAATACCTCAATTCGCATTTGGGCATGGGCTTTCCTATACAAATTTTGAATACAGCAATTTAAAATTATCTGCAATCGGTAAAAATGTAACGGCCATTTTTACTGTCAAAAATACTGGTAAAGTTGGGGGTGCTGAAATAGCACAGTTATATGTTCATGAACAAAATGCTGCATTGCCAAGACCTGAAAAAGAATTAAAAGGATTTGATAAAATCAGACTTGCTGCCGGTGAACAAAAAACAGTAAGTATTAAATTAGATGAAAGCGCTTTTCAATATTTTGATGATGTGAAAAATGAATGGGTGATGGATAAGGCTTCTTTTGATATTTTAGTTGGTGGCGCTTCTGATGATATCAAACTACGCAGTACTATAAAATTATAGAGTAAGGTAAACTCTAATTATTTCAAATTATAAAAGGGCTAAAACAATATGAATATATCGTTTTAGCCCTTTTAATTTAATTGTCTCATGACAAATAAATTATGGATTAGTCGAAAAAACACTAGCTTCTTTAAGCAACATTCTGCGGTTTAATTTTAGCTGAGCAATAATTAATTCTGCAAAATCCTCAGGGTGCATTACTTTTTCTGCATCACCGGTAATTAAGTTTGCGCTTTGTGCAAGTTCAGTAACGATAGTGCTTGGAGCCAATGTTGTTACACGAATATTGTGTTTGCGCACTTCCTGCATTAAACTTTCTCCCAAACCAAAAACCGCAAATTTAGATGCGCTGTAGGCACTTGTAAGTGCACTTCCTGCTTTGCCCGCGGTAGAAGAAATATTAATAATATCACCTGTTTGCCTTTCTATCATTTCAGGTAAAACTGCACGGGTAGTATAATAAACGCCAAACAGATTTACCTTGATCATATTTTCCCAAACGGCCGGCTCGAGTTCTAAAAATTTTCCAAATGTTCCGGTTCCTGCGTTGTTAATCAAAATATCAATTGCACCGAGTTCTTTTTTAATCTTTTCCACAGCTGCATTTACTTCTTCCATTTTACTAATATCTGCAGTTGCTGTTGTTACATTTACACCCAATAATTGTATGGCTGTAGCTACTTCATCTAAATCTTTTTGGGTACGTGCAATAAGTCCTACATGTGCACCTTCATTTGCCAAAGCCATTGCTATTGCTTTTCCTATTCCTTTTCCTGCACCGGTTATAAGTGCTATTTTCCCTTTTAATGATTGCATTTATTTAAGTTTAGTGATAAAATTAGTTCAAAATTAGTAGTTGCTCCATTTTATAAAAGCTATGTTTTTATAAAATCTAATATCGTAAACGTCAAAAGATTAAAACGAAAAATCTTCAAAATAAAAAAGGATTGAATATTATTCAATCCTATAAAAACTTTTATTGTTCAAAAACTATCCTGCTTTTTTTTCGCCGATTACTGGTATAGCTTTCTCACGAATCATTTTATTTAACTCAGGCACATCAACTTCCATTAAACTTTTTAATTTGTTTAATTGCACATCTGTTAATGCTGCTAATGCATTGTAAGCCTGTTGAACCTGTTCTGTTGGTGGGTTGTAGCCGCTACCTGCATAATCAAACAAGCCACTAATTTTATCATTTAAGCGGATTGGATAATTCAATACATCCTGTCCGCTCTTTGACTTTGTTTGGTATAATGCTTCTTCGATAGTAGTTAACTGTTTGTTGATGGTATCGCCTTTTTGTTTAATTTCTTTTGGTAAGTCTTTACCCTGCCGATCTGCAAAATCATTTATCTGTGTGCGTATATCTCTAATGTTTTTAATTGCTTTTTGTATATCAGTGAATTTATCCCGAATGCTTAAAAGTGTATTAAACTGTGCTTCATAACCCTGTTGCGTGATGTTATATGCCGGGTTAGCAAGAATGGTAAAGGGCTGTTCCATAGAATCTTTACCCACCTTAACCTTCACGTAGTACTCTCCCGGTATAGCTTTGGGACTTCCAACTGTACCATTCCACAAAATCATCCCTTCTATTTTTTCGGCTTCAGGGTAATTCATATTCCATACAAACCTGTTCATTCCTGCATTAAAATCAATCTTATCAGTTTTTTCTTTTGCATCAGTAGCGAATCTTTTTATATCTTTTTTATTTTTATCCATCAGTACAATACTGCCTTTGCTACTATCTGATATATCTTTTATGTAAAAATTTACAACTACACCGTTGGCTGCATTAGTGCCAGTATTTTTTGCATTTGCATTTACAAATCCATCTTTTCTAAAACTTGCATTTACCGGTAATAAGTATAAATTTTTATCCAGTACAGCAGCATCGTATTGTTGCATAGGTGTTAAGTCATCAATACTCCAAAATGCACGGCCCTGTGTTGCTACAATAAGGTCGTTGTTTTTTATAGTCATATCAGTTACGGGAACCAATGGTAAATTCAATTGAAATGGGCGCCAATTAGCACCATCGTTATAACTAATATACATTCCATATTCTGTACCTGCGTATAATAAACCAGCCCGTTTTTTATCTGCACGTATCGCTCTAGCAAAATGCATAGAAGGGATTCCCGTTGTTATTTCTTTCCACGTTTTACCATAATCTTCAGTCTTAAAAATATAAGGTTTAAAATCATCCATTTTATATTTTGTACCAACAATGTACACCGCACCTTTTTTAAATGGATCTGCATCAATGCAATTCCACATCATCAGTTTTCCCGCTGCCGGCGGCGTAACGTCAGCCCAGTTTTTGCCTCCATCTTTGCTCATATTTACACGCCCATCGTCACTACCTGTCCACAATAGATCTTTTTCGTAAGGGCTTTCTATGGCTGCAAAAATGGTACAATAATATTCAACTGATGTATTGTCCTGTGTTATGAGACCACCACTTGATTTTTGTTTAGCGGTATCATTGGTTGTAAGATCTGGACTTAGCATTTGCCATGATTGACCCTCGTTTTCTGTGGAAAATAAATGTTGCCCGCCAACGTATAATTTT
>JAYUZL010000049.1:0-2360 GCA_043751875.1 Ferruginibacter sp.
AGTATTGAGCCCTACTGATTTTGAAATTACTTTTAAAGAGAATATTCCTACAGGTACAGATGCAGGCGATGCACTGGAAAACCTAACCTGGGTAACGGATGTGGAGATAAAAAATAGTTTTTTCGGCAGTAACAGGGCAAGGGGTATTTTAATAACTACTCCCGGAAAAGTTGTTATTGAAGGCAACACATTTGAATCAAGCGGGGCAGCCATTTTAATTGCAGGTGATGCCAATAACTGGTACGAATCTGGCGCAGTGAAAGATGTGCTGATACAAAAAAATATTTTTAATGATGCCTGTATGACTTCGATGTATCAGTTTTGCGAAGGTATCATCAGTATTTTTCCTACCATTCCTAAAGCTGATGCCAGTAAACTTTTTCATAAAAACATCCGCATCATCAACAATGTTTTTAATCCATTCGATTATCCGGTGCTGTACGCAAAATCTGTGGATGGCATTACTTTCAGCAACAACTATCTTAAAAGATCAACGCAGTACAAACCTTTTCACAAACGTAAGAATATGATCACGCTGGAAGCGTGTAAAAACATACAGATCTTCAATAATAAAATGGATGATAAAATTTTAGGGAGAGATATAAAGTTGATAAATACAACTATAAGATCTTTAAAAATTGATAAAATGCAAAGCATTAAAATTGAGAATTAGGGGAAATTATTTTTAAAAAAATGAATATACAAGTTCATAAAGTAAATGGTGCTTTTAGGTAAAATACAGTTGAAATATTAGTTATTTACGCTCAAAAGTATATGTTAGCCCCAACAAATTTTGCAACTTAAAATATTGTTATTATGCAGTAATTTTATTTTTTGCTGCATGTAAAAAATAAAATAATACCAATGTAGTTTCTCACTTTATTGCTGTTAACAAGGTTGAGAGTAAGCCTTACCCAACAATCTCTTTCAATGGCGTTAGCAGTACTGCCCGTTTTAAGGGATGCCATATCCACACTGGATTTTTGTTGCTCATCTTTTAATGGCAGTCTATTTATCCTGTATACTTTTTTTTGAACGTTTTATTAGGTAATTATTTTTCCGCGCTGGCTCTATTCCTAAAATATATTTACGTCTGCCTATATTTAAATTTATTAAATTCTTATGGTCTCAGCAGATACTGAGATTGCTCATCGGGAATGGGCTATCTCTGTCATTTATTCAACAGTCCAATTTTAGAACTTTGAAAAATTTTCTATAAATTGGTAACTTAATAGGTAGCAATACAAAAAACTTTATAGCATGAAAAAAATCACGCTTATCCTTGCGCTGGTTGTTTACTCATTTCGCTCCGCTTACTGCCAGGATATTAATATTGCAAATTCAATTAATACTCACAATTTTGATCCCTCCACATTATTGTGGTTTAAAACACCGGCGTCTGTATGGGAGGAGGCCCTGCCTGTGGGAAATGGTCGCCTTGGTGCGATGGTATTTGGAAAAAACGGAGAAGAAACAATTCAACTGAACGAGGATACTTACTGGTCTGGCGGCCCATATTCAACCGTTGTAAAAGGAGGTTACAAAGTATTACCCGAAATTCAAAAGGATATTTTTGAAGGAAACCCTATTAAAGCGCACAAGCTTTTTGGAAGGTATATGATGGGCTATCCGGTAGAGCAACAAAAATATCAGGCATTTGCAAATCTTGTTCTCTCCTTTAAAAATGAAAAGGAAGTAACTGATTATAAACGCTGGCTCAATCTGGGTACTGGCATAACTTCCGTGCAGTACACAGTCAATGGAATCACCTATTTGCGGGAAGTATTTTCTTCAGCACCTGATCAAACAATCGCTGTAAGGCTAACGGCTAATAAACGGGCAAGTATTTCATTAACGGCTCAACTACGTGGTGAAAGAAATGGAGCCATGTCAAACTATGCAACTGATTATTTTAAGATGGATGGCTTTGGAAACGACGGGCTGACTTTAAAGGGGAAATCTGCCGACTACATGGGTATTGAAGGCAAGGTTCGTTACGAAGCAAGGTTAAAAGCTCTGCAGGAAGGTGGCACAATGAAGGTAGATGACAATGACCTGATAATTGAAAATGCTGACGCCGTAACACTTTATTTTGTTGCTGCTACCAACTTTGTAAATTATAAAGATGTAAGTGGAGACTATCAGACTAAAGTTGAAAATTATTTAAAAGCTTTAGAAGGTAAATCTTATTCCAGCATTAAAGAAGCAGCAGTAAAAGATTATAAATTGTTGTTTGATCGGGTAACTATTAAATTGCCGGTATCACAAACCTCCTACCTTCCAACTGATGAAAGATTAAAAAACTTTTCTACTCAGTCTGATCCGCAATTGGCTTCGCTTTGTTATCAGTTCGGCAGGTA
>JAYUZL010000050.1:0-46268 GCA_043751875.1 Ferruginibacter sp.
TCAATAAATTCAGTAACGGATAGGCTCGGTTTATACACTAGTTTATTTACACCCACTTCATATTTATATGCGGCTTCTGCAAGAAATTTATCAAGTTTATCGCCGCTGCCTTTTTCTATACTTTCAAATAACTGTTTTAGTTTGTTGTAGTCCGCAGGAATATCCATTCGTGTTTCAGGATAATAAACTGAATAAGATGGATCAAGTCTTTTGAGAGAATAATAATCAGAAACTTTCTTGCCAAAACAATTAAAATAGCGTTCAAATACATCAGGCATCCAGTACCAGCTTGGCCCCATATCAAAAGTAAAACCTTCAGCCAAAAATTTTTGTGCACGGCCGCCGGGTTGTAAATGCTTTTCCAGCAATGTTACATTCCAGCCAGCTTTGGCCAGAAATGAAGCGGCAGATAAACCCGCAAACCCACTACCGATTACAATTATTTTACTCATTAAATAAATTCAACAGATTACACTATCTGAACTTAACAGCGAAATCAAATTTAAAAGTAATTTTTGGGGAGCTATTGCACAAAGGGGAAATATTAACTCATTATCGTAAATTAACGGATTAAGCTGGTTTTAGAATTTGGGGTATAATTCTATTCCTTTTTTGGCTTAATATCTCTTCTATGTTCTTTAGGTAGGCATCTGTTACGATTTTTTTTGTAAAATTTTCAATGATATTTTTTCTGCCTGCCACACCCATTTGCTGTCTTTCCGATTCTGAGAGACTTGCCATTTTTTTCATTTTCTCCAATAGGTCGTCCACATCTTTCACTTTGCACAAAAAACCTGTTTTATTGTCTATAATAATCTCTTTGCAACCCGTAACATTTGATGCTACAGTGGGTTTTTGCATGCTGGATGCTTCAAGCAACACATTGCTCATACCTTCTCTATAAGACGGAAGCACAATACAATCTGCTGCGGCAATAAACGGACGAACATCTTCCGCAGCACCCAGGTAATTTATAATACCTTCATCTAACCAATGCATAATTTGTTTTTCAGAAACGGTATTTTCTTTTAAGTTTTGATCGTAATAAGGACCTATAACCTGACAAATTACGTTAGGAAAATCTAATTTTATTTGTTCCGCTGCGGCAGCATATTCCAATATTCCCTTATCTTTTATCAGCCTGCTTATAAACAAAAACGTGAACTTGTCATTGTTATGCAATTTTTCTCTTGGTGCAAAAAAATCCGTATCAACTCCTGAACCCGGAATTATTTGAGCCTGATGTTGTTTAATAAATTTTTTTTCTATAAATATTTGAAGGTCATCTTGGTTTTGAAAAAAAACAACTTTTGTCCGTCTCAACGCTCCCGTATACAATGCTCGTGCTACACGATAAGCCATTGATGTGCTTTCTGCCAATGGGCCGATGCCGGTAATATTTGTAATAACGGGAATACGCATGGATCGGCTCACCAAATTGCCCCAGATAGCGGGGCGCATAGTAAAAGTGAGACACAAATCAGCCTTTATTACTCGTAGTGCACTGTATATTTTTCTCATGTATCCAATAACATCGACAGGGTTCGTACTGCTGCTACCTACATCGATTATACTGAAGCCAAGCTTTTTGGCAAAATTTAATTCCTTGGTTGTGCCCGTACTAATCACTGTAACGTTGTAACCGTGTTCCATTAATGTTTGGGTAAGCTTTCTTCGTACAGTATTTGTAGAAATTATATGATTTTCTATGATGGCGATGTTCATGTAAAGAATTTGAATAGAAATTATGTCCTCTTTAAAATTCTAAAAGAAAATGATTTATCTTTTTGCACATAATACGATATTTATTTTAAAAAGGGATCATTTTCAAAACCTGTATTGCATTTCAAATAGAATTTTAAAAGCTTAAATTTAACATAAATTGAATAATTAATACATAAGCTAATTTAAATGTCTAAATTAGAAGAGAAAATGTGTGAAAATAAATCACAATAAATTATAACACTCCTTAAAACAATGATTACAAAACAATTATACTTGCCGAATTTTTTTTTGAAAATGCATTTACAATATAACCTTACACCGGAGCAAGAGATTGTTACTAAATACAGAACAATTAGTGTATTTTCCACCGAAGGTGAAAATATCGACGCTCAGGTTGTTGAAAGTTTTGGTGAAGAATGGCTTAAGTTTAAGAAGTTTTCTGAAAAGGAAATTAATTCTGCAGCAGAGCAATATTTTGATATTTTAAATAGTGAAATAATAAATGCAAATACAACTGTTTTAGATGTAGGATGTGGCACGGGTAGGTGGACGAAATATTTATCGGAAAAGGTAAGTTTTGTTGAAGCTTTAGACCCAAGTAATGCAGTTTTTTCAGCAGATGAGCTTTTGAAGGATGTAAAAAATGTTCGTATCACAAAAGCATCGGTAGAAACGATTCCTTTTGCTGACAATAGTTTTGATTTTGCAATGAGTATAGGAGTGTTACATCATATTCCCAATACCCAAAAGGCAATGATTGATTGCGTAAAAAAAGTAAAACCGGGAGGATATTTTTATTGCTACTTATATTACAACCACGATAACAGGTCATCTTTTTTTAAACTTATTTTTAAAATAAGTCATATGTTAAGGTTGGGGGTAAGCAAAATGCCATCACTGTTAAAGAGGATTACATGTGATATTCTTGCTGTTGTGATTTATATGCCTTTCGTATTATTAAGTAGACTTTTGATATTTCTTGGTTTTAAAAAAATAGCCATCAAAATCCCTCTAAATTATTATTCATCCAAGTCTTTTTTTATTATCAGAAATGACTCTCTTGATAGATTCGGTACTACATTAGAGCAAAGGTTTTCAAAAGCTGAGCTTGTTGAATTAATGGAAAAAAGCGGATTACAAAATATTGTAGTAAGTCCTAATACTCCTTATTACCATGCTGTCGGGCAAAAAATTATCAACATCAAGATAAACTAGAGACTAACGTAGAGTCAACGGTTTTTTTTAATTTAAAATATTATGAATTATTTTAAATTAATCTAAAGAAAACTGTCGTGTTAAAAGTAATTCGAACTTTGTTGCTAAATTTAATCGCCATAGTTTAGCCTTCGCATCAGGTTCCATCACATACTGATTGTTATGGCAGGTATTTTTAAAATTCGGCTCAACATATTATCATTAATCACAGGAAACATTATAAAAGTGAGTCATAGATCAGCTATAATTTGTTTAAATTAAATGTAAATTTCCTTTATACAAAAAATTTTTTTTGAATGAGTATTTGGTATTCAAGGGTCCATATACTAACTTCGAGTCTGTGTGAAAAATTTCAATTCTTTACTTCATGCTGTCATTAAAATTGTAACAATTTAGCCATTTTCAATGATGGTTTCCTTTAACTTTCACCTCACTGCATCTTAATAGATATGATATGATTTTCGATAATGGCAATTCTGATCTATAATTCAATAAATTCCCATTAAATATTTTACTAATTATTAGGACATAAAAAACTTTCGTTTAACGATCAATCTTCAAAATAAAATAATGAGGTAGGATTAGGTAGAATAAACGCAAAGTGTTTTTAAATAGTTATACGGGTGTGGAAATTGATTCATCATTTTATTGATGATATCATTGAATAACCATTTTCTCCTATTACGTCTATTAAATCTGTATTCATATTCATCTGTGTAAGCAAATAAATTTTCTTTTGAGCATTTATGATGTGTTCCTCTTAACCACTTTTTAAACTGCATAATTTGTTTATGAATTTGCTCCATTGTGCTTCCGTTTTTGGAATAACTAATTGTTATATTTTCCATTCCCTTAGATAATTTTTTATAAGAATGAAATGCATCAGTTTGTATATTGCTGTCTTCAGAAATCGCATCTTTAATTGCATATTTTAACTCCGCTGATTTAAAACTTTCAATGTGCTGTAAATCTATATTTCCTGTTCGTCCATCAGCTAATACTTCAACGGCTACAAATAAGGCACTTTTAGTTTGCGTACTTCGTCCTTTAGCTGAAGAATGACCACCTACAAGGGTTTCATCTACTTGCACATTCCCATTAAGTTTATCGTCTTTATCTTTTTTCATCATTGCCTGTACTTTCCTTTTAAATAACCAGGCTGTTTTTTGTTCTACCCTAACTTCTGTTCCCAACTCAATTGTTGACATACCTTTCTTTTTTATACTAATTCTAAATATCATATGAAAGGCTTTCAAAATTGGCATTTTGATTCCATGAAAAACGGTATTTGATATAACACTTTCATCATAGCCACATTTCTTACATCTACGATAAAAATATGTTCGACCTTTTCCACTTTCCTTATGGCAACACTTAGTACAACTATATCCATCTTTCCATTTAAATTCTATCAAATATTTATAACAAGATTCATTATCGGAAAATCTTTTATTGAATTCTATTGCATTTATTCCTTTAAACATAACTAAATACTTTAACTGCAAAAATACTAATATACTTAGTTATAAACAAACACTGTATTTACATCGGGATTATTCTACCTAATCCTAAAATGAAATTACATTTAATTATTCATCACCCATTTTTCATACCACATTTGGAACATTAACAAATGCCATAATTTTTCCGCTCTTTCTACTTTCCCTTTATAAAAAGAAGTATAAATAAGTAGAACAGCCTCGTCATTAAAAATATTTTGCTTTTTTATAAAATCAGCATTCAGGTATTGATCAACATAACCCTTTAAATCAGTTTGCAACCATTTTGCAATTGGAATTCCGAAACCCATTTTAGGTCTGTCCATCATTTCTTTGGGAATATATTTATGGACAATTTCTTTCAAAATAAATTTTTTACTGCCATTGTTATATTTATAATTCATTGGAAGTTGAGCAGCCCATTCTATAATACGCTGGTCAAGAAAAGGTTCCCTTCCTTCTAAACTAACACTCATTGTTGCACGATCTACTTTTTGCAAAATATCATCCAGCATGTATGTTTGATAATCTACTGCCATCATATAAGCAAGTCCGGAATAATATTCAGGTTTCAGTTCCTCGCTATCAAAGCCGGAACTTAGGGTATTAACTTTGTTTTTAATTAAAAGATCCACTTCTGATTTATCTAACTGTTGGGTGATACTTTGTAAAATATTAGCAACACTTGGTTGTCTTAATAAATTTTTCAACTTTTCATAGCGAGAATGAAAAAGATATTTTTTATTAAATACGGGGATGGATTGTGCCGGCACTTCGTCCATAAGCTTAGAAACTCCTTTTCTGATAAAGGAAGGAATGCTATTTAATTTGTTCCCATATTTTATTAGATAATCGTATCTGTTATACCCGGCAAAAATTTCATCTCCCCCATCTGCAGAAAGTGCAACAGTCACTTTTTCTTTTGCTATCCTGCTTACAAGAGAAGTTGGAATGGCGCTGCTGTCAGCAAAGGGTTCATCGTAAAAAAAAGGCAACTGCGGTATAATTTCTAACGCTTCTTTTTCTGTACAATAATATTCGGTATGGTCAGTTCCCAAATGTTCAGCTACTTCTTTTGCAAATGGAGCTTCGTTTAAACCAGCATCTGGCATACCAATTGTAAAAGTTTTTATTTTTTGGGTATTGTTTGCCTGCAGTAATGCGGTAACACAACTGCTATCGTAACCGCCGCTTAAAAAAACCCCAACAGGTACATCGCTTACCATTCTGTATTGAAAAGCACTCGCCAATAATTTTTCTGTTTCTTTAATTGCTTCAGGCAAATCAATTTTAAAGGCAGGTTTATTATATGCATCATATACATTCCAATATTGAGTTGTACCCAAAACTTTTGTTTGCATATTAAAATTGAGATGATGCCCAGGCTTCAACTTGTATGTATTTCTAAAAATACAATGAGGTGTTGGTACATATCCGTATTGCATGAATGCGCCAACTGCATCTAAGTCTATTTCTTTAGAAAATGATGGATGTTTTACAATGGCTTTCAACTCCGATGCAAAAAGAAACAAACCTTTATTGTAATAATAAAAAAAAGGTTTTACACCGGCTCTGTCTCTACAGGCGAAAAGCTCATGTGCTTCGTCGTCGTAAATAACAAAAGCAAACATCCCAATAAACTTTTGCAATGCCGCAGCACCCCATTGTTTGTAACTGTGTAAAATTACTTCAGTATCGCTATGACTTTCAAATTGATGCCCCAACTGCTCTAATTCTTTTTTTATTTCTTCATAGTTATATATTTCACCATTAAAAGTAATGTGCAGGTTAACAAAGTGCATTGGCTGGCTTCCACCCTCTGTGAGGTCAATTATACTCAGCCTTCTATGGCCTAAGCCAATTCTTCCAAAAGCTGATTCATACATGCTATACCCTTCCCCATCAGGACCCCGGTGCGCCATGGTGCGATTCATTTCCTGTAAATTTTCGAGAGAAGTATTATTATTAAAGTCTAAAAAGCCTGATATAGCGCACATAAAAATATTGTTTACAAAAACGGTAAAATTAATCATTTAATTATGCATAAAACCTCAAAAAATAAAGTCTTACTTAAATAGTTTAAAGACAAAATAAATATTTTTGAGCTTTTAAAATCATCTACTTATATACATCAATAATTATTCTAATTATTCATGGAACAAATAAACAGCAGAAATATCAGTAGTATAATGGAAACTTAAGCAAAAATTTAAAACATTCTACAGGTAAGATTTCATATTCGTATTTTGCAGCATAATCTTTAAACATCTACTTACTGTATTAAATAAAATAACATTTATCTCCAACAATTAATCTTTTTCTAATAAATGAATTTTTTGCAATTAGGCTTCCTAATGTTATTCCCTGAAAATGAATACGATTTTCAAAAAAATCTTCTTCACTGGTATGAGATTATAATAGTTGCGGCTCTTTATATTATAATGAATAATTGGATTGACCGGAGGAATAAAATTTTCTACAGAAAAAATTTTAAACTTTTTTTTAATCTTAAAATCACCGGTGCTATAATAATTACTTTACTATTTAATTTGTATTATTCCGGCGGTGATACTACTGCCTATTTTAATGATGGGAGGTTATTAAACAAAGTTTTATTTACAAACCCGGTTCTGGCACTTGAAATGTTTTTTAGTTCTGGTAATTCTTTAGAATGGTCCGGTAATCTTCTTGACGGATTTGATGGATTTCGATTTGCAAACGACTCTACAACTTGGCTGGTTTCAAAAATTACAGCCATTGTAGAACTTTTTACATTTAGGAGCATGCTAGGAACAGCAATGGTTTTTGGTTTTGTAAGTGCACGTTTGATATGGAAATTTTATGAAATCATTCTAAAAATTTATCCATTTGCTAAAAAATATCTCGCATTAGCCATACTTTTTGTACCAAATGTTCTTTTATGGGGTTCTGGAATTTTCAAAGACACAATAACTTTATGTCTTACGATGTATGCATTCGTATGCCTTTATAATATTTTTGATCTTAAAAAAAGCACATTAAAAAATTCTATTTATTTAATCTTTTGCGTTTATATAGTTTTTGCAGTAAAAAGTTATATTATAGTTTCTTTCCTCGGGTGCTTATCAATTTGGCTGGCAGGTCACGTCAAAATAAAATCGGAATTGCTACGATTTATACTCAGGCCTTTTCTATTGGGTTTATTTGCCGTTGTATCATATGTCGGTTTTGACCAATTCACTAAAAGCTTTGAAAAATACAATATAGAGCAAGTGTTAGAAACAACGAAAGTAACAGGAGAATATCTTAAATATGTTGCGGCACAGTCTGATGGAAGTGCATATGATATAGGAACACTTGAACCTACTGTCCAGGGTTTACTAAAACTTTCTCCGGCTGCCATTAATGTTACCTTGTTCAGACCTTATATTTGGGAAGGAAGAAAACTTATAATATTCTTGTCTGCGTTGGAATCTACTTTCATATTATTTTTTACACTTTTTGTTATTTTTAAAATAGGTCCATTTAAAATGACAAAAATGATTATAAATGACAAATTATTACTAAGTTTTTTTCTTTTTACTCTTATTTTTTCAATTTTTGTAGGCTTATCATCGTTTAATTTTGGATCTTTAGTTAGGTATAAAATACCATGTATTCCATTATATCTAATTGTAATGGGTGTTATTCTTAAAAAGAACTCAGATTCTACGAGTTCTCAGGTTATTTAAGTACTGCTTTACCTTTTTTTCTGTTAACAAATATAAACCGTATGCCACAGCAACACTTACTGGTATAGCTGTAAGCCAAAGAAAAGGGTTTGATAGGTTTTTGTTGTCTATTACACCAAGCATATCATACGCAATAAACAAAAGTAGAATAGTTTGAAAATGAGTTGCATAAAGTGTATAGCTAAATTCACCAATCCTTTCTAACCAATTAATTCTCATTTTTTTTTGAAGCGTATTGGCTATTAAAAAAATTGATAACATAGCCGAAAGTAACATGCTACATCTATTGTCAGGACTTATGCTTTCTATTACGATCATACAAAAAATTGCTACAATACTAACGGCTGACAACATAGCTATTGAGACTCGTTCTGCTAAGTTTTGAAGCTGAGGGATTATATGATAAGAATAAATACCTATCATAAAATAGAAGTTATAATTAGTGAAATAATTTATTAGCGTACTATCGCTGCTTATAAAAAAACCTAACCCAAACAGTATTGTAGAAATAATTGCATACCATCTTAAATTTAAAATAAATAATGGTGCGAGTAAGTAAAAAATTACTTCATAAACCAAACTCCAATAGGGTGCTATTATGGAACTTTTGTTTGGATTGTATAAAAGATTATTTATAATCTGTTTAAATGAAAAAAAATTTGAAGAATTCTGAAATCTGTAAAATAAAACATTGTCATTATTTAATAACCCTGTAAAATATTGTGGCCTGTAGTTCAAAGCTATTATTAAAACAACAGAAGCCCACAATAAGCCAAGTAAATAGGTTGGATATAAACGCAAAGCCCTCTTTTTTAAAAAAGGAAAATAATCATTTTTTGATGCCAAACTATGCGCTATAGAAAACCCACTTAGTACAAAAAAGAAGATAACAAACTCCGCACTTAATTTTGTTAAGGACACAATTGCGGCAATAGAATAATCGTACATATTCCAATTTGCATATGGATGTTTTTTTAAATATTCAACCATTCCCATCCATAACAAACCCCTCGCGTGGGCTATACAAACATATAAAGCTGCAAAACCCCTAAGAGCGTCTAAGATTGAAAAGTTTACAATCTGCTTTTTAAAATTCATTTTTAGTATTTAACCATTTAAGTTCCCACAATTTATAAAACAAGCTATGTTATGTCATAAACATCTCTTCGTAAACTGCTGCATACTTATTAATCCCTTCCTGTAGATCATAATATTTTATAGCCACTTCTCGAATTGATTCTGGATCAATAAATTTAGATTGGTTTATAAGTTTGACAGCAGATGAAAAAGTGCTGTCATTAAAATCTTTTACAGGAATACCTACATTTTCTTCTAAAAAAAGTTTGCCAATATCACCAATGGTATTTGAAATAATTGGAATTCCCATACTTAATATTTCACCAATTTTTACAGGACTGCTGCTAATTTTAGAATAAACAGGTTTTATAAAAGAAATACTTACATCGCTCGCATACATATTTTCCGGAACGGCTGAAAATGGTACTGTTATTATTACAAAATCTTTACTGTTTAAATTAAAAAATGAAAGTTTATCTAATACTATATCATGATTAGAGTTTGTAATAATTAAAAATTTCGAATTACTATATGCTGATTGTAATTCTTTAAAAAATTGCAACATTTCATCAATCATGTACCACGCACCGAGCGATCCTAAATAACTTAATACAAGAGAAAAATCATCAATACCCAAGTTTCTTCTTGCTTCTTCCTTTTTTAACAAATTTGTTAGTTTAAAATGGTTCTGATCAGCGCAACACGGAATTACAGCAATCGGCACTTTGTCATTGTAAAATCTCCATGAGAGAATTTCATTTTTACCCGCAAAAGTTAACGATATGATATAATCTGCCTCTTTAACAAAATCGGCTTCCTTTTTTTTATAATATTTATAAACAGCATTCCAAAACCATTTTTTTCTGTCCCAGCTTTTACCATCTGCTTTTTCATCTGCCCAAAAACCCCGCATGTCAAATAAAAACTTTATTCCTGTACTTCGCTTCAACTTCAGCCCCACTTCAGCAGCTGTATAACTTCGGCAATGCACCATATCATAATGGTACGTTTTATGAAGCTTCCTTGCCGTTTCTAAGAGCAAAAATTTATCGTAAACTTTACTAACAATAGGAGGACTGGTGTGAAATGTGTTTGGGAACCATTTTATTCCATTTTTATCGAGCAACGATTGTATCTCCTTACCGGTAGTTTTAAATTTATCCTTTTTTTCAAAACTTAAAATATGAAAGGTATAACCAAACTTAGTTAGACCGATAAGATAGCTGATAACCTGGCTTTGCCCAAGAGGATCTGTCATGCCATCATAAGAAATATAAAGTATTTTTTTATTATTTTTTATTTTAGTCATTAATTTTTAAGATACATGTTGATTTTTTAAAGAACTTTAAAAATTGATTCAATTTATTTTCCATAATAGATTTACCAAATTGAAATATTTGTGCAATCGAACTCCTTTTTAGCCTTAAATGAAAAAAAAGCAATTAATTTATCATTGGTTATTTACTACAATTCCATTAAATGCATCGAGATATTTCTGCTTGTTAGCATCCACCGAAAAATATTTATCTACTTTAAGTCGTCCGGCCATCCCAATTTTTTTTCTGAGAGTGGGATTTTCGATAAGTAAAGCCAATTTTTCAATCCATTCTTCTTCGCTGTTTACTAAATAACCTGATATACCAGTTTCTATTACTCTAAAATTCGTGCCGATGGCTGTAGCCACTGTAGGTATACCAAGAGCCATATACTGAATAGCCTTTAATCCACTTTTTCCATAAACCCATTGTTCATTCGGCAATGGATAAATACCAATATCAAAAGATTGTAAAGTAGCAATTTCTTTTTCTTCACTCCATTCAGTACATTCCAGACTTAACCCATGTATTTGAACATTACTGCCACCCATAATCATAATTTTTACATCAGGATATTTTTTTTGAATAGCAACCAACACATTTTTAATAGTTTTAAAATGTTGAATGGTCGAATGGCTTCCACTCCAACCAACAACCAGTGGTTTATCATTTGTATAAGAATTTATACTCATATATTTTTCGGAAGTATCTACCGTCGAAGATATATCAGTGGTATTATTATTTAATTTACGCACAAAAGCATCAAGATATGGCGTACATGTTATTACATGGTCAGCCTTTTTCATAAGGTAAATAGGCTTGTATTTAGTTTTAAATAACTTTGAATACCAAGGAGCATTTTTATTAGTGGTATACACTAAATCATCAATATCATAAATTATATTTTTGGCTAATTTACAATACAACATTTCAAATAGTGGAAGACCAAATGGTGTTACCCATAGAAAAATATAGACAATATCATAGTTTTTTAGTTGCCCTAAAAGTTTTAATCTGTTACTATATCCAAGTATTGTATAATATAATTTAGCAAAAAAAAATCCCTTTTTATAGATAATTTTCTGGAAAGATTCTGAAATAAAAGATTCTACTGTTATATCGTAACCATTGTCCCGCCAGTTTTCAAAATATTGTTCATATTTTAATCGTTGACCAGGAGCAAATCCTTCAGGATTTGGGCAAACAATAAGTATTTTCTTACGCATTTAACCAAGTAAATTTAATAGCTCCGCATTTTTAATAGGATTTTATTTGTGATAAAAAACTTGATTAAAATAATAAGCCGAATGTATGCTATAAATATTTTATTAATTTCAATACTAAGTTATCAAATAGTACACCGAAGTCATAGCTACATAACGAGCACTTTGATATCTTTCAATCTATTGCTTTAATAGACAATGAGCATTTAATACTTTTGTTGATCCGGTTGAAAAGGTATCACTTTACTTTTTAAGAAAATCGAAACTTGACAGTGGAAAGATGTCTCTTAAATTTTTAAAGTCGTTTTAGAATCAAATTAAGGTCTTTTTATAATAAGACTCAATTTTTAAAAGCATATAGATAAAGCATACGTGTTATTTTAAATTTTTTTCTACATTGAAAAATAGTCTGTCTACTTCTAGTTTATCTTGTAGACGTCCGCTAATAAATTCACATAGTTATCTACCGAAAATAAAGCGCTTTGTTTTTTTGTTTCTTGTGACATACTTGTAAATATATTTTTATCTTCTATAAGAGTTAGCAACAAATTTTTTAGTGATGCTTCATCTTTAATTGAAAAATACAATCCTGCATTTTGAGCTACCTGCCTCATTACGGGAAGATGATCAGGCAAAATACAAGGGAGGCCAAAAGTGATAGCTTCTAAAAGTGAGATTGGCATCCCTTCATTCAAAGAAGTCATTAAAAATGCATCATACTCGTTAAAAATTTCCATCGTAATAGCAACGCTACCCATCAACCGTACATTTGGGTTATTTTTTAGTAAAAAATCTTCCATTTCTGGTCGTAAAAATCCCTCACCATAAATATCCAGTGTAATAGAAGTGTTTTTTAATAGGAAAAATGATCTAAGGGCATATTTAAAATTTTTATCATGCTTTAAATTACCTATCGCAATAAGTTTTAACGTATTTTCTTTTTTAAAAGTATAATTATATTTAAACTCGACACCTGCAAAATTATTGAGTACTATATTATTATGATTTAAAGGACGGGAATTTACAAGCGATAATCTTACATCTTCTGAAACATAAATAGATTTTGTTTTTTTCCTAAAGGTAAATTTGTCTACAACTACCCGCCATTTAGAGTAATAAACAGATTCTGGATGATATTCCAGATTATGATATGTTTCAATTAAGTTTATTTTAGAGGTAATTGCTAACCTACCAACCATAATTGAATGAAATAAATGGGTATGAAGATGTGTTACTTTGTTTTTTTTAATATAACTTTTTATAGTCATTGCACCGTTAAAAAAATTAGTACCTGAACAATCTACATGCTTATAGAATATGTTTTTATATAATCGGTTAACAAGAACGCCATTTCCTTCAAGCGTCGTGAAGAGAGAAATTTTAATTTCGGGGTATTTATCAGATAGGTAGTTTAAAGTATTTACAACAATTGTTTCTGCACCACCCAACGAAAGACTACCTATTAAATATAAAATATGTTTCATTTTTTTAGATGCTGTTGAAGTTGTAATACGTGTAAAATTAAAGAGTACAGAATTAATACTTTTTAACCAGATATAAGATTTCTAAACTACAACATAAAAGCAAACAAAATTCCTTTCTTAAAAAAAAATTATAACAGGTTTACAAGACAATGATTGCAGTTATCGGAATTGCAATACATTATTGAAAATCTAAGCTTTTAATCTATTCATTATTTCAAAAAAATAATTTTGTATTCTCAATAAAGAAAATATCAAAATTTACAAACAAACAATATACTTACGTATGCTTGCGTGTTATATAAAACAGCTTTTAATTTGAATAATATTCTTATTTTTATTTAACACAATACTTTTAATTTATACTATTGTTGTTATTTATTGATATAGCTAATGGCTAATAATTTAAAATAATGGAACTGACACTTCAACCACAACAGCGTTATTTTATGTTTTTTTAACGAGCTTAATTAAGCACTTCAAAAGCTGTTTATTATATATTAAATCAAACTTATAATTTTTTAAAATAAATTTCAGTGATGTAAAGCTTGGCTTATGTTCCGCAAGGGAATAAGCAAACCCCTGATATTGCTTTAATCTAGCCATTTTTATTTCTTTTGGATACTCATTCTCGTATTGTTTAAATATGTAATCAGTCCCTTCTAACATGTACTCAAAATTATTGCTTATGTTGTTTCCATTGTTATATCTATAAAAAATTAATGCTTTATGAACATAACCTATCGGAGATATTTTTGCAATTCTTAACCACAAGTCTAAATCTTCAACTTTACCGTTCTCGTCAAAATAGCCCAAAGACTTTATCAGGTTATGCTTATACAATACTCCATGTGCGTTTGTATGAGACGCTTTTAATAAATCCAGAAATATCCATCCAGAAACAGACGGAGTCTTATAAAAAAGACTAACAGCTTGTGTTTCATTATTGTAAGCGTAACCATTTCCGTATATCATTCCGTAATCGGGATTTGCCAAAGCGTATTTTACCTTTTCACTTAAATTTTCAATATCCCACCAATCGTCTCCTGCAAGTATGGAAACATATTCCCCTTTTGAATGCTTTAATCCGTAGTTAAGGCCTTTTGCTATTCCTAAATTTAGAGGTGTTTTTTCCGCATAAAATTTTACCGCTGATTCCTCTAACACTTTCAATCCTCTTTCGAAAGACTCATCGTGAGAGTTATTATCTATATAAATTATTTCAAAATCTTTAAATGTTTGATGGATTACCGAAAGCATGGAACGCTCTATAAACGTTTCATGGTTATAGCTTAAAACAACAATGCTAACTAATATTTGCTTCTCCATATTTAAGGAATACTTATTTGCTTATTAGGGTTGAAACTTTACTTTTTTTGCTATGATATTTAATCGCTTTTTAGTGTGCACAAAGACCATTTTATCTCGCCTTTTTTAAAAAAATTAAGCAGCTGCTTATGATTTAATATGGGTTGATAAAAATATATCTAGTTTAGACTTTAGATTATAAAAAAAAATTCAAAACGCATAATTCTTATTTACTCAACCTTAATACAAATATTTAAAGCAATAAACTACCTACTTCTGTATTGTATCTTTGTTATAGCCTTTAATTTGTAAAATTGCCTGAGAATTTTATTACCAAACAACTTGTAAGCAGACAGTTTAATATCAACAATAACGGAAGCATTATTTATAAAGCTATAGTATTGCTTAATAACCTCATCAATATTAAATATGTTTGCCCGACTAATATGAGCTAAAGACAACTCATAATATTCTCTAGCATTTTTCTGTGCTAATTCCTTAATAGAAGATTTCATGTTTATTAACGGCAAATCTTCGTTAATTTCTCCGAGGCTTAAGCCTTTTAACGTATCGAAGAAACCATAAGAAACGAGCCTTTTT
This sequence comes from Ferruginibacter sp., assembly GCA_043751875.1. GTDB lineage: Bacteria > Bacteroidota > Bacteroidia > Chitinophagales > Chitinophagaceae > Ferruginibacter. The sequence continues at coordinate 15,155 of JAYUZL010000050.1, forward strand.
TCACTATCAATTGCCTGTAGGGAAGGGATGCCCATAGACGATGCTTCAATAAGCGCTGTACCCGTACCAACAAACATAAAAGCATCTTGAAGAACTGCATACAAATTTTTATACTCTAATACCCCCATGAAAAAGATGTTATGCCCAATGTTTTTAGATTTAATATAATTAATAATAAAATCTTTTAACTGACCATGTCCATAAATATAAAATTTATAATCATGCCCTTCATCAGTTAGTTGCACTATTACCTCCATCATAGCGATAACATACTTTTTCGAATTTTCAAGCCTTCCAACGGATACGATTTTTTTTCTGTTTACATTCTTAAAATCCCTTAATTTATTTTCCAATTTTATAGGAAGAGGTATAATTGGACTATTTGTAAATTTTAATTTAAAGTAATTCTCATGTTCTCTTTTTACAATCTCATTCATAAAAACAATATTCTCCGATGGGATGATGCGAAACAAACTTCTATAAATTCTTGTATCTGGCGAAGGACCCAAATATGTAGAATTATAATATGCCCTAGGATGATATACTCCCATTATAAATTTTGCATTTTTAAAATAATTATTCTTAAGTTTATTTATACTCCAATATAAAAGATCTCCATCCGCAAATGGAAATAAAACGTCAATATCTGGCAAGTTTTTTCTTGCTAATAAATCCATTGGTGTAAGAAGCTTGAAGGTTTCTACTATTTCTGCATCTAATTCGGTTTTGACTCCAAAATCAATATAAAATATATTATGTCCATCCTGTTTAAATTTTTTTCCTAAACGTAATAACAGCGTAAACATACCATCAACACTTGCATAATTTCTTACAAAAAGAATATTCAACTTTTTATATTTAAAATATCTTAAAAAATATTTTTTATTTTCCTTTTTAAAACGTGTAAAATTCCAATTTTTTTGTCTAGTGTTTTTACTGAAATAAATGTTGAGATGGTAATTAAAATAACACCAAAAAAATTACAAAAAAAAGGATTAAGAAAATACACAATTAAAAAAGCTGCTACACAAATTAAAAATTGGAGTGCGCAAATTTTCATAATTTTTATATCAAGTTTAAATCCATATTTTTTTCTGGCGACTAAATACACCTGTATAAAATAAAAAAAATAGCCAATTAAAAATGAAATACCTAGTCCCTCAAGCCCCAAGATAGAGTAGGAAAGACAATTAAAAATAAGGACATAAATATTGGGTAAAAGTTCGTTCCAAAAAAACAACCTAGAGTTTCCTTTTGCTAAAAAAAGATAAGCAATACAAAAACTAAATGCCTGAAAAAATATTCCTAATGCCGACCATTGTATTAATTTTACAATTGCAAGGAATTTAACTGAATACAAAATGACAATTCCTATTTTTATAAATACGAGTAATATTACTAAAATTGGAGCCAAAATTAAAATTGACATTAACATTTGTTGGTTTACTTTTTCTTCACATTTTCTATTATCGTCAGCTACCTCAGCTAGAGAAGGAAAATAATCAGTACTCATTGCTGAAAAAACCATCCCCACATAAGTTCCCACAATAGCAAAACCTGCCGTGTACAAACCAACATCCTCTATATTACCAACATTTACTATAAAAATTCGCAGCAAATAAGCAGCCGTTACAGGCAGCATTGAAGTGAGGCTTACTAAAAAACCTAGCCTAATAATTTCGGCTCCTTGTTTTTTTGATGAATGATATAAGATTTTAAAATTGGGAATTGGGACTTTTCGCAGAAAATACCAGGATGTAATTGCGCTTGCTATGGTGCTTAATACCAACGCAGGAACTATGCCTTCTTGTTTAAAAAAAAAGTACAACGGCAAAGAAATAATTAGCCCTAAAAAGGCGCCCACTAGGCTCGATAATGCAATTAGTTTTACTTGTCGCATTCCCTGTAAAATTGCATTTTGCCCATTACTTATTTGTAATGCTAACAATGAAATACCTACGAGCGTAAAGGAAAATGTGTAGGATTTGTTACCAAAAGATATCTGACTTAACCATGGCGAAAGTATCATCGTGACAATTAACCCAATTATACCCGTTAACCATATTAATTTTTTTATAATAGCTATCATTTTAGCTAGCACAGTTGGATCTTCGTGTTGGCTCGCTGTTGCAATGTATTTTACAGCTGATACATTTATGCCAAGATTAGTAAAACTGGCTAACAGTGCAGATGTGCTGTTAAAAATAGATATCACCCCCAGCCCTGCAGGGCCTAAGAGCAATGCGACAATTTTACTTTTTATTATCGAAATTAAAATATTGAATACCTGAATCCCGCCAAATATAGATGTTGCTTTAAAAATTTGTTTATAAGAATCCTTCTCAGTATTCATCATTTTATGCTATTAACTACCTGTATTACTTTTGTTACTTCCTCATTGGTCATAACCGGCGAAATAGGAAGGCTCAACACTTCGTTGTGCATTTTTTCTGAAATGGGATAAGAAAAGTGATTCCACTGTTTGTATGCAGATTGCTTATGTGGTGGAATAGGATAATGAATTAAAGTTTGTACAGTATTATCTGCTAAATATTGTTGAACACCCTCTCTATTAGAAACCTGAATAACGTATAAATGCCAAGCATGTTCTAGTCTGTTTACCGGTAAAAGAGGTAATTTAATTTTTGTATTTTTAATTTCTTGATTATAACGCTCAGCTATCTTTCTTCTTACTTCGGTTTCACCATCTAGGTATTTTAATTTTACAGACAGTAATGCTGCCTGTAATTCATCGAGCCGGCTATTAACACCTTGGTATAAATTTTCATACTTCTTATGAGAACCGTAATTTCGCAAGGCTTGTACTGTTTCTGCTAATTCTTTATCATTTGTCGTAATGGCTCCTGCATCGCCGATTGCCCCCAAATTTTTACCGGGGTAAAAACTAAATCCGCTCGCATTACCGAGATTACCACTCCTTTTCCCGTTCTGTATGGCACCATGCGATTGTGCACTATCTTCAATAATTTTCAAATTATGTTTTGTAGCTATAGCAGCAATGCTTTTCATATCGCACAATCTGCCATATAAATGCACAGGCAATATTACTCTTGTTTTTGACGTGATTTTCTCTTCTATTTTTAATGGGTCTAATAAAAAAGTATTTTCATCGGGCTCTACCAATACAGGAACAAGGTGAGCTTTCGAAATGGCAAGAATGCTTGCGATATAAGTATTGGATGGAACGATAATTTCATCACCTTCTTTCATTAAACCGAGTTCTTTGTAACCTTCAATGATTAAAATAAGTGCATCCAAACCATTTGCTACTCCAATACAATAATCAGTTTGGCAATAAGATGCAAATTCTTTTTCAAATACACTAAGTTCATTACCTATTATATACCAGCCACTATTAATAACTCTTTCACTTGCTTTATTTAATTCATTGGCATGTTGAAGATTTATTTTTTTAAGATCTAAGAAGTTTATCATGTTGTATTAAGTTTACGAACAATTTATTTTATTATAAATAAGTATGCTCGAATTTTATAAATTATTATTTTTAAAAGTTTTTAATAAAAGCGATATACGGGGAATATATTTCTTAGTAAAGTTTTCCTGAAAAAGTGCCACCAAATGCAAATCATACATTTTACCTTTTATTGATTTTTGATCTTTCAATAATCCTTCTTCAATCATCCCTAAATACTTTTGCAATTTCAGCATCGGAATATTTTCGGACAGTACATTTCCGAAGATTTTATGAAATTCCCAGTTTTTTAAAATTTCTGTAGAACACAATTTTAATGCCTCCAAACCATAAGGGTTTGATTTTTTTAAATAAATAGGAGCAAGTAACAACCTGCCAATTTCTGCATTTTTATCCTGTTCAGATATGCCCACTATTGCAACCATTCCTACTTTTTCATGAGTTTTTTTATCAACAATTATGTAATTTATTTCGCTTACGGGCCTAGATGTCATCCATTTTTTTTGCATTTCCAAGGAGTATCCATCGGGTTGGTTCATAAACTGTCCTGACGAACCAGTTCTCCAACTAAAAATAATTTTAGCATCATCGGCTGTTATTTCTCTTAATTGAATAAACTCTCCTTCTAATAAACTACTTTTTTTAAAACTCATATGTTAGCGCTGAAAATTAAAAATTTCTTTTCTTTTTAAAACGGTCATTAAATAAGGACTCTCCCACGATTTTTATTTTGATCGGTATTTTAAATCCCTGCATTTTTTCTTTGCAATAAGCTTTTAAACGTCTGTTAAACTCTTTTGGATCTTCGGGATTTTTCAAAATTACTTTTGCGCAAACAATGTTGCCCATCAGAGCATGCTTCTCGCCATAAACAGTAACTTCCTGAATATTTTCCATATTCAAAATTACATTCTCTACCTCCTGTGGGTAAACTTTATCGCCGCCAACATTTATTATTTCTGATGTTCGGCCAAGTATTTTATAAAATTCGCCGTCTACTTCTACCTGATCACCTGTTATTAAAAAACCATCTTCTGTAAAAGGGCTTGGTGCGTTTAAATAGCCAAGCATAGCAGAATCTGCTTTAATCTGTAAAATATCTTCCACTACTCTAAGCTCAAAACCTTCACCTCCTAATTTAACCCAAAGAGAATCGTCACTTTTAGATTTTGACCTTAATACTCCAAGTTCTATCAAGCCATAAGTTTGTTGAAATGTGACATCGGGGAAAATTGACTTGGCCTTAATAAGCGTATGCTGAGGCATGGGCTCAGTACCGTATGTAATTAACTTAAGGCTGGATAAGACATAGACTTTGTAAATATCACTTAAAATTAAAAGATTTAAAAAACTGGGCGAAACCGGTAACAACTCAATTTTAAATTGCTCTACAAATTCACATACTGCTTCAGGCTTCCTATTTTTTAAAGCAAGTACAACGCCACAATTAGATAAGGTATAAAACAGCGTATTTAAGCCCCCCCAGTGATCAAACAATAAAAAATTAATTGTCCTTTGCGTTTTGCGAATGACTTTAAATTTTTCCAACAACTTTGCAAAATCGTGTACAGCTGCTTTGGGTTGACCGGATGTACCCGATGTAAATAATACAAGACCAGAACTCTTTCGCTTCCTTAAAGTTTCATAAAAAGGATGCGTCGCACTTCCTTTTCTTTCTTCTGTTAGGTAGGTATCATCTTCGACATTTACAATGATACCTCTTTCGACTTCTGCAATGCTAAATTTATTTTGCTCTGCTTCTTTAATAGGCGAGTTAAAGGGAACTATAATATTTTGGTTATTGATAAGTGCCAATAATAACGCAATTGTATTCGGTGTAAAATCTCCTGTAAGGGATACAACATTGCCTTTAAAAATATTTTCTTTTATCAAAAAATCAAAAGCATTATTGTATTTGTCTATCAAATCTTGATAACTAAGAGTTTTGCTTTGCCATATGATGGCCGGCTTAACTGCATTTTCCTTAAATCTGTCCAATAAAAACCCTACATTCATAATAATTAATATTTTACAATTGCTGTGCCCCAAGATAAGCCTACGCCAAAGCCTGACAATAGGATTAAATCACCTCGTTTTAATTTACCTTGCTCTTCTGCTTGCTTTAATGCGATAGGAATAGATGCCGAAACTGTGTTACCGACATTTTCTAAATTACTAAACGTTTGTGTGTTTTCAATCTTCAAGGCTTTTATCAAAGAATCTAAGGTTAATTTACTTGCCTGGTGGAACCCAAAAAAATCAATATCCCTTATATTTAGATTATTTTTATGAAGCAAATCTTTTATTTGACTTGGCACTGTTACTGAAATAAATTTCCATACTGCAAAGCCATTCATCTGTATGTTTTCCTGTGTAGTTTGATTTCCACTATGATCTATAATCAATTTCCTTGTTTCCTCATTTTTGGGAATTCTGCACCCACCTGATGGAATGTAAAATGATTCAAATTCTTTTCCTGAAGATGCAAGTTGGATATCTATTACAGAAGAAATATCATCTTGAGAAATTAATGTAACTGCTGCGCCATCGCCAAATAATACACTCGTAGATCTGTCATCCTTGTTGATATATTTTGAATAAGTATCCGCAGTAATCAATAATATATTTTTTGCCATTCCGGTTTCAATCATTCCTCTGCAAATTGAAATGCCATATATGTAACCTGAACAAGCAAGGTTATAATCGAATGCCCATACTTTGTTGCCAAATTTAAAATGCTTGTGTATCAAAAATGCATTTGAAGGCATTATGTAATCTGCGCTTTGGGTACAAAAAATTATACCGTCTATTCCGCCTATATCTATTACACCGTTATTTAAAAGTTGTTCTACAGCTTTACATGCTAAGTCTAAAGCAGTTTCACCATCGGCAGCGATGTGTCTGCTCAACACGCCTGATTTTTCTCCGACTTTTTTTAGATCCCAAGCAGGATGCAACAACTGCAAATCATCGTTGGAGAGAGTTTTTATGGGCAAATAATATTCTATTGCTTTTAAAGATATACCCATCAAATCATTTTTTTTAAATTGTTTACTACATCATTGTTAAGCAAAAAAGGTAACCCATGACCCGGATAAATCATAAATCCGATAAAATTGTCTAAAACAAAATGAACCGACTGCTTTAGAAGATCAAAGTTACCACCCGGCAAATCTACCCTACCAATGGTATCTTTAAATAATAAATCACCTGTAAACAAAGATTTTTCTATTTCAAAAATAACACTGCCATTAGTATGCCCCGGTGTATAATGCGTAAGTATCGTTTTATTTCCTATTCTAAAAACAGAATTAGCTTCAATAAATGAATCTATAATGGGAATATCAAAAAAATCTGAACTCCCTGCAAGTTTTTTATACAAATTAGCCTGCCGCAAAATTTGCTTATCTTTTGCATGAATAAAAAATGGAACGCCGTATTTTCTTTTAAAATTATCAACTGCACCAACATGGTCAAAATGCCCGTGGGTATTAATAATACCATTTAATTCTAAATCTGCAGCATTAAAGTTCCTATCAAGTTTTTTAAACTCGTCACCGGGGTCTATTAACCAAGCTTGGTTTTTGAATTTTAGGAGGTAGGAATTTTCCTTCCATTTACTTACAGTCGTGTAAAAAATTTCTATTTCCATTTAAGCTCCCCCCAAATAAATAATTTGCCCTGTAACATGTTTGCTTTCTTTCTTTATTAAAAAGTCAAGAGAATTAGTAATATCCTCAAAATCGCCGTAATCATTTATTGCATTACGGGATAATACCTCAGCCAACGCTGTTTGATTTATTTTAGATGAAAGTTCCGTTCTGATTGCAGCAGGTGCCAATACATTTACCGTAATACCCATTTTGCCAACCTCCTTTGCTAGGACACGTGTGTATGCATTCATTGCTGCCTTTGTAGAAGTATACAAGCCTTCACCAGGTACTTCATGCTTAGCAGCCATGGAACCAATGTTAATAATCCGCCCGAATTTATTACGAAGCATTAGTTTTACAGCTTCTCTGCAACAGAACATGGGCGCAAATACGTTCACCTTAAAAACTTTTTCTACGGTAGTATATGGCACTAAAGCTCCGCTAATAATTGCGGGATTTATTGCAGCATTATTAATCAGTACATCGACTCTTTTAAAATGTTGGCGAATACTTTTAAACATTTCAATCAACTCCTGTTCCTTTCCTACATCCACAACGAAATGGGAATAATCATCATGGGTTATAGTAGATTCAGTTCTACTGCATCCAATCACAGTATAATTTAAACTACAGTAATATTCCGCTATATATTTTCCAATACCACGAGATGTTCCCGTAATTAAAATTATAAGCGTTTGATTATTTTTTTTCTCCATTAACGAGTATATTAATATAGTCCTTTAATGTGGTAACCGTCTTGAATGGACTTTCTTCTAGAGACATAGCTTTTTCATCAGCAAGCGAAACATATTCCCCCGTTTCTTCTTCGATCTTTTCTTCAATGATTGTTATTAAATTAATTAATGCGAGTGAATCAAGAGAATCGCCTGACCCAAATAAACTGGTTGTTTCAGATTTTCTTATTTTTTCATTTTCTCCCAGATCTAAATTTAATTCATCAATAGAAGCAAATATTAATTGAAGTGTGTTCATTATAATTCATTTAATTTTTTAAAATCTTCGTAATTCCTAATATAATCTCCTTCATCGTAAGTAATACTAGCAATACACATTTGCACTGCATTGTGAGAATATTTCATCTCCCTCCAGCACAATTTTGGAATAAATAAGCCTTTATTTGGGCTATCTAATAAAAATGTACTTTCAAGTCCTCCCGGCATTTCAGTTTTCACTGTAATGGTGCCTGCCATTGCTACTAATATTTGTTCCAGCTCAATATGTGAATGACCACCTCTTTCTACATCCTCTGGTGTAAAATACGTCCAGTAAATTCTTTTCACTTCAAATGGAAGTGTCTCCTTTTCCGCTAATGAAATATAACCTAACGAACCATTACCGATCTTAGGAAATTCAATAATTTTCGGTTCGTCCCTCATCATAACTTTTATTTTAAATTCAACAATTCCTTACTATCTATTTTTTTAAATGCCAATACTTTTCAAATAATCCCCATAGCCGCTCTTTGCGAATTTATCTGCAAGCATTTTTAAATCTTCCTCAGTTATAAATCCCATTCTATAAGCTACTTCTTCCGGGCAGCCAATTTTAAGCCCCTGCCGCTTTTCTATTACTCTTACATATTCCGAAGCGTCATTCAAACTATCGAAAGTTCCGGTATCAAGCCATGCAAACCCCCTATCCAGTAAAGCTACTTTTAAATTTTTTTTTTGTAGATAATAATCATTTACTGTCGTTATCTCGTACTCACCTCTTGCGCTCGGTTCAATATTTTTTGCGATTTCAACAACTGAATTATCATAAAAATAAAGACCTGGCACTGCAAAACTGCTCTTAGGCTTTGATGGTTTCTCTTCTATACTAATGGCATTAAAATCGTCATCAAATTCTACCACTCCATATCTTTCAGGATCACTGACCGAATAAGCAAAAATAGTACCGCCCTCATTTAATGCACTTTTGCGTAATAAATTTCCAAATCCACTTCCATAAAAAATATTATCCCCTAATATAAGAGCTACTTTATCTGACAAAATAAAATCAGCTCCAATTACAAACGCCTGTGCAAGGCCGTTTGGTATTTCCTGCTTTGCATATTGTATGTTACAACCCCATTGGCTTCCGTTTTTAAGCAAACGTTTAAATTGCTCTTGGTCTTCAGGTGTAGTTATAATTAAAATATCTTTTATCCCGGCCAGCATTAATGTACTCAGCGGATAATAAATCATAGGCTTATCATAAATAGGCATTAGCTGCTTACTTATACCCATTGTTATTGGATAAAGCCTTGTGCCCGAACCGCCTGCTAATATTATTCCTTTCATCTGCTTTTTGTTAAACAATTTTGGGCTAGTAAAACTGAGTTATAATCCACATGCAAACTTGAAGATATTTCTTCAAACATTTCTAGTTTATAAACATGGCTTAGCTTATTTCTATCATCTTTACGACTCATTAAACCGAGGAACAACTCTTCCTCAATTAAATTAAGCAAAAATAATTCTTTTATATTTTGCTTTGGCGTTAAAAAGAATTCGCTTTGTATTTCAAAAAATGATTTTACTGTTCTCCATAGTAATTCAAAAACAAAACTCAAATTTTTGCACCTGCGCATTTTTAATCCAGTTTTGTTCAATTTCATCATACTTTACCATGCCGGCGTCCAACGATAATTTAAAATCGGTGACAGCTTTTCCTAAAAGTATTAATTGCTCTTCGTATTTTTCCTTTATGCCCATTCTATCGTTTTTAGTGACGCATATTTTTTAAACGTTTTATCAACAAATGTAAAATATACCAAATCTACTTTAAATGGAATGATACTTTCTTCAAATGCTTCCTCAATTTTAATTTTTAGCTTTATTGGTATCTGCTTACTCCCCCATATCCCTATATCAATATCACTTTTTGGTTTTGCATTTCCTACAGCCGGGCCCCCAAATAAAAAAACACGAAATTCATTTTTAGGTAAATGGAACAACACAATCTCTTTTGCAAGACTTACATAATCGTATGTTTTTGCATGCATCGCTTTATTTGGAAACATATTGTTTTGCATAATAATTCTGATAGTCACCACTTGTAACTTCCTCCAGCCATTTACTATTCTCCAAATACCAGTTAATTGTCTTACTTATTCCTTTTTCAAATTGCAGGGATGGCATCCAACCCAGCTCCTCCTTTAATTTGGTAGCGTCTATCGCATAACGAAGATCGTGCCCTGCTCTATCTGTTACATAAGTAATCAATTTTTCCGACTCGCCTTTTTCTCTACCAAGTTTTTCATCCATTTGCCTGCACAGTTCTTTTACCAAGCTAATGTTCGTCCATTCGTTATGCCCGCCAATATTATAGGTTTCTCCTATCTTACCATTGTGAAAAATAACATCAATAGCACTCACATGATCTTCGACAAATAACCAGTCACGCACATTTTCACCTTTACCATAAATAGGAAGGGGCTTGTTGTTGATGATATTATGAATACAAAGCGGAATTAACTTCTCCGGAAAATGATACGAACCGTAATTATTACTACAATTACTTATTTTAATTGGTAGTTGGTAAGTATGGTAAAAAGCACGTACAAAATGATCTGATGAAGCTTTGCTTGCCGAATATGGACTGCGCGGATCGTAAGCTGTTTCTTCTGTAAAACAGCCAGTCTCACCAAGAGATCCATAAACCTCATCTGTAGAAATATGGTAAAAAACCTTTCCTTTCATATCATTTTTCCAACTATCCTTGGCTTGTTGCAACATGGTAACAGTACCCAATACGTTTGTAGTAACAAAAGCCAATGGATCACTTATAGATCTGTCAACATGACTTTCTGCAGCGCAATGAAGCACGCCTGTAAAATGATACTTTTCAAATAACTCTTTTAAAAAAGCGGCATCCGTGATACTTCCTTTTACAAAATTATAATTTGGAGCATTTTCAATATCGGAAAGATTTTCCAGGTTACCAGCGTAAGTGAGGGCGTCTAGATTTACTATATTATATGCGGAGTATTTTTTTACAAATAACCTTGTAAGATGTGAACCTATAAAACCTGCCCCGCCCGTTATTAAAATAGTATGCATGTCATTTTTTTAGAGCGGCAAAGTTATCCATTTTGCTTTTACAAAAGTCCGTAGTGTATAGCTAAATTGTTAAGAAATGTATTAAATGGTAAAAGTAAATTAATGACTATTATCAATATTATGGAATTAAATAAAAAATATTTACAGTTATAAATATGCTGTGTTCAAGCAATAAGTGCAATTTTTGCTTTTAGTAAATATACCTCATTAGGAGTTTGATAATTAAACTTTCTAACGGGTCTGTTATTAATCATTTTTTCTACTTTTTTAATATCACTATTTGTCACATTATTAAAGTCTGTTCTCTTGGGATAAAATCTTCTTATCACACCATTTCTATTTTCAATACTTCCCTTGTCTTGTGAAGTGTATGGTCTGGTAAAAAAAGTTTTTATATTAAGTTCTTTGGAAATTTCCTGATGTAAACTAAAAGCCTGGTCATTATCAAAAGTCATTGTTTTAAGATGCTTATTATGTTTCATTCTTTTTAAAATCAGTCGTTTTATATGCGTTGGTTTTTTAGATGTTATTTTATCTATTGTGGTAATCATTGTTGCTCTATCTAAGGTTACCAGCAAACCGCTTTTATGGTTTTTTCTAATAATTAAATCTACCTCCATATCTCCTAACCTTTTTCTTCTTTCAACTATTACTGATCTTTTTTCTACTGATATTCTGTTGGGTATCATGCCTCTGCTATCCTTATAATTACCACGCTTTCTGCGTCTTTTACCATGTTTTAAAAACTTGTATAGGGACTTAAATTTCTCACCCTTTTTTTTATTGCCAAATTTAGTTTGCAATAAAAACTTATAAATAGTTTCAAGGCTTACACCCTGCTTGTTTTCCTTCTTCCATTGCGCACTTATAAGCTCAGGACTCCAGTTTTCAATAGTCATTTTTTTATGAACCACTTCTTTTAATGATGTAGTAAATAAAATCTGCTTGGGCGTAATTTTGTGTCTGTTATCGGTTTTTCCCTGAGCTTTTTGGGCTGCATATAATTTTGCTCCTGTTCCCCTTTTTGGAACGTTCCTTCTCAGCTCTCTGCTAATTGTGCTATTGTTAACTCCTATAGCTTTTGCAATCTCACATTGCTTTAAACCCACTTTTTTTAAACCCTCAATTTGATACCTTTGTGCTAAGGTGAGCTGGAAATAGTTTTTTGTCATGCAACACAAATTTCGCTTTTCAGTTTCATCTTCTTTTGAGGGTGCCCTTAAAAGAAGATGAAACCTATTTGTTGCACTTATTAGTTGAACTTACATATTTATACTTTTTCTATATTGAGATATTCATCTACTATGTTATGGACTAAAAAATCTGTAGCCCTGCCCTGTAACAATGAAGAAGGTTTAGGGTTTAGCAAAGCCACTTCCATTTTTAAAGCTAAATCGTCAATGTCATTAATCTTTGAGAGCCAACCAAATTTTCCTTGCTGTAGTATTTCACCCGGTCCGCTAGGGCAATCGGTGCTAACAACATTAATACCTAAACCAAGAGCTTCTATTATAACATTACCTAACCCCTCATAATGTGAAGACAGAACAAATAGTTTAGCCTTTTTGATATACCTAAATGGATTTTGCTGAAAACCTAGAAAATGTACTTTTGATGCTATTTTATTTTCAGATACGAACTTTTTTAATTCTTCCTCTCTAGGCCCAGTACCCAATATTAGTAAATTAAAGCTGGTGAATTTCCCAGAAATTTTTTTGAACGATTCCAGTAGTAACAATTGATTTTTTTGTTCACACAATCTTCCAACAGTGATAATAAAGGGCCGATCAGTAAATTTATCATCAATTGCTTCATCGCCGAGTTCATATATTGTTGGATCAATTACCGGGTTATAAATTGTTATTGGATATTGACCTGTTTTTTTTGTGACTTTTCTAAATCCTTTATTTACGCCATCACTAACAGCTACAATCTTTGACGCCTTTGTCAAAATAGCACTATTTATCCATGCCAGCCATTTTCTGTTTAGAAAGGGAAGAATAGATAGTTGAAAAGGTAAATCATAATGTAGTGTAACAATGGTTTGAAATTGAGATTTAGTAATGAACTTTGCAATTATAGTGGCAGCAGATATGTAATCAGAAGCGGTGAAAACATATGTGTAAAAATTTTTCCTAAAAAAGAATGGCAATTTATAATTTAAATCAAAAAAAGTCCATGCGTTTAGTATACTTATTTTTATTTCTGGATTTAAAAGATTGAAAAAATCTCCCTGGTTTTTTCCCAGTAATATTTCTACATCATAGCCATTCTTAGAGAACCCATTTGCAATATGTACGAACACTTTTTCTGCACCTCCCTCGCACAGATCTTCAATGATAAAAAGTACTGATTTATTTTTCATGAATATTTAAAAACTTACGGAAATTATCATTGATTTATGGAAACTTTTTTTGAATATTTTTCTGTATTAAAAAAGGAAAGTCGAACAATTTCCTCTTATTGATGTGACAATTAAGACCTTAATAAAAAAGTACACATAAGTTATAATTAACTCGTAATACTTCAACAAGTATGATTACAAAGAAGTTAAAACATTATTTTTCTAGCTTTTATCATTAACAAATTATCTATGAAAGTAAAGTGAGATATTATTCTTACAATCGTTTTTAAATTATATTTTAGAGTGGATTCAAATATCATTAGTTTTATTTAAAATTTTATTTGTCAACTTCCTAATGTTTACTCCTGTCTGTGTTGCAATAGCACAAATTGTTTTATACTTTTATATTTTAAACACTTGCAAGCTTTTCTTTTTTATAAATTTTCCTATAAGATGTATATATAAATTTCAAAAAGCTTTCACTATTCGGGTATTCAAAATAAAATTTACCTGGTAATGCAATTATTTTTTCAAACTCTTCATTACTTACTGCAAGTTTTTTTGCAATATATTTTTTATCTTCCTCTATCGTCAATTCGTTGTAAGGTTTTGATTTTAATTGTTCCAATGCTTCCTCTCTTGTCATTTCGCCCGTACATATCATAGATGAATAAGTTGCTCTGCGATAATCTATAGGGAATTTTTCATACAAATAGTATGATTGAATAAAACTGGTATATTTTGATTCATAATGTTTCCCACCATAATATTTCCAATCTAAAGCATCTTTTAAAATTTGCATTGCATCGCTTTTTACATACAATATATCATTAAGGATATAAATAATTTTTACCTGTTTTATAAGTTTATAGTACATTTCTTTTAAAAAAGAAAAGGATGGAAAGTTTCTTAATTTAACTTTACCAAATCTCTTATGGATAGCATCTAAATACCTATAATCTTTACTATCGTAATGCCAGCATTTAGGCAGAATACCCTCACTAGCCATATTGCCTCCACTGATTATATATTTTACTCCGTATTTTCCCGCTATCTTATGTAACGCTCCAAGTATGGCAATATCAGTAGGTGTTTCTGCTTCAGGTACTGCTGCCCGCAAAAAGGAAAGCTGTAAGTCTTTAAATTCTTCCCAATCCAGCACCCTACTTTCGTAGTCGATCCCTAGCTTTCTCGTAATATTTTTTATGTTAAGGTTGGCTTCTTCAGCATTCCATCCATTATCCATATGCACACCTAGTACTCTTAATCCATTTTGCTTACACAAGTATGCTACATAACTACTATCTACACCTCCGCTTACTCCAACTATACAATCGTATTCTTTCCCTCTTCCCTCCTTCTTAATTTTTTTTATAGTTCGAGTAAAGTTTTTTTCACTTTCATCAGGTTTATATAAATATTTACTCCTTACTCCAATAAATTCAGTGCAATGGTTACAATTTCCATTACCATCAAAAGTAATCTGTGGATCAGAAGTATCCATTACACATCTATTGCATTGTTGGTATTTTTTTTGAGACATTTAGTTTTTTACTTTTTAAATACAAGTTCTTCTTTCTCCGGATAGTTAATCAAAACACCTCTTTTAATACCTTGGTACACAAACATACTGCCAGCAGCTAACCCATTTGCGTATCCTTTGCTATATGCATCCTGCAAATGTTCCATTTTGCCGGCGCCTCCTAATGCTATAACGGGTATACTAGTATTTTCCGAAATTTCTTTTATCTGTTCTATGTCATAACCTCCCATCTGTCCATCTCTATTCACACATTGTATAATAATTTCTCCTGCACCTTTCTGCTCCATGACTTTCGCAAATTCAACTGGTGTGTATTGCGTAGATTTTGTTGCATTTAACACCCACATTCCCTTTTTCCCCATAAAACTCTTTTTAACATCTATACATACGCAAATAGTTGATGAACCAAAAAAGCTTGACGCTTCAAAAATAAAATCGGGATTTTCGGCGGCATACGTACCAATCACAACTTTTTCTGCTCCGGCATTTATTATACTTCTTATATCATTTATAGTTCTTATGCCCCCTCCAACGGCAAAAGGCATATTTGATTCTTCACCCACTCTTTTTACAAAGTCAAGGGATATAAGTCTTTTCTTTCTGCTTGCTTCAATATCAAGAAATACTAGCTCATCTGCAGAAAAATCATTATAGATTTTAACCGCATTAATAGGGTCTCCTATATATTTATGATTTTTAAAATTAATTGATTTTACCAATACATTATTTTTCAACAACAACACAGGAATAATTCTTGGACGAAACATTTAATAATATTTAATCATTAATATTTATATCTAGTTTTAAAAATAAGCTTAATAACTGTCAACAAAATTTTTTAACATCAATTCCCCAATATGGTGGCTTTTTTCAGGGTGATACTGCACCCCCACTATATTTCCATTTTCTATTCCCGAAATAAACGGATACTCATAATCAGTTTCATGCAATGCATCAGAACAATCACCATTTAATTTTAAATGATAAGAATGAACAAAATAAAATTCTGAAAATTCAGGTATACCTTTCATTAGTTTACTCTGTTTTTTAGATACTATCTGGTTCCATCCAATATGTGGCACTTTGTAAATAAGTTTATCTTTCACGCCAAACTTTACAACAGTAGCATCAATCCATCCCAGTCCTTTTGTATTTCCTTCTTCACTGTGTTTTGCCATTAATTGCATACCAAGGCATATTCCAAATACAGGTATCTTCTTTATTAAAACAGCTTCGTTTAATGCCTCATATAAACCCGCTTTATGCAGGTTCTCCATTGCGTTTTGAAAATGCCCTACGCCCGGCAATATTATTTTTTCAGAAGCCAAAATATCAGCTGGATCTGAACTAATTTTTGTATTCTTATTTAACCTGTCAAGTTTCTTTTTTACAGAAAGCAGATTACCCATTCCATAGTCAACTATGGTTATTTGCTGAGTCCTATTTTCTTCTAAATTCATTTATTAGATTATTTTTTAAATTGAATTTTCAATAAACGGAAGGCTTTTTCATTTTTACTTCTCTATCATAAGACACCATGTTATATCATCTCCAGGAAAAACCTTATATCTTTTTCATTTAAAATCCTTGCAATTTTCAAGTATTTCTAATGCAAAATATGCTTTGAATAATTTGTCTTCATTCCCTATGTAACAAATTGTTATACGAATTGAGCTATAATACTGAAAACTAAGATATACTTTATTGCGCTATTACACAATTTATCACAAACAAAAGCCTGCAGATGAGAGTTGATATTGATTAAAACCACCTTAATTAAACGAAGGTCAATTTTTTCAGAAAAATTATAGTCGAAAAATTCAACAACTAAAACCATTTTGTTCACCTATTATTTAATTTAGTTATTTGGAAGCTGTTTAGCTTATTTCAATAGCATTATGTTTTACAGGTAGATGGTTGCAAAATCTTAATCACTTTTAAATTCATTCCTAGATTTTAGCCCTTCTATAAATACTCTAGATTTACTAACACTTTGTATAACAAAAGAAAAAAATAAAAATTCAATCCATGCAACTCTTTATTTTCATTTATACCAATATATTTTTTTCTAAAATCACCTGCTCAAAACCCTTGTTATTCTGTTTTAAAGTCCCTTAATATTTTTCACTGTTTTTAAAATTATAAAATCAGCTATTCCTTCAAGATAATTTAAATTATAATATCGCTTAATCTTAGTAGTTAAATTAAATCATAAACGTACTCATGCATAATGGCGAAATTAGATACCAACATATTTTTTATTTTTTATCTTTAACATATTTTCATAAGAGTAACCAAAAAAGTAACAAGATTTTAGCCGCTGTGCAAAAAGTTGAGTGCTGCCAACTAAATTTAATTTAAAATATCTCAAATTCATTATTAATCCAAAAATCATGAAGATAAATCATGCTGTTATATTTTTACCTTATACTTTCACAAGAGGAGGTTTGTGGCCAACTGTGTGGGCAAATTCGCAGTAAAACGTGGCTATTCGGTTAGAAGCGAATTTTACAAAAAAGTACGATATATTTGAAATATCAATTGAACATATTATTAATCCAATTGGTTTATTTGCCACAGAATCCGAAAACTTTCCAACGGAGATAGTTACTAATTAATGAAATCCCTTCGCTCACTTAGCATATACACATTCGTCGGCTTCTTTGGTGCAGGTATTAACTTCCTGCTGATGCCGGTGCTGTCCCACTATCTTATACCTACAGATTATGGGCTAATAGCAATTATCAACACCTATGTGACAATCTTAATTCCATTGGTAAGCTTGGTAGCTTTTAGTTACATTATGGTAGAATACTTCCGTATGGAAGACAAGCGGGAGTTTGCATCCTTGTTCTCATCTGCAGCCTTTATCCCTATACTACCTACTGTCTTGCTCTTTGTCGTTGGCTACTTTGCCTACGACTTTATAGCAGCGCCACTAGAGTTACCTGCAGATGCCAAGTGGTGGGCTTTAAGTATGTTTCCTCTGGCGGCCATGACGATTTATACCGACACGATATCATCTTACCAAATCATCACAAAAGATTCGAAATATTATGCCCTCTATAATATTTTCAGAGTATTATTAGAGCTGTCGCTAACCCTGCTATTCGTAGTGCTAATGGGCTTAGGGTGGAAAGGAAGAATACTTTCATGGATTGTCACTTCCATACTATTAACCTTAGTAAACTTTATATATTTTTACAGGAATAAACTTCTTACCCTGCATATACAATGGAAATACGTGAGGGCAAGTATAATATTTGGGTCACCCTTGATTTTTCACACCCTTGGCAAATTTGTGGTGAATCAGTCTGACAGGCTGTTCATATCCAAGATGGTATCTTTAAAAGAAGCTGGAATATATAGCGTCGGTTATACCGTTGGCACTGTTCTGCTAATAGGAGCAACCGCTTTAGCAAATATAGCTACACCCTTTATAATGGAGCGTCTTCAAGACTTAAACGAAGCAAAGGAGAGACAAATAAGGCGGTTTACCTACCTATGTATAGGAGGGCTCGTGTTTATTCTATTAATAATGAACATCGCAAGTCCATTCTTTTTCAAATATTTTATGGACCCCAGATACATGGAAGGGTCTAAATACGTTTTCTGGGTAAGTTTAGGATACCTCTTTTGGGGTATCTATATGCTGTTTTCCTCTTACATTTATTACTATAAAAAAACAAGATATCTTATTTGGCTGGCCATTGTAAATATCATTACCAATATTGCGTTCAACTTCTATTTTATCAGGGAATACGGTGGAATTGGTGCGGCATATGCGACAGCTTTATCTTTCTTAATCAACCTCATTTTGATGCTTATTAAGGTTATTAAAATGTTGCCGTGGTTTCGTTTTCATAATTCAGATTTTAAACGATAACTGAAGGTTTTATGGTTATAGCCAAATTGTTTGTGGGGCCACCAACCTGATTATATCAACCGGAATTAAAAATTTAATATTCATAGAAACAGCTAATATTCTGAAAAATAGTTGGTGTTTTTTTACCACTTTCGTTAATTTTTCAAATGAACATTATAGTCTGCTTTTTTTTCTGTTCTACTTTACCAAAACATATTTACTCCTCGTTGGTTAAAATAGCATCATTCAATCGTTTTGAAGAAAACCCGTCGAATTTATAAAGCATTAACCGGGTAAATTTTTCAATTTTTTCAGTTTCAAATATAGATCTAGTTTTTCCGGATTTATCCAATAAACAGTCTAGTTCTTCAAAATTTTCTATTTCCTGAGCAACTTCAAATTTAGTGATACCATACGAGAAAGACGGAATCACTACCTGCGGATTCATTTCAAAACAAAATACTCTAAACTTCGTAGAAGTGCAAAAGGGTAATAACAACGTAGAATTAAAACTTGCAACCATATTTGCACCATCAATACTTTCTGGATTTATATTTTGTAAAATAATTACATGTTGTTTTATTACTTGAGGTAGCTTATCGTAATAAGAGCTATTCCACGGGTGTGGCTTTATTTTTAGCTTTAAATTAAATTTTTGTAACGTTTGCACAAGTTTAATGAGGAAGTCAATTTTTTTTTGTTCGGTCCATCCCATGAGAGATTGTTCATGAAGTACTTGGTCTATTAACAAAAGAGAGTCTGCGGTGTCAGCAGGCTCATAGCTTTTAAGCCAAAATAAATTATCCAGCGCAGGAATTCCGACATAGTGAACTTTGTTTTTACTTTCATAATTTATTGGTAGACTAAAAAAAATCTTGTGGAATGCAAAGGTTTCGGGTGAGTATGCAATAAAGCCATCTGGTTGCAATAAATGTCCGCATTCTTTCATAAAAACTGCAAAATTATTTTTGCTTCGGCTATTAAAAACTTGCTGTATATCTTGCTTTAATTTAAGTGTCAATTGCACTTTAGTTTTTCTAAAAAACCTATTTTTTAATAAAGCGACATAAGATTTTACTTTTTTACCTGCTATGCGCCTGCTTAAAGAGGCCCTTATTCCAGATTCTATCACATCCATATTCATCATCCCATGTTCATATCTTATTCCATGGTCCATATACCAGATTGGTATTTTTAGTAAGTGTCTCGCTGCAAAAAATAAGGCAACATGATAATAGTTATCTATAAGCTGAAAGATTAATTTATCTGGCTTTATAATTTGTAACAGTTGAACAGCATCCGAATAGCTCTTCCAATAAATAATAGTGCCTAAGGTATGGGCTACAGAAGTGGATACATCTGTCTCATTAAAATTTTCTAAAAAATAGCAGTCCGCACGCTCGCATGCAGGGCCTAAGCCAATCAACATGTCGCTCCGATTTAAATCTATTCCTACAAAAAGAATTTTCACCTTTTAATTATATTTTAAAATCTAGCTTATTATTACTGATCAGATATTCCAGATAATGGAAATCTTGCGGCAAATCCAAATCAAAACATTCGTGTTCCATTTTAAATATCAAAGATCGTTGTGTAACAGCGTCTTGTAAGCCTTCTTCAAAGAAAGCCCTGGCGTAAAAATACAACGATCCGTTTATTGCAAAAACTTGCGGTGCTTCCTGTCTACTTTTTACACCTCGAGACAATGCTTTGGATATCTTGAAGTAGCCATCTTCCAGAGACTTTTCCACCATATTGAAGTAAGGATTTTTTCCTGCGACCCCGACTGAAAATATATTTAAAGCATTAGGATCGTTTTTTAGAATTACAAAAGCATTTTGCAAATCGTCTAAGGTTCGCATAGGGGCACTAACATCTAAATCTAAGATATAGTCGTAATTCTTGCTTCTTGTCTTTTCTTCATACACGAGCAGTGAGGTTATTACGGGTACTTTACCGGCTGCGTCAGTGGCCAGGTCGTAGGGCCTTTTATAAGATGTGCTTAGGCCATGCTGTAGTGCCACGTTCTTTATTTTTTCATCTTCTGTAGAAAGCGCTATGTCACAATTATATTTTGCGGCAAATTCTGTGGCATGGGCGATGCTATAAGCTATTAAGGGTTTGCCGTTAAGTTCTTTTATGTTTTTTCCAGGTATTCCTTTTGACCCACCTCTGGCACATAGAGTAATCAGTATATTCATGGAATTTTTTGTTTTATAATTTCATGTGCTTTATAGCTTCTTGCGCATTCTTATAGTCATCGTGCTTACCTATGTCTAGCCAATACTCCAGTAGTGGATAAGTTTGCACATTCCGCCCTTCATTTATAAGACTCTGCATAAAATCAGTTGCATCATACAATTCCCTCCCACTTATCCGGTCAAGTAGTTCTTTTTTTATAAGGTAGATGCCGGCATTACTATGGTATGTGTAAGTGGGCTTTTCTGCAAAGCGCCTAACCCGGTTACCATCTGTTTCTAATACGGCGTAGGGAACTTTTACTGCATATGGCACTGCAGCAATCAACATATCTGCTTTTGTTTCTAAGAAGTTTGTATAAAAATCTTCATAATCAATATTTGTAAGAAGGTCAGAGTTCATAACCATTATAACATCATTCTCGAATGCTGTCAAAAGCCCGACTGCTCCAAGAGTGCCTAACTTTTCTTTTTCGGTCACGTATTTAATACTTGTATTTTTAATGCTGCCATCTCCAAGATAATCCTCTATTTGCTTTCCTAAATATCTCAGCGTTACATGAATGTTTTGAACACCAAACGTTATCAATCTGTCGATATTATGTTCTATTATTGGTTTATCACCAACTTTCAGTAACGGTTTTGGAGTGTTTTCGGTCAGTGGACGTAGCCGGTGACCTTCCCCACCCGCCATAATGACTACATCTACAGGTAAAAAGCTTTTAAGCTTTTTGAGATCTTTAATACCAATTATCTTGTTTTCATCATCTAAAACTGGTAGTAGATTTATGCCTTCCTCTTTATAGTTTTTAAATTGTTGTAGGCTAAAATCTTTTTGACGAATAAATCGAAAATTGCGGTACATGCCTTTTGTCACAGTTGCCTCCATCGTAGAGCCACCTATTAGTGCACGGCGGATATCCCCGTCGGTAATCGTACCTATCATTTTTCCATTACAGTCGGTTACGAAAAGTATTAGAAACGTATCCTCAATATTATTAAGTGATACCAAAGCTTCCTTGATGTTGATATTATCAGGAACTATATGGTGTAGAAAGTTGTTCATGTTTTATTAATATCGAAAAATTTCTTTTTTAAATCAGTAATGTTATCGAGCTTTTCAATCGTATCTAATATTTTTACAGAAGTATCGCCATGGCCATAGGGGTTAATTTGCAATGTACACCAGGCTTTATATTCCGGTTCCAAAGCTTTTTTGATTGCAGCTGTGATCGATTCTTGTGCTGCTGGTACATGAGATACAGTTGCGCTGCTAATTCTGCCCTTTTGCCTGTCACCAATATCTAAAGTAGGTACGCCTAGAGATGGTGCCTCTATAATGCCAGAGGATGAGTTGCCGATTACCACACTTGCAAGGTTCAATAGACTAAGGTAGCGCAGTTGTCCTAAACTTTTAAATGAATAAGAAAATGCAGAATTTTTACTTACAAACTCATCAATTTTTTGTATTATAATCCTACCATCAGCGTCAGCATTAGGCATTGTAAATATTATTGTGCATTCTGAAAAATTTTCTAATGCATGTGCTAGTTCATCCATTTGCGTCGCCGCGGTATGATTTTCCAGAGTTACAGGATGGTAGGTTACTAACAGTATTTTATTTGTAAACATTATACCCAGCGACTTTTGGAGCGCTTCTTTAGTCAGCAATTCTAAACATTTTATGGCATCGATGCCTATAGCACCAAAATTATATACGCGTGCAGGGTCTTCCCCTAGCTGTATCACACGCTTGCGGTATGTTTCTGTAGATGTGAAATGTAGAAAACTCATCTTAGTAATGGCATGTCGAAGTGCATCATCAGTTGCACCTTCGGTCAGTTCGCCTCCATGTAGATGCGCTAAAGGTATCTTCATAAGAAATGCTGCACTTGCCGCAGCAAAAATCTCAAATCGGTCTCCCAGAATAACCACCAGATCAGGTTGCAAACGGCAAAGGGCATCGGCATATCCTATCATGCCCAACCCTGTAGATTTTGCCACAGCCACATCCGTATCAGCCGATAGCAGCATCTCTACCTTCTCGTCTATAATAAAGCCATCCTCTTCTATATTTTTATAGGTAAGACCAAACTCGGGGGAAAGATGCATACCTGTAGCTAGTACCTGTAACTTCAGGCTGTCGCTTTGCTGTATCCGCCTCATAAGCGATTGCAAAAGGCCATACTCAGCACGGGATCCTGTTATGACACAAATTTTTTTCACAATTCAATTGGTTGGTCAGTTTCGAAATTTTTTTTTGCTATTTTCCCCAGCACTCCATCTATAAGCATAGGGCTAATACCATCACCGGGTCGCTTCGCAGCAATATTTTCTTCTGTAAAACTTTCTCCTTTAACGATTGGCAATTTGGCTACAAGACTTTT
This sequence comes from Ferruginibacter sp., assembly GCA_043751875.1. GTDB lineage: Bacteria > Bacteroidota > Bacteroidia > Chitinophagales > Chitinophagaceae > Ferruginibacter. The sequence continues at coordinate 38,663 of JAYUZL010000050.1, forward strand.
ACGTGCAATTGTCTTGTTTCTTTCTTCTGAAGTGGAAATTTGCTTTTTTTCACTGCCAAGTGCAGCTTCTATATTGCGGATAGCCAAAACCATTGCCTTTAATTCCGCCGGCTCCAAAGATGCCTTGTGGTCAGGCCCTTCTGCGTTCTTATCAAGCGTAAAATGTTTTTCTATCACGCTGGCGCCCAGCGCTACGGCTGCAATTGGTATTTCTATACCCAGGGTGTGGTCGCTATACCCTACAGAGACTCCCAGCTGCTCTCGTATTGTATTCATGGCTTTTAAATTAACATCGCACATAGGGGTGGGATACTCGGTATTACAATGTAAAATCGTAATATTCTTTTGCACAGATCCTCCTTTTATCAGTGCATCGTAGGCAGCACTGATGTCTTCCATGCTGCACATTCCTGTACTAAAAATAATGTATGGAAAAGCAGCTGCCATTTTGCGTAGGTACGGAAGATTCGTGATTTCGCCAGATGGTATCTTGCCGAGACTGATTTCTAAACGCTTAAGCAACTCTATGCTTTCTTCGTCAAAAGCGGTAGATAGAAATTTTATTTTCTTTGCCTTGCAATATGCTAAAAGAATATAATGATCCGCTTCACTCAACTCGAGTTTTTTTAACATTTCTAACTGCGATTCTCCGGCATCAGTTTGTGCTTTTTGGTAGGCGGCTTTCTGTGCATGTTTGCTCACCATTGCAGTGGCTTTAAAACTTTGAAATTTTACATAATCCACCCCTGCATCTACAGCAGCATCTACAAGTCTTTTTGCTGTTTCTATGTCGCCATTATGGTTTACGCCGGCTTCAGCAATGATAATTACTTTCTTGTTCATATTTTTTTTTCTTTTGCAGGATTCCCTATAAACGTACCGGTTTTAAGAAAGGAATTCAAAAGTACCGCACCTGCTCCTACAACTGATTTTTCTGCTAATGAAACGCCCTGTATTATTGTAGCATTACTTCCCACAAAGCAATTTTCAGCTATATGGCAATGACCATTTACAACAGCATTAGTAGAGATATGTGTATTATCTCCAATAACACTGTCATGCTCTATGTTCGCTCCCGTATTAATTATGCAATGTAATCCGATTTTTACATTAGCACTTATTGTAACGTGGTGTAGCACTATACTACCCGCACCTAATTCAGCGTGTTTAGATATTTGTGCCTTCGGAGAAACCACAGTAGCAAACTTTGCTCCGTAATGGAAAAAATTATTTATTATTCTGCCGCGTAAGCTGACGTTGTTAATCATACCCAAAGTGCATAAAAAATAATTTCCCTCTACATATTCCAAAACGTCTGCATCAGTTCCTATAATTTTATATCCGAGCAGTACTTTGCCTAAATTTTCCTTCTTATCCAAAATTCCGACTATGCGGTATTTGCCCTCATGTTCTATAACATCGATACATGAAGTACAGTGACCACCGGCACCTATGAGTATTAAATTTTTCATGGACGATAAGAACTTGGGATATTAACCAGCCTTTCTACCAGATACTTACTATTGTGCAAATCGCCTCTCTGGCATGATGCATACATTATCAAATCGGTCATCAGTTTCCATGCAGGTCTTGTCATTACGCCATTGCTGTTAGTATAATCTAGAAAGGCTAATTGTTCCTGTTGTGTTTTAAACAATATAGTATTTAGCCAATAATTAGCCGTTGAATTACTTCGTTCTTCAATAAAATCTACATCTTTATCAGCAAAAAATGCTTTATATAATACTGCAAGGGCTCTTTTATTGGCAAGTATCGATGGCAATTGTTCCAGCTGAGCACAAGCAAGGGCTGCATTGAGATTTGGGAGACGATAATTATAACCAATCTCATCATGAGCAAATTCCCATTTATGAGCAATTTTTGCGGTAGTAGAAAGATGCTTGGCCTTCCTTGCAAGCGCTTCATCATTTGTAATAACAGCACCACCACCTCCACAAGTAATCGTCTTGTTGCCGTTGAAAGAAAAAGTACCTAAAAGGCCAAAAGTACCTGTATGTTTATCTCCCACATAACTTCCGAGAGATTCTGCAGCATCCTCTATAACCGGGATAGAATATTCATTGCAAATTTCTACCAAGTCCTCAATCTGCAGAGGTAGGCCGAAACTATGCATCGGAATACAAGCTGCAATCCTTTTACCCGTTTGCTTGTTTATGCATTCATTATCAGCATTTACTTTTGCATTATTCTTTAACCATTCTTTTAAAGCGACAGCAGACATTCCTAAATTATCCATATCAACATCTACAAATACGGGTACAGCACCAGCATGCGCTATAGCATTAGCAGTGGCTACAAAAGTAAGCGCTTGGGTAATCACCTCATCCCCTTTTTGCACTCCTGCTACCAATAGGCTTAGGTGTAAAGCTGTAGTGCCATTTGTAGTAGCTATTGCATACTTTGCACTAGTCGTCTGCTGCATCATTTGCTCGAACTTATCTACAAAAGCACCAACGGAAGAAACAAATGTACTGTCAATCGTTTCCTGAAGATATTTTTTTTCGTTTCCTCCAAAATGTGGTTTGTGCAGTGGAATATAGTCGGTCGGGCTGGAAAATACCTTGCGAATAAACTGTATAATGTCGGCAAACTTTTTTGTTTGCGCTCCTGTATTGTTATTGGTTAGTGCTGTAGTTTGCATTGCTAAATGTTATAGATATGGGCTTTGTAATTACTGTTATTTTCTGCTATACGAAACCAGGCAATCGTTTCTTCTATACCGGCTTCAAAAGAATATTTAGCCTCCCAATCAGTATGGGCTTTCAGTTTTTTATTAGATCCAAATAGCCTGAATACCTCACTTTTTTCCGGACGCATCCTTTCCGACTCCTGCAAAATCGTTGCCGAAGGGTTTATTTTTTCTATCAATGTTTTAGCTAGCTCTCCGATAGTTATTTCAATCTCTGTAGCAATGTTACAGTCCTGCCCAATGAGGGAATCGCTCTCAGCAATGGCCAGAAAGGCTGACGCGGTATCCTTTACAAATACCAGGTCACGGGTGGGAGTAAGTTCACCAAGCTTTATCTCCTTTAGACCTGCCAGAAGCTGTGTAATAATGGTAGGTATGATAGCTCTTGCACTTTGGCGTGGACCAAAAGTATTGAAAGGACGTACAATCGTCAGCGGTAAGTTGAAACTTCTGTAAAATGACTCTGCAATACAATCTGCCCCAATTTTAGAAGCACTGTAAGGCGATTGAGGTTGTCTGGGATGTGTCTCATCTATAGGTACATATTGTGCAGTACCATACACTTCAGAAGTAGATGTGACAATCACCCTTTCTATGCCAAAATCTTTTGCAGCCTGTACTATATTAAGTGTGCCTTTTACATTAGTATCAATGTAAGAATCCGGACTATGATAAGAAAAAGGAATGGCAATGAGGGCTGCTAAATGGAAAACAATATCAACTCCTTTCATTGCAGTTCGTACGCCATTAGGGTCACGAATATCGCCTGCAAAAATTTTTAGTTTTGAAAGCTTTTTTTGGTCTAAGGAATCTAGCCAACCCCATGTGTTGAAGGAGTTGTAATATACAAAAGCTGTAACTTCACAACCTGCAGTTAACAATGTTTCTGCAAGATGACTTCCTATAAATCCATCTGCGCCTGTTAACAATACTTTCTTGCCTCTAAGATTCATACATTTTTTGTAAGTTTAAACACAAATATAACCTCTTCATATTAACTGTCAAAAACTACTGCTAGTTTCAATTATAGGCGCTTTAAATTCACATACGATAGTAGCATTGGCACCTTCGTACCTGCCTTTTTAATAAGTGTAATTGGCATTTTCTCTCTTATTTACTAAATAGCTCGGATTTATAAATTTATTTAATACAAAAACTAATAAAAGAAAAATCCCATCGTCGCAAATTATGTTTTCGTACATGTTCATTTTGTTTTGCAACTTTACATTATCTGCAAGAATCACTCTCGGGCGATATGACAATATTCTGTCTCAGATTGAAATCTTCGCTAATCACACAGTCGCTCAAATAAAATGGCTAACCTGCCAGATTTTTTATATCAGAGCCAACTTTGCAATTCGGGTCTATTTCTGTGATAGAAATTCATCAATATGTCTTTGACGATTGCCTTTAGGAACTTAGTGATCCTCCTCTAAAGCCATCGGGATACCTTTTGAGTTTGTAGCATGAAGAAACAATGGAAACGACTAAACGAAGAATTATTTTTTGTAAATCATCTACTTATTTATAAAGCCTACATTGCGATTACACTGAGATAAACCCCATATCGATGTCAGTCAATAAATCCCGCCGCACCTGTTATTAAAATAGTATGCATGTTATTTTTTTAAAGCGAAGAAGTTACCTTTTTTACCCTTATAAAAGCCCTTTTGATAAAGCAAAATTGTTAAGCAAATTGAGAAGGGATTAAAATTAAACCGATTTTACGACACAAATTATTAAGAAAGTTATGCCGTTCTAAAAAAGATACTAAACCACTTAAGCTATCTTTGTAAGATATGCATTACGCCTCATTAGAAAACATCAGTAAGTCCTTTGGAGTTAGAACATTGTTTCAAAATATATCTTTTCACGTAGAAGAAGGAGATAAAATTGCCTTTGTTGCCCGCAATGGTACAGGAAAATCCACCTTACTTAAAATATTTGCCAGGCTCGATACGCCGGATACCGGCACCTTGTGGGTACATAAAGACGTTAAAGTGATCATGCTACAACAGGATACGCCCTTTATGGAGGTAAAAAGTATCCGGGAGAATGTGCTTCGTTTAGATAACCCAGTTATAAAAACAGTAAGTGCATATGAAGAATATTTAGATGAGGGTAAAGAAGATATGGATCTGCTGGCAGATATTATGGGTAAAATGGAAGAATTGAATGCATGGGGCTTTGAAAGTGAAATGAAACAGATTCTAGGTAAACTTAACCTGCATGATCTGGAAGCTAAAATGAATACGCTCAGTGGCGGGCAGCGCAAAAGGGTTGCACTTGCACAATCGCTTATAGAAGCTCAATTGCACGAAGGCAGATGCCTGCTCATTTTGGATGAACCTACCAACCACCTCGATGTTAGCATGATTGAATGGCTGGAAGATTTTTTGAGTACACATAAAATGACCATTTTACTCGTAACGCATGACCGTTATTTTCTCGATGCGGTGTGCAACGAAATAATTGAAATGGATGAAGAAAAACTGTTTGTCTACAAAGGCGATTACGATTATTTTTTAGAGCAAAAAAGTTTAAGGCAGGATATTGAGGCAAGCGAGTTTCAAAAGGATAAAAACATCTTTCGAAAAGAGCTGGAATGGATGCGCAAACAGCCTAAAGCCCGCACCACAAAAAGCAAGAGCCGCCAGGATGCTTTTACAGCTGTAGAAGAACGGGTTTCCGTTAAAAAAGAAGATGCTGAAGTGAGTCTCCAGGTAAAAATGACAAGACTTGGTGGTAAGATCCTGGAAATGAAAAAAGTAAACAAATCTTTTGGCGATAAATTAATAATGAAAGGCTTTGATTATACTTTTAAAAGAGGGGAAAGAATTGGGATAGTGGGGAAAAATGGGGTAGGAAAATCTACGTTTTTAAAGATTGCCTTGCTGCAGGAAGAACCCGACAGTGGAAAAATAAACCATGGTGATACAGTGGTGTTCGGCAACTTTAACCAGGAAGGGCTGCAATACAAAGAAGATAAACGTGCTATTGAGTATGTAAAGGATATGGCAGAATATTTTCCCCTTGCAGACGGTACTAAACTTTCTGCCAGCATGTTTATGGAAAAGTTTGGCTTTAATGCGCAGCAGCAATTTACACCGTTAAGTAAACTGAGCGGTGGCGAAAAGAGACGGTTGCATTTAATGAGCGTACTCTTTTTAAATCCAAATTTTTTAATACTGGATGAGCCAACCAACGACCTGGATCTTCAAACATTGCGCACACTGGAAGAATTTTTAATGGATTTCCCGGGCTGTATTTTAATTGTAAGCCACGACCGTTATTTTATGGATAGAATGGTTGAACACCTTTTCGCTTTTGAAGGTGAAGGTGTGATAAAAGATTACCCGGGCAATTACACCCAATACCGTGCTTATGCAAAAGAAATTGAAGCAGGTACCCGAAAAGATGATGGTAAGATGATAATGGGCAGCGTAGTGGAAAAAGTAGAAGCAAAACCGGTTACGTCAACAAATAGTACAGCAACGAAAAAATTATCCTTTAAAGAAAAAGAAGAGTTAAAGACGCTGGATAAAGAAATACCAACACTACAAAATGAAAAGGTAGCACTGGAAACAAAGATGAGCAGCAATATTTCTTACGATGAAATACAAAAATTATCGCTGCGTGTAAATGAAATTATTGCAGGGCTGGATGTAAAGGAAATGAGGTGGCTGGAGTTGAGTGAATAAATTAATATTTCTTGTTGGCCATGACACTATGATAATTTATTAAGTTTAAATTTGAGGTAAACACATTTATATGTTTGGAGAAGCAAAAAAATTACATTTAATAGAAGAAATATTAAAAATCAACGATGATATTGTTTTGCAGGAAGTAGAAGATGTCATTATTAATTATAATGTAAGAATTGTGAAAGGTAGAAATTTTACAATGTTTGCTGGTTCGTTGACAGATTCGGAGGCAAACGAACTTGAAGATATTATTGCTGCCGGTTGCGAAAAAATAAATACAGATGATTGGAAATAAATGTTTGCTTGTACGAATACTATCATACACGCTTTTAAAGAACGTAATAAAATCGTAACAAGATTAGATGATTTTGAAGTAGTGTTTGTTTCGGTACTGTTATTGGAGAATTGTTTTACGGTGCCTATAAATCTTCTGATACTGTAAAGCACCTAAATCAAATACAAAAATTTTTAAGTAATTGCGCCGTCATACAAATAGATTCTACAACAAGTGAATTTTATGGTCGCATTAAAACTGCACGTTATTTAAAGGGAAAACCAATTCCCGAAAATGATATTTGGATAGCTGCCTCAGCCTTACAACATAATCTTCCTTTGTTTACATCTGATGAACATTTTCAGGAAATTGATGGAATTAATTTTGTTTAGATTAAGTAAATATTCGAATTTGGCGGATAGAATTTAGAAAGGATAACTACATGCTAACTAAAAATATCTTTTTTTAGAATCAGCATAATTATAAAAATAAATTAGCCCGATGCCCGCTGTTTTTTTTGAAGATAAAACTTTTGATAAAGTAAATTATACCGGGCAACAATTTACAAAAGGTGAATACGAAAACTGTATTTTTTCTACCTGCGATTTTTCAAACACAGATTTATCGAATGTAAAGTTTACATCCTGCAAGTTTGACCATTGTAACCTGAGTATGGCATTGCTCAGCAATACTGCTCTTAAAGGAATTGTATTTACCAACTCAAAAATGCTTGGGTTACGGTTTGACCACTGTAGCCAAATGGCATTTGAAATTACTGTTGACAATTGTAATCTAAAACACAGCTCATTTTATAAAGTGAAATTAAAAAATACTGTTTTCAAATCCTCCCATCTGGAGGAAGTAGATTTTAGGGATTGTGATTTAACGGGTGCGGTTTTTGACAACTGTAATTTACAG
>JAYUZL010000051.1:0-23770 GCA_043751875.1 Ferruginibacter sp.
TTTGTCGTAGATGTAAATTCTCGCATCACAACATTTAAAGGAACTATTACAGGTTTGCCGGGTAATTACACAACAAATGGTGCAGCTGTAGATGCTCAGGGAAATATTATACTCTGCAGTGCCACTTCTTTTGAGGGTTATTACAAAATGTCTATAACTGACCTTGCTGCAAAAAAAATTGAAGGTTCTGATGTTGTTTACAATGCATCAGATTTAGCATCAGGAAATTTATTATTGCAAAATGAGGCTGATCAGTCAAGAAATGAATCTTTGTCTAAATTAATTCCTGTTAAAACGAATAATGATCTTTCTCAAAACAGCATTTATCCAAACCCTGTTGTAAGCAATACATTTAATGTTTTGCTTGATGGAAATCAGCATGGTGCCTATACTGTTATTATTTCTGACCTTGTAGGAAGAGCTTTGCAGTCTACAAAAGTTGGATTGTCAAAAGGCCAGCAGTCTCAGCAGGTATCTTTAAAAAATCGCCCTGTTAAAGGGACCTACATTGTAAAAATACTGGATGAAAAAAACAATGAAATACTGTCAGATAAAGTAATTATTCTCTAAAAAAAATATTAGTTATAAGTACAGGGGCTGCTTTTTTAGGCAGCCCATTTTATGTTTGAATTTTATGAGTGATCTGAAAAAAGTAGGTTATTGGATTTGGTTTGTAGATTCTGAACTCCAAGTTTCCGTATTTAGAATGTAACGAATTTTCTTTTGCAGGATATTTGTATTGTCTTTACAAAGACATGCAATTATGCAGAATATTGAACCTTATTTTAATTGGCGTCATTTATATACAGCAGAAGAAGACAGAAGATCTCCCTTCTTTAAAAAAGCTTACAGTGAGTTTGAATACACCCATCTGGTTTACAATTATTACATACATCCGCAGTGGGATGAATTTGGTTCAACAACTTTGTATTTAAAATTATTATTTGCGGATTATGACCAGCATTTTTGCATTATAGAATTATTAGGGGAATGGAATGATGCTATAGAGAATGATGTGATGACGTTAAGAAGAAACATTACTGATTTGTTATACAGACAGGGGATTTACAAGTTTATACTGATAGGAGAAAATGTATTAAATTTTCACAGCAGCGATGATAGTTATTATGAAGAATGGCATGAGCAGATAACAGACGACAGGGGATGGATCGTTCTTTTAAATTTACCCGAGCAGAGTAAGCATGATTTTAAAAAAGCTAGAATAACAAATTATCTTGAAATGTTTGAATTGTTGCAATGGCGAACTTTAAAACCCGAAATAATTTTCGCTTTAATTGACGAAGAGATGGGAAAAAGATTGGGCTGATCTATTAGATTTAGAAAGTTGTTTTTTTTGCTGGACTTGTATTTACTCTTGCATACTCATATCTCTCTACAGGCTCACATGAATAATATGCATCAATGCCCAAAGATACAATGCTTCCGCTTTTTTGAATATCAATAAATCCATCATTCAATATTAGTTCTTTGTTTAAGTAAACATCTTTTAATGAACCGATAACCATAAATGTTCCATTGCACTTTATCGAAATAATTTCAACAAGTTCCAGTGCGAATTGAATGTTACTTTCAGAAACAAAAGGTGCTTTAAAATTGTTTCTATAAATCTCAGTTAATCCTGTTTCTTTAAACTCATTAATTCTTGCCTCGTATTTAGCACTTGTTTGATGTGCCTTTGAGACGAATGTTGACTGAATGTGATTAATAGTAAACTGCTTTGTTGCTTCAATATTTGCAATAGTATGTGGACTTGCGGCATGCGGACGATTTATAAATCCTATTAATGCAGGGTCAGCACCTATATGAATAATGTTGCTGAATATGGAAAGATTTGGTTCTTGGTCCTTATTAACAGTACCGATTAAACTCACGGGTTTAAATCCAGACAAACAGTTTATAAAATTGGACCTGTAAAATCTGTCCCAATCTTTTATTTCGTTTATAGAAATGTGATTCATAAATTTTTTATGCAAAGTTCTTTAATTAAACAAATCTTTAATGAAACATTTAAAATAAAATTAAAAACTTGAGGTTACCTGACGTATTTTTGTAGTATATTTTTTCAATAACATTTGCTTTATGACTTGGAAACTTTTTTTCACTTCTTCTATTGGTAAGAAATTTTTAATGGGTGCTACAGGATTATTTCTAATTACTTTTTTAGTTGTTCATGCCGGAATTAATTCAATGATATTTTTTAATGACGGTGGTGAAACCTTTAACCATTGGGGTCATTTTATGGGTAGTAATTTTATTATCCGTACTATGGAAATAGGATTGATGCTTTTTTTACTGTTGCATATTGTGCAGGGATTGTTATTATGGAGACAAAACAAAATTGCACGTCCCGTAAAATACGCTGTTACAAGGGCAGATGGAAAAAGCAAATGGTACAGTAAGAGTATGGGTTTACTTGGTACATTGATCTTAATATTTTTAATAATGCATTTCTATCATTTCTGGATCCCTTCCCGTTTCGGTGGTTTGGCAAATATTCAACCTCTCGCTGAAACAACCCTTGGGCAGGAATACAACAACCAACCGGTTCATAATTTATACCGAGAAATGCAGAATGTGTTTTCAGGTAATTTAATTGTAATAATATTTTATGTGTTGGGTTGCATATCACTTTGCTGGCATTTAATGCATGGCTTTCAAAGTTCTTTTCAAACATTTGGTGTAAATCATAAAAGATATACTCCTATCATCAAAACTGTTGGTGTAATTTATTCTGTCGGCATTTCGCTATTGTTTGCAAGTATGCCGGTGGCGCTTTATTTTGGTTGGGTAAATTAAGTTTATAATTTATTTTCTGATATAATAACATCATAATAAACCTGTTGATGTAATTTTAATATCAAAAGAAAAAATCGCTTTATGAATTCAAAAATTCCGCAAGGAGAAATGGACAAGAAGTGGGAGGATTACAAAGGACATGTAAAACTTGTAAACCCGTCTAATAAACGCAAACTCGAAGTAATTGTGATAGGTACTGGTCTTGCCGGTGCATCTGCTGCAGCATCTCTGGGTGAGTTGGGTTATAAAGTAAAAGCATTTTGTTTTCAGGACAGCCCAAGGCGTGCTCACAGTATAGCAGCTCAGGGTGGCATTAATGCCGCAAAGAATTACCAGAACGATGGTGATTCTGTCTTCCGTTTATTTTATGATACTGTAAAAGGCGGTGATTATCGTGCAAGAGAAGCAAACGTGCACAGACTTGCCGAAGTCAGTACTTCAATAATTGACCAGTGTGTTGCTCAAGGAGTACCTTTTGCAAGAGAATATGGCGGTTTGCTCAGCAACCGTTCATTTGGTGGAACTCAGGTGCAACGTACTTTTTATGCCGCAGGTCAAACAGGGCAACAACTTTTACTTGGCGCATATAGCGCTGTAGAAAGACAGGTTGCTTTGGGTAATGTAACTATGTATCGTAGGCACGAAATGCAGGATGTGGTGTTGGTTAATGGCGTAGCAAAAGGTATTATAGCCCGAAATCTAGTTACCGGAGAATTGGAAAGACACGGTGCCCATGCAGTATTGCTTTGCAGTGGTGGCTACGGTAATGTATTTTATTTAAGTACAAATGCTATGGGCAGTAATGTAACTGCAGCATGGAGAGCACATAAAAAAGGCGCATTTTTTGGAAATCCGTGTTTTACACAAATTCACCCAACTTGTATTCCTGTAAGTGGCGACCACCAGAGTAAACTTACCTTGATGAGTGAAAGTTTAAGAAATGATGGAAGAATTTGGGTACCGTCAAAACAAGCCGATACAAGAAAAGGATCTGAAATACCCGAAGAAGAAAGAGATTATTATTTAGAAAGAAGATATCCTGCGTTTGGAAATTTGGTGCCTAGAGATGTGGCAAGTCGTGCAGCAAAAGAGCGTTGCGATGCGGGATATGGAGTAGGAACAACTAAGATGGCTGTATTTTTAGATTTTGCAGACGCTATAAAAAGATATGGAAAAATTGAAGCCGGTAAAAAAGGCATCAGCGATATCTCTGAAAAAGAAATAATTGCTTTGGGTAAAGATGTTGTAGCAGAAAAATATGGTAACCTCTTTGAAATGTATGCAAAGATAACCGGTGAAAATCCATACGAAATGCCAATGCGCATTTACCCTGCAGTACATTACACAATGGGTGGGCTGTGGGTTGACTATGAATTACAGACAACTATTCAAGGTTTGTATGCTTTGGGAGAAGCAAACTTTAGTGATCATGGGGCAAATAGGTTAGGTGCATCTGCGCTCATGCAGGGACTTGCTGATGGTTATTTCGTGATACCTTACACTCTAGGTAATTTTCTTGCTGATGAAATTCGTAATGGTGCTGTAGACCCTAACCAACAGGAATTTTTAGATACAGAAAAAGCCGTTGCTGAGAGGATAAACAAATTACTTGGCATAAAAGGAACAAAAACTGTAGAAAGTTTTCACAAAAGGCTTGGAAAAATAATGTGGGAAAAATGTGGTATGGCCCGCAATGCTGAAGGACTGAAACAAGCTATTGATGAAATAAGAGCATTAAAAGTTGAATTCTGGAGCGATGTGCGTGTGCCGGGAGAAGTGAACGAAATGAACCCTGAACTGGACAAAGCAGGAAGAGTAGCTGATTTTATTGAGTTAGGAGAACTGATGTGCATTGATGCGCTTGACAGAGAAGAAAGTTGTGGTGGTCATTTTAGAGAAGAGAGTCAAACTGAAGATGGAGAAGCAAAACGTGATGATGCAAATTATGCGTACGTAGCGGCATGGGAAAATAAGGGTGAAGCAGGATGGAACCTGCACAAAGAGGAATTAAGTTTCGAAGTTGTGAAACCTACCCAAAGAAGTTATAAATAATTAATTGATTAAATTTTTTAATCAATTACCAAAGTTTATTAGATATGGAACATTACCACATGAACCTCACTCTCAAAGTGTGGCGTCAAAAAAATAATAAAACAAGAGGAAGTTTTGAAACATACAAAGTAAAAGACATCTCATCTGAAATGAGTTTTCTCGAAATGTTTGATGTGTTGAACGAACAGTTAATCCTGGAAGGTAAATCTCCCATAGCATTTGATCATGATTGCAGAGAAGGTATATGCGGAATGTGCAGTATGCATATAAATGGCGAAGCTCATGGTCCATGGAAACAAAATACAACTTGCCAGCTCCATATGAGAGCTTTTAAAGACGGCGATACAATTGTTGTCGAACCCTGGCGCAGTAAGGCTTTTCCGATTGTAAAAGATTTAATGGTAAACCGTTCAGCTTTTGACAGAATTATTGAAGCGGGTGGTTACATAAGTGTAAATACTGGAAACGCTGTTGACGCCAATGCTATCCCAGTTGATAAAAAGAAAGCTGATGAAGCATTTATGGCTGCGGCGTGTATAGGTTGCGGTGCCTGCGTTGCTGCTTGTATAAACGGAAGTGCAATGCTGTTTGTGGGTGCTAAAATATCTCAGCTTGCATTGCTTCCACAGGGCGGTCCTGAAAGAGAAAGCAGGGCTTTAAATATGGTTGCCCAAATGGATAAAGAAGGTTTTGGCAACTGTACAAATACCTATGCATGTGAAGCACAGTGTCCGAAAGGAATCTCTGTTGCGAATATTGCCCGAATGAACAAGGAGTATATAGGTGCAGGTTTTGCAACGGAAGAAATGTGATTAGGTTAATGATTTATAATTAAATGGTTTGGTGTTTTCATCAAACCATTTTTTTATTTAAAAAAATATATCATTAGTAAAAGTTTGAATTTATATTTATTGCAAATAACTAAATCATAGTTTTAAAATCTTTTTTAAATACATAAGAGTAACAATGTTTTCATTTTAGTTGGTTACAAAGAACAGTATTTCATTTGTAAATTTGAAAAAACACATTTAATAAATATCCGTATGGTTTTACAGGTAACGTAAAAAAACTACGTGTTATAATTATTAAATTGTATTATAAAAAATTACCACTAATTATTTTCAAGCAAAAACAATATTATATTCTCCGTTTAAGAACAATACTTATTTTATTTGTATTGCTAAATAGCTGGAGCTTTGCTAATGCTCAGATTGGTATAACAAAAAATTCTAACCTTAAAAATAAAAAGCTCGCTGTAAAGTTTCCTTATCAAAAAATAGACAGTTTTAGTATTGCGCCGGGAACAGTATCTATAAAGAATATACCTCGATCAACATATGAGGTTGATGAAGTAAATGGTGCAATTAAGTGGAATGTAAAACCTGTTGCTGATAGTGTAGAATTTACTTACAGAATATTTCCATTCAAAATAAATGCAGTTGCCAGGCGTTTTAATTATGAAGATGTACGTTACCGTTTTACCAAAGAAAATCCATTTACAGTAATTAATGCTCCAAAACAAAACAACCCACTTTTAAATTTTGGAACACTCCAAACGGATGGAAGTTTTGGCAGAGCTATCTCGTTTGGCAATAATCAGGATGCAGTTGTGAACAGCACTTTGAACTTACAGTTAAATGGTTTTATTGGGGACAGTATTGAAATTACAGCTGCAGTTACTGACAATAATATTCCTATACAACCCGATGGTAACACGAAAGACTTACGTGATTTTGATAGGATATTTTTTCAGGCAAAAAAGAAAAACTGGGCAGTAAGTTTGGGTGATCTTGATATAAGGGAAAGTAAAAATTATTTCCTCAACTTTTATAAAAGGGTACAGGGTATTTCTTTTTTAACGGATAATAAAATCTCTAAAAACACTACTAACTCTTTGCTGGTAAGTGGAGCTGTATCCAAAGGAAAATTTACAAGAAATATTGTGTTACCCTTAGAAGGAAATCAAGGACCATACAGACTTGTAGGCGCTAACAATGAATTATTTTTTATAGTGCTGGCTAATACAGAAAGGGTTTTTATTGATGGCACAAGGTTGCAGCGTGGAGAAGATCAGGATTATGTAATTAATTATAATACTGCCGAAATTACATTTACTCCCAAACGCTTAATAACAAAAGATGTAAGAATACAGGTTGAGTTTGAATATGCAGACAGGAGTTATTTAAATTCTCAGCTTTATTTAAGTGATGAAATAAAAGTAAATAAAAGTTTGCAGATTTATCTGGCAGCGTTCTCAAATAGTGATGCAAAAAATTCAGCCATTGATCAGGTATTGGATACCAAACAAAAACAGTTTTTGGCAGATGCAGGCGACAGTATTTCTAAAGCATTTTACCAAAGCGCAGTACGAGATACTTTTGCTATCGGAAAAGTTTTGTATCGGAGAACAGATACACTTTCCAACGCAGTAATCTATCCTGCTGTATACGTACTTTCAACAAACCGGCAGGATTTACTGTATTCACTTTCTTTCACTTTTGTTGGCCTAAATAAAGGGAGTTATGTTCATTTACAAAATGCTACAAATGGCAAAGCCTTTCAGTGGGTGGCGCCTGTAAACAATATTAAACAAGGCGATTGGGAGCCGGTAACTTTGCTTATAACCCCAAAAAAACTTCAGGTATTTACTGCAGGTGCTGATTATTTAATAACAAATAATACAAATGTAAAGGCAGAAGTTGCCATGAGCAATTATGATATAAACCTTTTTTCTTCTAAAGATAAAAAAGACAATAATGGTATTGCATTAAGGCTTCAATTGGAAAATGACAAGAGGAAAATTAAAGTATTAAAAAAAAATCTTGTATTAAAAACAAATGTTGGTTATGAATATGTGCAAAATCGTTTTAAGCCTATTGAACGATTGAGGAATATTGAATTTTTAAGAGACTGGAGTTTGCCTTTTGATCTACTTCCCGCAAATGAACAACTCATAAGTCTATCTACAAAAATTTCTGCAAAAAACGAAGATTTTGCTTTATACGAGGTAACAAATTATAACCGCAGCGATGGTTACAACGGAGTTAGACAAAGGTTTGTTGAGCAAATAAATAGAAACGGGTTTAGAATTAATTCAAACGTGGGTTTTACGAATTTTAATGCTGTTTCACAAAAAGGTAATTTTTTAAGACCTACAATTGATATAAATAAAACGTTTAAAAAATTAAAATCATTTGAAGCAGGTATTAAATATTTAGGTGAACATAACAAGCTTTCAGATAAAATACCTGACACCTTAAATTTTACAAGTTTTGCTTTTAATGTGTATGAATTTTATGCAAGAACCAATCAAACAAAACTAAATAAATGGGGGATAGCATTTAATATCAGAGAGGATTTCTTTCCTAAAATTAAATCTTTATCAGTGGCAGACAAGAGTAATAATTACAGCCTTTTTACAGAACTTTTTGCAAACGAACATCACAAATTAAAGTTTACCGGTACATACAGAAAACTTAAAATATTAGACAGCACTGTGAGCAGGCAAAAAGAAGATAGAAGTATTTTAGGAAGAACAGAATATTTTATAAATGAATTTAAAGGGTTTATAAATGGTAATATTTTGTATGAAATAGGTTCAGGGCAGGAGCAGAGAAGAGAATATTCTTACATAGAAGTGCCTGCGGGGCAGGGCTTTTACACTTGGATAGATTATAACCACAATGGCATTCCTGAATTAAATGAATTTGAAGAAGCCGTTTTTCAAGATCAAAAAAAGTATATCAGAATATATACTCCGGGCAATCAATATGTAAAGGCAAATTATTTGCAGTTTAATTATAGCCTTGATCTTGACCCCAAAACAATTATGAACTCAGAGAAAAATCATGGCATAAGAAAGATTTTTTTTCGAAGTACAACCAGTTCGGCGCTGCAAATTGCAAAGAAAAACATCTCCAGGAATGATTTTTTGTTTAACCCTTTTAGCAAAAGTAATATCGACACGAGTTTACTTACTTTAAATTCTTTTTTATCCAACAGCTATTTCTACAACAGAACAAGCACAAAGTTTGGCTTGGAATTTACCCACAGCAAAGCATCCACCAAAGCCTTACTTTCTTATGGTGTAGAAAGCAGAACTATCCGTAACATAAACAGTAAAGTTAGAGCAAGTTTAAAGAAAAATTTAGTTGCTACTTTATTAATTAAACAGATTAAAAATACTTTAGCAACACAAGCGGTAAAATTTGAAAATAGAAATTACAATGTACTTCAAAATGCTGTTGAGCCAAGTTTAACGTATGTATATAAATCTAATTTACGGGCTACGGTGGGTTATGTTTATTCAAGAAAACAAAACAGAATTGACTCGCTGGAACAAGTAATAAACAACGCATTAATAACTGAAGCTAAATACAATATACTTTCAGGAAGCAGTATCAATTTAAAATTTTCTTACAATAATATTGACTTTAGAGGTTACAAAGGATCTCAAAATACTACAGTAGGTTATTTGTTGCTCGACGGTTTACAGTCAGGCAAAAACTTACTTTGGAAAGCTGAATTTACAAAAAGAATTAGTGGCAATATCGAAATTTCTGTTCAATATGAAGGAAGAAAGCCTGGAATTACACCAACAATCCACACCGGACGTGCATCTCTAAGAGCACTTTTTTAAATTAAAAAAGCGGTAAAAAATTTACCGCTTGTATTAATATGATATTTAAAATCAAATTCTAAAAACTAACTAAAAAGTCCACCTTTTCTCAAAGGTTTGTAACCTTCACCTACTTTAAAACCGTTATTGTATACTTCTATTTTATAATTACCGGTGGTAAAACTTGATCCCTGCTTCCAGTCAAAACTTACACTTTGTCTTTTGTTTTGAGTGTAGTTAACATCAAGCCTTTGAGTATATGGTTTTTCTTCTCCTTGTCTTGTGTTAAATGTTCCTGAACCTAAAGCCTGCACTGCAACAGGTGAACCATCAGGTGCTGTAATGCAGATATAAATTTCTTTGGCACCACTTTCAGATAACATATTCTCATCTAAATCAAAACTAATTCTTAATTTACTAACTCTTTTTGAAACAGTTGTAATTTTCTCTTTACCACCTCTTCTTTCATTAATACCTACAATATTAAAATTTGATGCATGAAGTGTTGAACCAACATTTATTAAATCCTCTTTTTGCTTGATTACGAGTGTTGAAGAATCATAATTTCTAACTGCTCTGTCTCTCTGGTTCACTACAACCGCTTTTTCAGTAATCAGTTGTGTTTTTTGTTGTTGCAAAACAGCAACCTGTTCTTTGTAGCCATCAATATCACCGTTTAAAGAACTAATCAATCTTTTTGCTTCAGCTAATTCTGCTTGAGTAGCGTTTGTTTTGCTCAGCAATTGCTGAATTCTTGTTTTCTTTTCACCAATTTCTCTGTCTTTTACAGTAATAGAACTGTCTTTCTTTGAGTTAGAAGTTTTTAAAACATCGTAACGCATTGCAGCATCTTCAAGTTCTTTTTGAAGCTGATCTTTTTGTGTAGATGTTGTAGCGATCATTGTTTCCTTTTGATCAATTGTTTCTTTAGTTTTATTTTTATCATAAATAATATAACCCCAAGTTCCTAACAATGCAACCACCAGAATTGCCGTGATAATAGTTGGAAGGTTATTTTTTTTTGTGGTTACAACAGTTTTTTGTTGTGAAGATGATTGTTCTGATTCTGGATAATTTTCGAATGCCATGATATAAATTTTAAAAATGAAATTAAATAAAGTTGGAATCAAGTATAAATTAATACAATAATTTCGTATTCTGTAATTCTGCGACCTATTTACGAATACTGTGCCAAAAATTATTAAAAGACATGTTAAGGCAGAATATATGAATACATATAATTGATTATGAGTGTTGAAAAAATAATTGGTAGCTGGAAAAAGAAAACTTACAAACCTGTTTATTGGTTGGAAGGTGAAGAAGAATATTATATAGATCAGGTTATTAATTATGCAGAACATCAATTGCTTGTTGAAGCTGAGGCTGAGTTTAATCTTACAGTTTTTTATGGTAAAGATGCTGACTGGGCTGCTATTATAAATGCCTGCAGAAGATATCCAATGTTTGCAGAAAGACAGGTGGTTATTTTGAAGGAAGCACAGCATATGAAGGAGATAGACAAATTGGAGAGTTACCTATCAGCGCCACTGGGCACTACTATATTTGTTGTTGGGTATAAAGCAAAGGGAGTCGATAAAAGAACGAAACTTTATAAAACTATACATTCCAACGCCGAAGTTTTAACAACAAAAAAAATTGCAGAAGGTAAAATGCAGGATTGGATTATTGAATTGGCTCATTCAAAAGGATACAGCATTAATCCAAAATCTGCATCGTTGCTGGAAGAACATACAGGAAATGATTTAAGCAGAATTGCCAACGAAATTGATAAGCTTTCCGTAAATCTTCAGCATAAAAAAACAATTGATGATGATGATATTGAAAAATTTATCGGTATCAGTAAAGAATATAATGTTTTTGAATTGCAGGGTGCTATTGCCAAAAAAGACCTTGCCAAATCAATTAAGATCATTAACTATTTTGAAGCCAACCCCAAGGCTGCAGCGATACAGATGGTATTGCCTGCTTTGTATGCATATTTCAGTAAAATTTATACTGTTTATGGCATGAATGATAAAAGTGATGGAGCCTTAAAATCTATTTTTTATTTTAATCCCGTAGCATTATCGCAGGCAAAATATGCTATGAAGAACTATGGGTATTCTGGGATAGAAAGAATTGTTTTACTCCTTCATCACTATGATCTTAAAAGCAAAGGCGTTGGCGACAGTGGTACACCCGGCGCAATGCTCATGAAAGAAATGGTGGTAAAAATTATGTTGGATTAGGGCAGTTGGCAATAGACAGTTTTCAATGGGCAGTTGGCAATGGTCGGAACACTAAAACTTATCTTGAGTCTTTTTATTTTCATTGCCAATTTAATTCAACTGCCATTTCCTTATCTTTAGCCAATTGGGTTTTTAGTTCTTCCAATCCTTCAAATTTAATTTCGTTGCGAAGGAATTTTTTTAATGTGATTTTTATTTCTTCGCCGTAAATATCTTCATCAAAATCAAAAATATTTACTTCAATGGTTCTCTCTTTACCATCTACAGTTGGTCTATTACCAATGTTCATCATTCCTTTATAAAAAATTTTGTTGATGGATATATCCACTGCATAAACACCATCAGCCGGAATTAATTTATTTTCATTTACTATAATCAAATTTGCTGTAGGATATCCTATTGTTCTGCCAAGTTTTTTTCCTTCGCTTACAATGCCGCTAAAAAAATAATTGTACCCAAGGTATGCTGCTGCAGTTTCAGTTTGACCGGAAAGCAAAGCGGTCCTTATTTTTGTAGAACTGATGGTAATATCTTTTAAAATATGTTCAGGTATTTCTATTACTTTATAATTGTTATTGCTTCCTTCTTTTTTTAATAAATTAAAATCTCCTTCTCTGTTATTGCCAAATCTATGATCATAGCCTACAATAATTAAAGAAGGATGAAAATTTTTTACAAGAAAATCTTCTATATATTTTTTTGCAGTTAATTCAGAAAACTCTTTATCAAACGGAACGACAACAATATTTTCGATCCCCATTTTTTGTAAAAGTTCGTATTTTTCCTCCGGCGTATTCAATACATACAATGGTTTGTCTTTTATCTTCACAATCTGTTTAGGATGTGGATAGAACGTAATAAGCACAGGTGTCCCCCCGATTCTTTCCCCTTCATTAATTAATTGAGCAATTATTTGTGCATGTCCAATATGCACGCCATCAAAACTTCCGGTTGTAATAACAGCTTTGGTAAAAACAGGCAGCGATTGTATATCTGTGTAAACTTTCATGTTTGCGGTGCAAAAGTAGTTAGGAAAACAATATTGAAAATCCGTTACAGAACATTTATTTTGCATCAATTGATTAGCTGTAAAATATCTTTTACAAGAACTTATTATAAAATTAAATACAAATATGTCATTATACGCCAAGAGAGGAGTTTCAGCACAAAAAGAAGAAGTACACGCTGCTGTGCAAAATCTTGATCAGGGGCTTTTCCCCAATGCATTTTGTAAAATTTATCCTGATTTTTTAGGAGGAGATGAAGATTTTGTAAATGTGATGCATGCAGATGGTGCAGGCACCAAAAGTATTTTAGCTTATTTATATTGGAAAGAAACCGGGGATATTAATGTGTGGAAAGGAATTGCACAGGATGCTGTTGTTATGAATTTAGATGATTTACTGTGCGTAGGCATTCATGATAACATCGTTTTTAATTCAACTATTGATAGAAATAAAAACTTAATAACAGGTAAAGTGTTACAAAATATTATTGGAGGAACACAGGAAGTTTTTGATATGCTTGCAACGCACAATGTAAAAATTAATTATCTAGGCGGAGAAACGGCAGACGTCGGTGATGTTGTTAGAACCGTTGCAGTTAACGGAACAATGACCAGCCGTTGGCCTAAAAACAAATTGATAACGAACGACAAAATAAAATCAGGAAACGTAATTGTTGGTTTTGCCTCGTACGGACAATCAACTTATGAAAATGAGTATAATAGTGGCTTGGGTAGTAATGGACTAACCAGCGCCAGGCATGATGTTTTAGGAAAATATTATGCAGAAAATTTTAAAGAAAGTTTTGATAATAATTTAACTGAGGATGTGGTTTATATTGGTAAACACAAACTAACCGATGAGATAGTTAAAAATGATGGTGAAAAAACAACAATTGGGAAATTGCTGTTAAGCCCTACACGAACTTATGCACCGTTATTAAAATCTTTGCTTAGTAATCATTTCGAGAAAATAAATGGGCTTATTCATTGCAGTGGCGGAGGACAAACAAAATGTTTAAAATACTTACCTGATAATTTTAAAATAATTAAAGACAATCTTTTTGATGCTCCGGAAATTTTTAATATTATAGAAAAAAGCAGTAAAAGCAATCTTAAAGAAATGTATGAAGTCTTTAATATGGGTTGCAGAATGGAGGTATATTGCTCTGAAGAGAATGCACAAACAATAATTGATAAAGCAACATCATTTGGTGTAGCTGCTCAAATTATAGGAAGGGTAGAGGCGGCAGATAAAAAAAGTTTGAGTATAATGGTGAGGGGTGAAGAAATCTTGTATTAGTACCAATTATTTTGTAGTAAGAAAATCCATATTTCTGCTTTTGTCTTTGCTCTCCCAACGATAATGAATGGTGTAATTGTTTTTATCTGTTTTTAAACGATAAGGAATTCTAACTTTTAAATCTACTATGCCACTGCTTTCCATAGCAGCTTTCACACTAGATAAAACTTTTAAAGGCAATTTTACTTCTTTACCAGCCGGGTCAAAAATCCAAAATAAGTGAGTGCCATTTAAAATATCTATTTGGTTGCTACCGGTAACTTCTGTAAAATCTATTGCCAAATACGCATAGGTTGGTGCAACTCTGATGGAAGTATCAACCTTTACAATAATATTATTGCATTTTATGCCATTGCTTTGCCCAATGACTCCAACCGGCGTTTTAAGCTTGAGTGTTGTAGCGGTTTTTGGCGGCAATGTTGAGTTGATATTTACTTGTGCTGTAGTTTTCAAATTTAAAATTACCACACCAGTCAAAAAAAAGACAATTAACTTATACATCTATTTATTTTCCTTGAAGATAAATATCTTGATGCTAAGAAAATGCAAAAGAAAATTCCATTTTATTCGCTCGC
Source organism: Ferruginibacter sp. (assembly GCA_043751875.1). Lineage (GTDB taxonomy): Bacteria > Bacteroidota > Bacteroidia > Chitinophagales > Chitinophagaceae > Ferruginibacter. The sequence continues at coordinate 14,618 of JAYUZL010000051.1, forward strand.
CACAACAAAAGTAATAGGCTGCTTTCTGTATGCTGCCACGATATAGCCATTTTGAACCGCAGGTTTCCATTTTGGACCTTTTTTAATAACTTCAATGCAATGCTTTGCTATTGTATCATTGACATTTTTTTCAGATGTAAAATCAGAAAGAGATCCGTCTTCATGAACAATAAATTTGGTTACAAAAACATAACTGCCATATTTTAAATTTTCTTTTACTGCTATCGAACCATCTAGATTTTGCTGTAGAAACTTTCTCCATGCATCTTTTCCACCGGGAAATTCAGGTTCGACTTCAGTCTTTGTAAAAATTTTATCATCTCTTGTACTTGATGGTGTTGGCGGAACAGGTAATCCTGCAGATTTAGCCTCTTTTAGGGAAATGTTTTTAAAAGTTCTGTCAGAAAACTGCAGATTTATAGAATCATTTTTATTTCTAGAAACCATTAAAACCGCTTTACCATCGTAACTACCTGAAGGATCGAGATCTTTAAAATGACTATTTGAATTATTATTAGAATTATCTATATTAAATGTTGGTGGAGGCGGTGCAGGTGGAGGCAGAAATAGTTTGGCTTCCCTCGCATTTTTTATAGAAATAATTTGTGTGGTATAATCTGAATAAGTAATGGTACAATTATCACTATTAGGTTTAGTTATCAGTTTTATGACAGCTTTACCTTTGTAATATCCTATTGTGTCATTATAGATGATAGTATTTGGCTTCGCTGGATGGATAGTCTTAAAATTATTTGAAGAGGCATAATTATTTATTGCATCCAATACATTTTTTGCAAATGCTTCTTGTCCTTTTTTAGATTGTAAATATGCAAGATCTTTATCGTTAGTTAAAAAACCTGCTTCAATTAGGACAGAAGGGAATTCATTTACTTGTATAACGTAAACGCCTTTTTGTCTTTGGGAAATATTGAATGGAACATTTAATTCATAATTATTTTTAAATGAGCCTATAATAGAAGAGGCAAGTGTTTTGCTCTTTTCCGAATTTGCATATCCATCCTTTGAGATATAAATCTCCAATCCTGATACTGTATTCCACTTTTCTTTAGGCGTATTATTTAAATGAACAGAAATAAATAAATCAGGATTTTGTGCTTTTGCAAATGCAGCTTTTTGATTAGGGTCAGAAAACACATCTTCTGTCCTTGTTAAAATTATTTTTATATTCTCATTTGTATTTAATGCATTAATTTTTTTAATCAGTTGAAGAGCAATATCTTTTTCAAAAATTCCATCTTTATTTCTTGCTCCACCATCAATTCCACCATGGCCCGCATCAATTACAACTGTGATCTTTCTATCTGTCATTATATTTCTTGATTTTGTGAGATCAGCGCTAAGGGTTGAACCAATATTATCTGCACCCGTTATTTTATTAATCATCTGCTCAATAGATTTTTTTATTTTTTTATCTGCGCCAATTTCTTTTGCCTTTAAAGTAAAAGCAGCAAACACAAAAGCAATCAACGGTAAAACCAACAAGCGACTGAGATAAGTTGTACGGGTACTTTTAATTTTTGCAAGCATCATAAGTCTTCTTTTTATTGGTGAATAGAAAAAATTATTTGTAAGAAAGAGTGTTCGTTGTGGGTAAGTTACTTCTAAAATCATGGCGGCAAATGCAGCAGTGTCACCATCTTCTACTGCTTTTTTATCAGCAATAAATTCATGTAGCATACTCAGTTCTTTTCTTACCAACCAAAATATGGGGTTAATCCAAAATACAATTAATACTAAATTGATAAACATTTTATCCCAGCTATGCCATTCTTGTATATGCGCAAGTTCATGCTTAAATATGCGGATGCCTGCAGCACTCTGCATATCTATCTGTTTGTTCCAGAAAATAAACTGAAAGAAAGAAAAAGGTGTTCCTTTGGCCGCATCTGTATTTATGAAATTGATATTTTCAATTTTTATCTTTTCATTTCCTCTTATTAATTTAAAAATTGAAAAAAGCATTTGTACAAGTAAAAGCAATAAAACTATACTTACAATACCATAAATAAAAATTAATATCTGTTCCGCCCCAAGTGTAGTTTTTACAGGTATATTTATTATTATTTCATCCAGGTAATCATCGCCGGCATTTACAACCTGCAGCATCTTTATAACAGTAATTCTAGATGAACTTTCGTGAAAAATATTTATGCTCAATAACGGAAATGCAAGTGATATTAATACTAACGTTAGCAAATAGTATCTGTTATAAACATGGTATATTTTATTGCGAAGAAAAAACCAGTAATAACCAAAGAGTACTGCAGAGCAGATAATTACTTTTAGTAGATAATATGCAAATGCTAACATAGTTAATCAGTTGAAGAGTTGAATAATAAGTTCAATAAAAATCTTAGCTCATTTTGAAAATAATTATTTTTTTTTCAGTTCTTTCAGCAATAATTCTAAATCGTTTATACTCAAATTATTTTCCTTCACCATAAAAGATACTGCATTGCTAAAGCTGCCTTCAAAATACCCCTTTACAAAAGTTTTCATAGTGGCTTTACTGTATGCTTCTTTATCTATTAGTGCATAGTACTGGTGCATGCGCCCAAAAACTGTTATTCCGATAAATTCTTTCTCAGTTAAAATTTTTATTACAGTAGCTACTGTGTTATTGTGTGGCTTTGGTTCAGGTAACGAATCAATTATTTCTCTTAAAAACGCTTTATCGAGTTTCCATAAAACCTGCATTATCTGTTCTTCTGCTTTTGTTAGTTGCTTTATCATTTTATAAATTTATAAAGTAAAACTATAAAGTTAGTTTTATGACTACAAATATAGTTATCCACATTATTTAACATGTTGCCCATAAAAAACATTTTACAACAGCGGCTTGAATATTTACATTTGCTTTAATCTTATTTCAAGTAAAAATTATTCTGAAAAAAAATTAAAATATGTCTCAATCAATAGTAGAACTTAAGGGAGTTAATATTTATCAGGGCGAAACACTTATTCTTGGTGATGTAAATATTTCTGTAGATAAAGGTGAATTTGTTTACCTGGTTGGAAAAACCGGTACCGGAAAAAGCAGTCTGCTAAAAACGCTGTATGGCGACCTTGAGCTCACGGAAGGGCAGGGTTGGGTTGTAGGGCATAACTTAAAAGAACTTACATGGAAAACTATTCCTTTTCTTAGAAGAAATTTAGGAGTTGTTTTTCAGGATTTTCAATTACTGACAGACAGAAACGTAAACGAAAATTTAAAATTTGTTTTGCGTGCAACCGGATGGAAAGATGAAAAATTAATGGATGATAAAGTTGCAGATGTGCTGGAAAAAGTGAATTTGAAAACCAAAGGTTTTAAAATGCCGTTTGAATTAAGTGGTGGCGAACAGCAAAGGATTGATGTAGCAAGAGCTTTACTAAACTCTCCCAAATTAATTTTAGCCGATGAGCCTACAGGAAACCTCGATCCCGAAACGAGCGATGAAATTATGCAGTTGCTTTTTCATATTTGTAGAGATTTTGGAACAACGATTGTAATGGCAACCCACGATTATATAGTTATAAACAAATTTCCTGCACGTACTATAAAAACAGAAAGTGGAAAAGTTTGGGATAATGCTACTGTAGCATATCACTAAATAATATCGCCGTTTTTTTATTGTTATACAATTTTTTTAATGCAGCGCTTCGTTGCTGTATTTCTTTATGGGTAAAGGAAATTTCTATTAACGAAGTTATATTGTCTATAAAATCTGCTTCATTATTTGCAATAGAACAAAGTTCATCCAATGCTGAGCCGGCAACACCCGCATCATCAACCAAGCAATGTCTTCCATTAAACAATGCATTAAGCAATTTTAATTTTACACCCGTTTTATTGAATGAAGGCAATACATTAATGTGTGCATTTTGTATAAGCAATTGTATATTCGTTTCTGTAGGTGAATCTACAATACTTATATTTTTAAATTTTTTTGCTGTCCTTAATAATTTATTTTTTGGTTTTTTGCCTGAAATTATTAATGGAAATTTGATTGTTGCAAAGACTTTTTCTATCAGCCACAAGGCAACTTTTTCATTTTCATTTATAGATAAGTTTGCTTGGTATAAACAATAAGATCCTTTGCCAGTATGGCTAATAACATTTTCATAAGGTAGAAATACAGGTAGAAAATCTATTTGTTGTGCATTAAATTCATTTTTGTAATAATCAACGTCGGTGTTACTGAGTGCAAGTAAATGCGCTTTGTCTGAAATACGCTCTTCGTATTTTTTTAATAATTTAGATTCTAATGTGTAGTATATTTTCTTTAAAAAATTTGTTTCAAATTTTGCTAATTGGTCGTAATAAATATGTTCGGTATTAAAAAGCCTGATAAATATTTGCCTATCGCCCAATAAATTTTTATTTAAATAATAAGTGCTGTGTAACCCTTCAAAAAGAATGGGTAAATTGTCTTTTTGCAAATTGATTAAAAGCGCATTACTTTTTCTACTTGATACTATGAAAGGAAGGTTTAATGAAATAATATTTTTACGTTTATAATAGTAAACTTCTTCACAATATTGATTGAGGATTGGTTCTTGTTTGTCATTATTCGTAAAACAATGCAAATGTATTTTTATACCTGTTTTATGCAGCCATACAATTTTGTAAAAAATATCAATTAGCCCCCCAATATCAGCAGGGTAGGGTACATCGTGCGTTACTATATGTATGTGCCTGTTACTCACAAAAAAGGTTTGTATATTTTTTCGAGTATAATTGATTCATTTTCCCAACACAGTATTTTTGAAGCTGATATACAATTATTTTTCATTTGTTCATAAGCTGTTCCATTTTGTGATAAATCTAAAATCGTTTTTGCCAAATGCTCTGGCTTTAGATTATTTATACACACTCCACATTTAAATTCATTCATAATATTTTCAACTTCTGGAATACTGGTCACAATGCTGGGCACACTCGCATGTATATAATCAAATATTTTATTGGGCAAATTATACAGGCAATTTAAGTCGTCAAACGAATCTAAACTAAACCCTATATGTGCCATACCGGTAAATTGTTGTAATTGAGCAGGTGGCAATTTGTCTATCATTTCTACTTTATTCTGCAGGTTCCACTCATTTCTTTTTTGTTTGATGGTTTCCCACTGTGTGCCGCTCCCAACGAATAACAATAAATAATTTTCAGGTAAATATTTCATTGTTTCCAAGAGCTCAAGGCCTCCTCTGCCTTCATTTATGCCTGCACCCTGCAGCAGAAGTATGATTTTGTTCTCCCATTTTATCGGTAATTCTATTGCATTTTTTTTCGTGGTAACAGGTACATTTCTTACCACGTTTATTTTGTTGCCGTACTCCTCAAAATATTTATTTTTTACAGAATTATTTACAGTGTAAACTGTTTTAAGTTTTGGAAAAATTCTGTTCTCAAAAAACTTCCACGTTTTTCTTTTTAAATGTGAATGCTTTAATTCCGGTACGCCGGTAAAATATTCGTGAGTGTCGTAAATAAGTTTTTTATTTCTAACTTTTGAAACGATATAACTCGGAATTAAAGTATCTAAATCATTGGCAAGTAAATAATCTGTTTTGCAAAAAAGTAATTTAAAAAAAAGTTTTAAATTAAACTCAGCATATTGCAAAATTCCTGTTCTAAAAAAGCATTTTATTCTTGAGGCTTTAAACGGATATTCATCCAGCGGTAAACTGTTATTAAATGATCGTGCAATTACATAAACGTTGAAACCCATTTTTTGTAAAGTGGCGCAAATCCTTATTACTCTTTGGTCAGTAGTAAGATCAGATATAACTGAAACAGTAATTGTTTTTCGGTCCATATTAAACGAATCAGTTTATTTATTGTGCAAGATAAACAGTTAGGTGCTTTCGTATATTTTCAGCAGCATTGCCAAAACCAAACATATTAGTTGTAAAATCAGGTTGTAAGTTCGGCAGCAAATTAAAATTTTGAATGATGGCATCTGTGTCAGCAGCAGTCTGTAAACTACAATTTGCATCAATAATTTCAGGCCAAAAGGAATGATCCATTACCACCAAAGATTTTTTCTTTAAAAAATAGGCTTCTCTGCTGGTACCACCACTATCTGTTATAATATATTCAGCTCCGATTAGTAATGCTTTCATGTCAGCATACCCGAGCGGCTGTAATAAATTGAAATTTGCAGTCAATCCATATTCATGTAATCTCTTTTTTGTGTGAGGATGAAGTGGCATTACAACGGGAATAATTTTATGAATTTTATTTAAAGCACTGATTATGTTTGTGAGTTTTTGACTGTTTGCTAAATTAGCTTCCCGATGAATAGTGCAGACAATATATTTGGAATGATCAATTGCTTTGGTCGTAGCGGGAGAAATCTTTAAAAATGCATCAAGCATTAAATCGCCTGTCAGTAGTAATTCGTTTTTAATAGTAGTGCCATAACCTTCGGTTAGCATGCTATTAAAATTTTTTTCTGTACAACAATAATTTATGTCTGCAAGCCTGTCTGTAATGATTCTATTTGTTTCTTCAGACATGCTATTGTCATTTGTTCTTACCCCGGCTTCAAAATGAATTAATGAAAGTGAACTTCTTTTAGCTGCCATGGCAGCTGCCAGCGTTGTATTTGTATCTCCATAAGAAAAAACTACCGCATTTTGTTCGGTTAAAAAGTAGTTGTATAGTGATTCTGCAGCCTGCCCAATAAAAATATGTGGCGAGTGATTTTGAATATTAAAATTTATATCTGGAGAAGGAATATGCAGTTCCTTAAAAAAAATATCGCTCATATTGGCACTGTAATGCTGACCTGTATGAATAATTTTTTGAACTATATTTTTATCCTTTGCAAGTTCATTGTATAAAACAGCCAATTTGATAAACTGTGGTCTGTTGCCAACTATATGTAATATTTTTTTCAAATTATTGCTGCGAATAAATTTTTTCAATTATTTCAACTGTTTTTAATCCTTCCTCGCCGGTTGCAAAATCATGAGAAGGATTCTGCAAAACTTTTACAAGATTTTCATAAACCTTATCATGGTTGCTCATGCTTCCCTGATATAAACCATAACCATTGGCAGCCTTACCTTTTGGCAAAATCGGGAATTCAACATCCTTTACGTTGCAATATTCCAGTTCGTTCAAATATTGCCCACCCACCTTAACTGTTCCGTTTTCTCCAAAAACGGTAAAAGATCCTTCCATATTTTGAGCAAAACTATTGACTGTATAATTAAGTGTACCAATTGCAGAGTTTTTCATTTCAAAAAGCACTACTCCAGAATCTTCAATCTCAATGTTTGCATGTATAAAATTTTTTGAAATTGATTTCACTTCGGCTACTTCTCCCAACATCCAATATAATAAATCGATAAAATGGCTGAATTGAGTAAATAGGGTTCCGCCATCAAGGTCTTTTTTCCCTTTCCAGTCCACATAATAAGCATCCGGTCTGTTCCAGAAACAATTTATTTGAAAACTCAAAATATTACCAAGCTTTTTTTCTTCAATTAATTGCTTCAAGAAAACAATAGGAGGGTTGTAACGGTTTTGTTTAACAACAAAAAGTTTTTTATCAGCTTCCAAAGAAGTTTTTATCATCATCCCACCATCTTTTACATCAATACATAACGGTTTTTCACACAAAACATTTATCCCGGCTTTAAGTGCCAATATACTTTGTTGAGCATGTAAGACATTGGGAGTACAAATGCTGATTAATGATAAATCTTTTTCATTCTTTAATAAATCATCTATCGAATAATATGCTTTGGTATTGTAGTTTGCGGCGAAGGATTTACATTTTTCTAACTGAATGTCGCAGACTGCTACTAGCTTTCCTATTTTTATAATCTGGTCTGCATGTCTTTTGGCAATTTGGCCACATCCTATTATTGCAAATCGTAGACTCATACGCCGCAATATTCAAAAAAAAAGCTCGATTTTCCACATTATTTAGCATTTATTATATACTTTTGCAATAAATTATAAAAAAAGTAAAACAAAACCGTTTTAAACAAAAAATTAATGTCGCATTTAACTTTAGAGAGAAAAGCAACTATTTTCTCAACTTATGGCGGAACCGCCAAAAACACGGGCTCTATTGAAGGGCAAGTAGCAATGATTACTGAGCGTATTAACCACATTTCGATGCATCTTAAAACCAACAAGAAAGATTTTTCTTCTCAGCGTGGTTTAATGATCATGGTTGGTCAGCGTAAAAGATTGCTTACCTACCTTAGCAAACACGATCTTACTGGTTACAGAGCTTTAATTGAAAAATTAGGTCTCCGTAAATAATTTCCAATATGTAATTATTTTGAATTTTTCCCAACTGTATTATACCGTTGGGATTTATTCTTTATACCTACTATCTTTTTCACGTGTTGAAATCAAATGTTTCAGCCATAAATAATATTAAAATGTCTTTACTGCAACCAAAATCAATTACGTTCGATATAGGTGGTGGAAGAATGGTAACCATCGAAACGGGCAAAATGGCTCGTCAGTCAGATGGAGCTGTTACCGTACGCCAAGGCAATTGTATATTATTAGCAACTGTTGTTGCTAATAAAGAACCAAAAGAAGGGCAATCATTTTTTCCTTTATCAGTAGATTATCAGGAAAAATTTGCATCAAACGGTCGAATTCCCGGTTCATTCTTTAAAAGAGAATATCGTTTAAACGATTACGAAATAATTACTTCAAGGTTAATTGACAGAGCACTACGTCCATTGTTTCCTGAAGATTACTTATGCGACGTGCAGGTTTTGATCTCTCTTATTTCGTCTGATGATGAAGTAATGCCTGATTCACTTGCTTGCCTTGCAGCTTCTGCAGCATTGGCTGTTTCAGATATTCCTATTCAGGAAATTATTTCCGAGGTCCGCATTGCCCGTGTTGATGGTAAAGTTATAATTAACCCTACCCGTACAGAATTAGCTACTGCTGATATGGAATTTTTGATAGCTGCTACGAGCAAAAATATTATGATGGTAGAAGGGGAAAGTAAAGAATGCAGTGAAGAAGATTTAATTCTTGCCATTGAAACAGCACATGAAGCTATTCAGGTTCAGGTAAAAGCTCAGGAAGATTTGAGAGATTTGGTAGGTTCAAATGTAAAAAGAGAGTATACAAAGCCTTACAGAAATGAAGAATTAGAC
>JAYUZL010000052.1:0-2522 GCA_043751875.1 Ferruginibacter sp.
TTCACCAGGTCGTTAAAGTAAAAATCCTCATTCATGCAGGTTAGGATGGCTTCGTATATTTCTTCGGGATCTGTAGTTTTTGTAAGGTAGGCATTGGCGCCCATTTCCATCATCTTGGTTATCATCTGATGGTCATCGTACATGCTTAGTACAATAATTTTAATGCCATCATATTCTTTTCTAATCAGTTCAATGCCATTAATTCCGTCTATTTCAGGCATTCGTATATCCATTAATAATACCTCGGGTTTTTTAATGGCAATTTTGTGCATCATATCTTTCCCGTCTTCTGCTTCCCAAAGCATCTTAAGATTTTCTTTTCCCGACAGTGCCATTTTAATTCCATCCCTGAATATTTTATGATCGTCAGCAATCGCAATTTTAATTGAGTTATCCGTGGAGATAGACATAAGATAAATGGTTAGATTGGTTTTATTACTAAATTAAGTATTTGCATTTGGTTAAATAAAAATTTTTCGATAAGATTTATATTTTTTGCCTTTAATTAAATTTACACGCCGTATATTTTCAACAGGCACCTAACGGAAACTGACACAAAAATATTGCGTACCTGTACTCAGTAGTAATACCAGCTGCCCTATATTCCATTTTAAATATTACACCTGGCAAACAAGCTTATAATGCGAATTGCAGCTTTTTATAATGAATAAAATAGTACTTTTTACAGCGATCATTTACAAAGCTACTTTTTAATAAATTGAAATTATGCTGCTAAGTATTTTAACTTCTCACAAAATTCCTACGTCTATTTCAAAGGAATTCTTCTTTGGTATTTTGTTTGTAATGCTGTTTTTAAAGGTACAATAATGATAAAATAAATTATTTCAAATGTGTCTGAATTATTTGTAAATATGATAAAAAATTACTGTAAACATGATCGTTAATTCATTTGCATTTTTGTTTCTAAAAAAAATAAAATACAGTAACGTATTACTACCATCGTAACATTACCGCAAAACCAGTTAGTAATTTTACGGTAATAGTGCAGTACTTTTACCCAATTTTATAAAATTTTTACCAGGTATTTTTCCCTAAGAGGCTTATCTGTACTGCATTTTAGAAAAACTGCACTAATCGCAGTGTAATATACCTATTGTTTAGGCTAATCTTTTATTGGAAGTTTACAATTCGAAACCATTTTTAAAAAAACTAAAATTCATTATTATGTACGCAGGATTAATCAGGCACTTAGGCAATTTAGTTGCACAATTATTGAATTAATTAATAAATTTTGATTTTGATACTTAGTTAGTTATTTTTGGACAAACTATCTGATATCATAGAAATTTTATTAAATATTAATTATTGTACAGAATTTATTCCTTTAATAATTTGTTTGGTTTTTGTAAAAAAACTTAGTACAGATTCATTAAAGGTTTTTTTTGTTTATACAATTGTATCCACCGTATTTATTTCTTTATCCTTACTAGCCCAAAGATATTTTGACTCCTTCCATTTTAATGTATTATGCATAAGATTATTTATAGCCCTCGAATTTATTTTGATTTGTATTTTTTACAGAACAGTATTAAACAATTTGAAAGTAAAAAATATCCTGATTATTTCAGCCTTTTTTTTCCTGATTTTTTGTATTTATAATTTTGTAAAAAGTCCCATAGTATTTGACTTTATGCCTTTAGTGGTGGAATGTCTTTTTTTAATGATCGTGGTGTTATATTATTTTTTTGAAACTATGCGCCTGAACTTAAGCACTCCCCTTTTTCAAACACCAACTTTTTGGTTCTCTGTTGCTTTTTTAATATATTTCTCCGGTAATTTCTTTCTATTTTTATTTTCAAAATCAATGGAAAATGAGCCTGGTTTTAGAAATCAATATTATTTTATTGTAAGTACAATCACCATCATAAAAAATATTTTATTTTGTACTGCCCTCTTTGTAAATAAAAATTTAATCATTCAAAAAAGTAATACTTCAATCCCCTCCAACTTAAACTTAGATAATTTTGAATCGTTTAGTAAACAAAATAACCATTAAATCTGCAAATGATTTTTTTACAAGTTGCCACTAATGCACCGACGTTCAATTACATAATGCTTTTTGGCACATTAGCCATGCTTAGCCTTACACTGGGAATAGTATTCTTTGTTATTTTTCACCAACGCAAGGTGATACGCTTTAACGACCAGTTAAAAAAATTAGAAGACGACAAGCAACAAATTTTACTCAATGCGTCCATTAAGTTTCAGGAAGAAGAGCGTAACCGCATTGCTGCCGATCTGCATGATGATGTAGGGCCTTTACTGGCAACTGCCCGGCTTTACCTGAACGAAAACCTGATTAATCAGGAACCTGCCTCACAATTGCAATCTATCTACAGTGCCAAGCAAATTATTGACGACGCCATACAACTCATTCGCAATATCAGCCACAGCATGATGCCACCCACGCTAAAAAACTTTGGGCTCGAAAGTGCCATGAGTGATCTTTTTCAGAAGATAAACGGAAGCGGTACTTTAAATGCCAGTGTGCGCTTTCATGA
>JAYUZL010000053.1:0-19132 GCA_043751875.1 Ferruginibacter sp.
GGTCGGTTTCTACTTTATATGTGCGGTTCTCGACGTCAAAGAAACCTCCTCAGGACTAAAGCACGGTCCCTCATAATCTTAATTTGTTCTTGTGTCATGCGGCAAATGTAAACTAATTAGTAATTAATAATTAATAGTTAGTAATGAGAAACAAAACCAAAAATTATGAACAAGCCCATTTTATCAGCTGAATCATAATTTACAGTCTAAAAAAATAATTACTAACTATTAATTACTAATTATTAATTAAAAATGCCACAAACCTCATAAGCCGGATTCTGTTTCTAAACTATCATTTATCTGGCCCCGTCATTACTGACGAGATCTTGCTGCCTACCCTAGACCGCGTCCCGATTTGCATCGGGATCTCGGGCGAGTTACCCTCAAACGATCCTCTACGTGGCATTACAGCACCCAAGGTTTACCCATAACCTGCATTACTACAGACTACTGTGAGCTTTTACCTCACATTTTCACCTTTTCCTCACCAATGGCGAGGTAGTTATTTTCTGTGGCACTTTCTCTTCTCGCCTAAGGCGAGAGCCGGCTATTAACCGGTGGGTTACTCTACGCTGTCCGGACTTTCCTTGGTGCCATAGGCACCACGATAGCTCGGGTTTGTAGCCATACAAAGATAATGATCGCAGATTACACGGATTAAAAAATATGATTTCACGGATATTAAAAAATTGAATGAGACAAAAGATCATAATAATCATACCAAAATCCCCGAAATCCGCGATTAGTAGTGGAAGAAAATTTCGGTTGCACCATACCCAAAACGTTGGTCATACTGATTGATGAAAGTTTTTACTTCACGCTTTACTTTCAGTATTTCATGAATTTCATCGCGTAGTTTTCCGGTTCCAACTCCATGAATAATAATTAAAGAAGTCTGTCTGTGAATGATGGAAAGCTCCAACCATTTTTGAAATTCATTGAGTTGTATTGTAAGTATTTCAAAATTACTCAAATGCTTCCAGTCCTCCGATAGTTTTTCAATATGCAAATCAACTACCGATCTGGCCGGCTCAAGGTTTTGCCTGCCTTTTGAAGCATCATAAACTTTATACCCTTTGGCGGTTAATGAGTTTAGTTCAAAAAAAGTGTCATGTGATTTGTCGGGATATTCTGTAAACAATTGATAAGAAATAACCGGTTCATTTTTCTCTTTCATTTCTTCAATTTTTCGAAAAACTTGTTTGGGTTTCAATTTCAACGAGGCTTCAAAATGTGGCGCTTTCTTTTTATCGGGTAAGAACAAAGAAAAATCAAAAGCAAATGAGGGGCTGTCATTAACTGATTCAAATGCTATATCATGTAAATAAAAATCATGAAATGCTGCGATCTCGCTGGTTAATTCAAAATTAGTATTTCCAAGAAACTGTTGGGTATACACAAAGCGATAAGGAATGTATGTCTTGTTGATCAGGTGTATTTTCAGCAATTCTACAATCTGATCATTAAAATCATCCAATGAAAATTTCGGAATAAAGGATAACCAAACACCATCTGAAACTTTTATTTTGTTCGGCTGCGGCTTTTCTTTGGGTAGTTGATCAATGAAAACCTTTTTAGGAATTGATTTTTCGGGGAAAAGTTTTTTTTCGGTAAATCTTTTAAAATAGGGAAAATCAATCTGGTCCATATAAGCTGGAAACTTTACTCCCCGCACTTCTATCATGACCATTTTTTCATTCATCAGTTCTACTACTTTTCCTTCCTCATCTGTAGCAAGTACCAATATCTTATCGCCCACTTCGTATTTCATTATCGCATTTTATCTTTAGAACAATTACGGCGCAAAGTTAAATTACTTTGCACCGTAATGTTTAAACAAATTTAAATTATAGAACCGGTCCTGCGAGTTTACTTTTTCTATATCCATATAAAAAATAAACAATCAGCCCCAAACCAAGCCAGCCTCCAAACCAAAGCCAGTTGGCAAGTGTCATCCCCGTAAGTAAGTACAGACAAGATGTTACACCAAGTAATGGAATAAGAGAATAGTTTTTTATAAAAGTAATTACAGAAAGCAATATCAAAATAATCCAGAATATAATTACAGAAACTTTCATGGTTTTACTTTGGCTGGTATTAGCATCGGCAATAAACATTTTTGTGTAAGTAACTTTTTGAGAAGCAGTTGATCTTATAGAAAGAGAATCTTTCAAAGACAGATATGCTGATGTATTTGCATTCTCAGCTTTGGTTAGACGATCAATATTTTGTGCAGCCAATGTTGTGTCAAATATGTGTGCAGGAATAATATTTGAAAGTGCATCTATTCTTTTTTCTTTAGAAAAATCAAACTTGTCTGTAAAGTAATTATTTGATAAAAAAGTAATTAGAACAATTGCCGCTAAGGCCAATGCAGGAAAAATAATTTTACCATTTATGTATGGCAAATTAAATTTGCCTGGTTGTTTTTCTTTTCTGGGAATTAATAAAATACCACCACACACCAATACAAATGCAAACAACGTAGCAATGCTTGTAAAATCAAGCACAAATGTTTTATCTGTAAATAAAATAGGAACTCCTACCACAAAACCGGTTACAATTGTAGCAAAGGAAGGCGTTTGGAATTTTTTATGTATCTTTTGAAATGCAGGTGGCAGCAAGCCATCACGGCTCATACTCATCCAGATACGTGGCTGACCCATTTGAAAAACCAGCAACACACTCGTCATTGCAACAACCGCAATAATAGAAACGAGAAATTGCATCCATCCAATATTCAAGTTTTGTTTTTCAAAAATAAAGGCAAGTGGATCTCCTACTCCTTCAAAGTTTTTATAATCGACTGCGCCGGATAATACCAGCGTAAGTAAAATATAAATTACTGTACAGATTACCAAAGAATAAATCATGCTTTTGGGTAAATCTCTCTGTGGATTTTTACTTTCTTCTGCCATAACACTTACTGCATCAAAACCAATATAGGCAAAGAAAACACTGGCAACTGCAGCCATTACACCACTAAAACCATTTGGCATAAATGACCTAACTTTTTCGTTGTTTTCCGGCAACCAGTTGCTCGTTAGACCATGTGATAAAACCAGATAACCACCAACAGCAATAATTAAAAAAACTGCTACAAGTTTTAATATAACCATGGCATTGCTAAAGTTTCTACTTTCTTTTACCCCACGATATACTAAATAAGTAATCATTAAATTAATGATAATGGCAGGTAAATCAACTATTATTTTTTGTGTGCCAATGACAGGAGAATTGTTCCATGCTTCCAGGATTTCCTGCCTCGTGCTTCCTCCTTCAATGGCATGTTTTGCTTCCATGTAACTCGTACTTAAATATTGGGGTAAATGAATACCTACCTTATCTAAAAAAGAAGTAAAATAATCACTCCAGCTATAGGCTACATAAATGTTACCAATAGAATATTCCATAATAAGTGCCCAGCCTATAATCCATGCAAATAATTCACCAAAGCTGGCGTAGGCATAGGTGTAAGCACTACCTGCTACAGGTATGCGACTTGCAAATTCTGAATAACAAAATGCAGTGAAAGCACAGGCAACAGCTGTTATAAGAAAAAGAATGACCACACCGGGACCACCATTAAAAACAGCAAAACCCAAACTACTAAAACTACCTGCACCGAGAATAGCTGCGATGCCAAAAAAAGTAAGATCTTTTACAGTAAGAATTCTTTTTAATCCTCCGCCTCCATGTTCGCTGTCAGCACCTTCCGCTAATATGTTTGAAATGTTCTTTCGTCTGAATAAAGAATTACTCATGTACAATTTATTTTAGAAAGTAAAATAAGAAAAAAAAAGGAAAGTGTGAAAGTTGGTAATTTGAAAAATATAAGTTTTTCATTGAATTATAAAAATATTTGAGCTTACTTCTATTTTGAAACTTATAAAATTAATTACGTATAAATTGGGAGGAATTTTTTAAAAAGCTAAATTAAAAAACTACGACTTCATCGGCGGCGGTGGGCTGAGTGATGTACCTAGCAATGCGAAGCATATTGCAGGGTGCGGTACAGCAAAGGAGACCAGACAAATGCTTAAGAAAATTAAAATGTTGAACGCCCAAAATTATTAAAAAATTATTTCTCACGCATCATCAAATCTGCAGCAAGTTTTTGTAACTCCGTTTTTCTGTGTGATAAAACCGCAACATCATCAAGATGTTTGAGTGCTTTGTTATAATATTTATCTTTTAATTCTGCAGACCAGTCATCTGCTTTGCAGTCTTTGTAAATCTGTAAAACCTTTTCAACTTTATTGGCAGGATTGTTTTTGATTAAATTATCCAGCTCAATGTTTGCAGCAGGAGTACAATATTCACGGGCGTGAATGAGCAAAAATGTTTTTTTATTTGCAATAATGTCTCCACCCTGCTGCTTTCCTGTTTTGTTTGCATCACCGAATGCATCTAAGAAATCATCTTGAACCTGAAAAGCGATCCCAAGGTTTTTACCGAATTCATATAAATGATCCTGATTTCCTAAACCGGCTCCACCAAGCACTGCACCCATTTGCAGACTTGCCGCTACCAATACGGAAGTTTTAAGTGTGATCATATTTACATAATCATGAAAACTGACATTATGCAATTTTTCAAAATCCATATCCAGTTGTTGTCCTTCGCAAACTTCTTTAGCAGTTTTATTAAATATTTCAATGCTGCGAGGCAGATAGCGTGGGCTTATTCTACCCAGATTTTCATAGGCTGTTACAAACATTACATCTCCTGCAAGTAATGCTGTATTATCACCATATTTTTGATGCACCGTTTTCATTCCTCTACGCAAAGGCGCCTTATCCATAATATCATCGTGTATCAAACTAAAATTATGAAACAACTCTATGGAAGCGCCTGCATGGTAAGCATCGTCATTTACGGGCGAAAACAATTCATTTGCCAGATAAACGCAAACCGGTCTTATTCGTTTTCCTTTTATACCGAGTATATATTGTGCAGGATCGTATAACGTAGGCACATGCGTTGGAAAGTGTCTTACGTTAAATCTTTCTTCAAACTGCGCCGATAATTCCTGAAATGAATGCATGAATATGAAATAACCGCTGATGCTCTAAGATGCAAAAGCTTTTAAATGTATGAAGCGTCTTAGCGCTTTGAAAATTATTTTATTAAACTTCTTATAGAAATCATGGTAAGTACTTTTATCTTTAAAATATATACTACGAAGAATGATAGAATAAACTTTTTTAAATAAGTAACCCAAATGAGAAGTAGGTAATAATATATACCAATTATTTCTTTCCAACAACTTTTTTAACCACTGTTTTATAAACGGACTTGGCGGGGGTTTTAGCACCCTTTACTTTAGTCTGCTTTGCTTTTCCTTCCACTTCAGTCACCCACTCATAATCAAGCTGGCGCTTATCTAAATTTGCACTAACAACTTTTATCATAACATGGTCACCCATTCTAAAACGCCTGCCTGTGCGAAGTCCAACCAAAGAATAATCAGCTTCATCCTGTTTAAAATCATCGTAGTCAGACAGATCCTTGATGCTTACAAGTCCTTCACATTTGTGCTCTACGGTCTCTACCCAAAAACCAAAACCTGAAACTCCCGAAATTACCCCCTCAAAGTCCTCACCCAAAAACTGCTGCATATATTCTACCTGCTTGTATTTATTGCTGGCTCGTTCGGCCTCCATGGCTGCACGTTCCTTATCACTGCAATGTTTGTTTTTTTCTTCCATCGCTTTATCAATAAATAAATTTTTATCAATAATGCTTTGTAAAACCCGGTGTACCATCACATCTGGGTATCTGCGTATGGGAGATGTAAAATGACAATAATTTTCGAAACCTAAGCCGTAATGACCCACATTTTCTGATGTGTATTTTGCTTTTGCCATAGTGCGAATGCCAAGCTGTCCCAACACATGCTCCTCAGTTGTTCCCCTCACCTGCTTCAATAAATTATTAAAAGAATTTGCAATGGTTTTTTCATTTGTCATATCAAACTCATAACCACATTTTTTTGCAAAAGCTACAAAAGGCTTTAGCTTTTCTGGGTCAGGGTCATCGTGTGTGCGGTACGAAAAAGGTATTGGCTCTTTGTTTACTTTTATTTTGGAAACATATTCTGCAACAGCACGGTTGGCAAGCAGCATAAACTCTTCTACTAATTTATTGGCATCCCTACTTTCCTTTACCATTATGCCAACAGGTTTACCGGTTTCATCAAGTTTAAACTTTACTTCCTGCGATGAAAAATTTATGGCACCATTATCAAAACGTTCTTTTCTAAATTTCTTTGCAAGGTCGTCCAGCAATAAAATCGGTTTAACATGAGGCCCCTCTTCGGTTTCAATAATTTGCTGTACTTCTTCGTATGTAAATCGATGGTTGCTATGTATTACCGTTCTTCCTATCCATTTGTGCTTTATTTCAGCCCGGTTGCTTATCTGAAAAATGACTGAGAAAGTATATTTATCTTCATTGGGCCGAAGGGAGCATAACTCATTCGATATTTTTTCCGGCAACATTGGGTTCACTCTATCGGGCAGGTACACACTTGTTGCACGCTCATAAGCTGCTTTATCAATAATGCTTCCCGGTGTTACAAAATGGCTCACATCTGCAATGTGTACACCGATTTCATAGTTGCCATTATCCAGGTTTCGTATAGAGATCGCATCATCAAAATCTTTTGCATCTACCGGGTCAATGGTAAATGTTAGAATATCCCTGCAGTCTTTTCTTTTCTTTAATTCTTCCCTAGAAATATTTGGCAGCAACGCATCAGCAGCTTTTAGCACTGCTTCTTCAAACTGTAAAGGGAAACCTGCGTGCACAATAATTTCTTTCATTGCCATATCGGCCTCGTTTGCAGCCGTCATAACTGCAATAATTTCACCCTCAGGTTTCTTATCGCTCTTCTCCCATTTAATAAATTTTGCCACCACCCTATCACCATCTTTTGCACCATTTAATCTGCTGAAATCTATGTGAAAATCAGGCATTGGGCTGTTGCCGCCTGCTATAAAAAAAGCTGCTTTTTCTTTAACTGAAATGTTGCCAATAAATTCTGTTTGTTTACGTTCTACAACAGATGATATTTTTCCTTCAGGTCTTTTAGATCTGTCTTGCGGGTTCATCACCTGCACTTTTACCGTATCGCCATGAAAAGCCCTGCCAAAGTCATTTGGCTTTACCAATATATCTTTCTCCCTGTCCTCCACAATTACAAAACCCATTCCACTGCGGCTTATTTCGAGTTTTCCTTTTAAAATTTCTAATTGTGATGATTTCTTTTTGCCGTCGGCCGTATGCTGTTTACTCATAATCGTTTTTGTACTGCATTAATTGTTTGCAATGTACAAAATATATTTTTTAGGAGGTAGGTTTGGGGTGGTGGTCAGCTACCATTCAGAAGCATTTGTAACGGGCTGTCTGCACTACTCCTCGTTTCGCTGCGCTGCACTGTGGGGTAGTGCTACCCATCCCTGCGCCTTTGGGCTGGGTAACTCTAAGAACAATAAAACTAAGGTATTCGATTATTTCGGGCAATTTTAATAAATGACATATAAAATCAACCAGCATATTTTTTTTTAATAAGGCTAATTGATTTTCTTTCCATCTCCAAATAAAACAAGCAATTCCTGCATATTTTCCTTTAACAAACCTGACCCTTCATCAAAAAAAGCATCTTTGTTTTTTTTAGAAGCTTTGTTGTCAGTGGATTTTTTAATGGCAGCTTTTGCAGTAGTAGCTTCATCAAAATACCTACCAATGTGTTTTTCGTAAAATGGATTTGTGGCTTCTATTGCTATCAAGATATCTTCGTATTGTTCTATAATGCTGTAAATGTCTTTTACATTATCTGTTGTATGCCTGCGGGGTATTCGGTCGTATAGGGCCGTTATTTGTGTAGATATGTTCATTAATATAAAAGTGTTACAACAAATTTAAGGTTAACGAAAAAACAAACTGCTTTTAGTTTACGTACATTTTAACCATAATCGAAAAGAACAGTATTGTTTTACATGTAATTTTACATCAATCAATGAATAAATATTTAAAAATAATTGAAGAAGCTTATGTAGGGTATGCAAACTTTTTTGTGAAAGAGGTTTTAACCCCAGGCTGGCATAATTATTTTTACTGGCTGGTAGGTGCTTCTTTATTGATATGGATAGCAGAAATTTTGTTTCCATGGCGCAAAAACCAGCCATTGATAAGAGAACATTTTTGGCTGGATGCATTTTATCTTTTTTGGAACTACTTTTTATTTGCACTCATTGCTTACAATGCGTTAAGCATGGTTGCTGTAAGTGCATTTGAAGATTTTTTAGGATTTTTTGGATTAAGAAATGTGGTAGCACTAAACGTGGTTACATGGCCAAAGTGGGGTCAGCTGGTTTTCATATTTATTTTTAGAGATTTTATGCAATGGGCTATACACAGGCTTTTACACAATGTAAAATGGATGTGGGAATTTCATAAAGTTCATCACAGCACAAAAGAAATGGGCTTTGGAGCGTTAATGCGCTACCATTGGATGGAAAATATAATTTATCGTACCATGGAATATATCCCGCTGGCAATGATTGGTTTTGGCATAAGCGATTTTTTCATTGTACACATTTTCACGCTCGTTACCGGGCAACTCGGGCATGCCAATTTAAAAATAAATTTGGGACCTTTTAAATATGTTTTTAATGGCCCGCAAATGCATCTTCTGCATCATGCTAAGCACATGCCTGAAAATCATCTAAACGGTTTTAATTATGGCATTACATTAAGTGTATGGGATTATATTTTTCGAACCAACTATTGGCCTAAGGATGATGCATATCTTCCTATTGGTTTACCGGATGATGACCACATGCCCAAAGATTTTATTGGTCAAAATACGGTTCCATTCAAAAATATTTTTGCAAGGAATATATAAATTACTTCCTCAGTTAAATTTTAAATTACATGTAATAGCCGGTATCAGAAGAAAAAAGAGACACATGCTATTAAGGTCTTTTTAAAGTCTATTAAGAGGATTTTTGATTTGCTAAAAGAAATAGGGTTACACAATATTTATTTTTTAAATAAATCCTAATGGGTATCTTTAAAACTATAAGTATTTATCACTACCATGTATAATTTTATTCAAAAGATTTTGACTCCGATAGTTGCCATTATATTTATAATGTCGTGCAATAAAAGTAAAATTGAAGAAGTAATACCTAATCCTCCACCGCCAGTTGTAAAAGATTCTTTTACAAGTTTTTCAGCAAAAAATATTGTAAGACTTAAAACGAGTGCAACTATTGAATGGTCTTCTTCAAATTATTCTGTACAAGGTAGCAAGGTAATGTACCAGGTTTCGCTAGATAATGGTTTCTTCCAAAATGTGAATACTGACACGAAGTGTGTAATAAATGATTTAGTTCCCAGTCTTACATATAAAGGGCAAATCAAAGCATTTGTTGCAAATGGTGATTCAAGTGTTTCAAATTTTGAATTACAATCATACACAGGAATTTTAGTTTTTGGGAGAACTGACAAGGCTCAAAATCAAAATTTAATTGAAGCTTATGATATCTATAGCGGAGATCTTCTTTGGAAAACCAAAGTGAGTGATTATTATAATACAGGCTTCCTTGAACCTGTTATATCTAATGATACTGTTTTTGTCAATGCAAATAATGGAAGCCCTAAATTGTTTTTTGCATTAAGTCTTAAAACAGGTGATCTCTTTTATTCTAGCATTGACGGCAATTCAAATGCCACCGGGAGTTTAACTTACGGGAGTGGCATTATTTATACGATTTATAACACAACTCTTTCTGCCATTAATACTCGGACCGGAGGGGAAATATGGCGAAAATTTTTAAACAATGGATTGGGATTTAATGGTAAACCTTTTTATAATTCTACTACATTATTCTGTCCAACAACTAGCGGTATTCCGGGTATAAAATTTAAACTGATTGCCATGGAATTTAGCACTGGAAATACAAAATGGACGGTGGACTATGATGGTGAATTTAATGGTACAGGGCATATTGAATATGACAGAATTTATTTTGCAACAACGGAAGGTGTGTATTGCATTAATGCAGATAATGGTTCTTTAATTTGGAAGAGAGCTAAAGAAGCAAACTTTATAAATGGACCTCAATTAGAAGTGGTAAATAACAAAATAATAGTTTCTTGTTCCAGAGGATTAGGGGTGTTTGCTTTGGATAAAAATACCGGAAATACAATTTGGAACTATAATAATCCCAATTATTTAGCTTCTGTAGTTTCAGAAAATAATGGAATAGTATATTTTAATGAAATAGGGACCTCTTTCCCTTTCAACAACAGTCTGATAACCGCAATAAATACGGAAACCGGCAATTTAATTTGGAGTAAACCTTCTAATTATATGTTTGGTTATTTTGTTAACGGCAGAATTTACAGTAGGTCTAATTTTCTAAGTGATGTTGAGTCAAGAGATGCAATAACAGGAAATTTCCTATTAAAGATTGGTAATCCAAATAATTATTACACAGATAATAGGGTTAGATTTTCAATTTCAATAAATAACAAATTTTATGAAATTCCCCCACCCAATTAATTTACTTTAAGTGTTGCGAACAAATTGCTGATTACAAGTTTTTAGAAAAATTTAAAATTTAAAGTTCCATGTAACAGCGGGAATAATAGGGAAAAGAGACACCTGCTTTGCCTGTACTTTTAACGAACCATCGTAAGGGCTGCCTGTTTGATCGTAATAAATAAAATAAGGATTTTGCCTGCTGTATGCATTGTAAATACTAAACACCCATTCTGTTTTTAATTTTCTTCCTTCATTCTTTTTTGGTGTGAGTACTGCAGATAAATCAAGCCTGTGGTAAGATGGCAAACGGTATTGGTTAATATTGCTATATTCTTGTGTAAGCACACCACCAACTATATAAAACCTTTGCGGTAAAGTTGTTGCATTGCCTGTTCCATAAACAAATGTTGCAGAAAATTTCCATTTTTTGTTTAAAGTATACAAAGCAACGATACTCATATCATTTCGGCGATCGTATTTTGCAAAATATTTGTTCCCTTCATTTAATTTATCAAATTTTCTGTAAGTCCAGCTGAGGGTATAGCCTATCCAACCTGTAAATTTTCCCTTTATTTTATTTATAAAAAGTTCTGTGCCATAGCTCCAGCCCCTACCAAAAGTAAAATCATCTTCAGGGTCTTTTAAAGTATTTGGTGTGTACCCTTCTCTGTACTCGATCTGGTTATCCATTTTTTTATAATAAACTTCCACCGAAGTTTCATACATATTTTCTTTTAAGTTTTTAAACAAACCTGCAGCATACTGTGTGCTTATTTGTGGTTTTACTTTGTATGTACTCGGTACCCACAAATCAGTTGGCAAGGTTGTTCCTGAATTACTTACAAGATGTATGTATTGTAGATTTCTTGTTACAGAAGCTTTAAGCGAAGTTTCTGCATTTAACTCATATCTAAGCGTGAGTCTGGGTTCCAAACCACCATAAGTTTTTACTGCCTGTCCTCTTTTAAAAACAGTGCTGTCAAGTCTATTACCAAACATATCTGTATTATAAATTTTATAAGCCCCTATTTGTTGAAAACCGCTGTACCTGAGCCCTGCATTAATTTTTACTTTTGTGGAAATGTCCCAGTCATCCTGTACATAAACCGCTGCTTCATGAGCAAACTTTATCTGTGCATTTTGCGGATTAAAGACTACTGAATCCTGTTTGCCACTTACAACAGAAGGTTTAAAACGGTGGAGCGTATACAGCCATCCAAATTTTACTTTGTGTTTAGATGCCGGGTAAAAATCGTAATCCTGTTTTAAACTTATATCTCTGATACCGGATGCCAGTTGTATTTGAAAGTTATTTTGAAGACCATTAAAAGTAAAATTGTAATCATTATATACCAAAGTAGTATTGGTAAATAATTTATTATTAAAAACGTGGTTCCAGCGAAGTGTTCCTGTTGCATTTCCCCAGGGAATATTTATTTTTAAGCTTTGCTTGCCGTTTGCAAAATCAAATACATCTCTGCCAAAATAACCACTTAAATAAACCCTGTCTTTTTCGCTGAATTTATAATTTGCTTTTGCATTAAGATCGTAAAAATAATACCCCGAACCATAAAAAGCACTACTCTTTTTAATAAATCCTTTTGCTAGCGCATCAACATAAGTTCTTCTGCCAGAAATTATAAAAGAAGATTTATCTTTCTTTATTGGACCCTGCACCGAAAGCCTTGATGCTATTAAACCTAACCCTCCTTCTACCTGGTATTTTTGATTGTTACCCTCCTTCATGCTAACGTCTAAAACACTGGATAAACGACCACCATATTGTGCAGGCATGCCGCCCTTAATTAGAGAAACATTTTTTATTGCATCAGCATTAAAAATGGAAAAAAAACCAAACAAATGCCCTGTATTATATACAACGGCATCATCAAGTAAAATTAAATTTTGATCGGGCCCGCCACCACGCACATAAATGCCTGAACTGCCTTCACCGGCATTGCGAACACCCGGCAGTAACTGAATAACCTTTAACAGGTCTACTTCACCCAAAAATGCAGGAACGTTTTTAATCTGCTCAATAGGCAAAGTTATTTTACCCATTTGCGCAGTCTTTATATTGTTATCACGTTTAGCCGAATACACAACTACTTCCTCAGAAAGTGCCGTGGCATTTACGAGGGAAATATTGATAAAAGTATCTTTTAATAAAGAAATATTTATTGATGCTGGTCTATAACCAACATGTGAAGTTAAAATCTGATAATTTCCGGCATTTAGAGTAATGGAATAAAACCCGTATTGATTGCTGATGATTGCACTGTTTTTTCCGAACACGGCAATATTTGCGGCTATAATTGTTTCGCCGCTGGAGGCATCTTTCACATAACCGCTGATGGTAAATTTTTGTGCAGAAAGTTTATTGAAAAAACTTACAAAAATTAAAAATAAAACGCAGTATTTAATTAAAAATCTATTCGAAAAGACCATTGTAATTTCTAGTTTGTGCCAAAAGTATGTTGCGGGATGTTGTTGAAATTTCAATTTCTTTATTTCGCAACAATTGAATCTTTTACGGAGCCGCAACCCAACATTCCGGCGTGATAAGTTGGGTGTCTTTTCCCCATGTAAGGATTAACAATTTCTGCACTGTTACTTATCCAGTTAGCTGATATAGAATCACTAAAAGCCATTGGGCAGTTTTCTAAATATAGCTTTGGCCCTTCATAATTAATAGCGGTAAAAAAAGATGGGTACATCATATCAGATATTGCACTAAAATCTTTGCGCATTTCAATTATGTCTGTTTGTTGCAACAAAGAGGTAGCATTGGATTTTATATCTGCAATATTTCCCTGCACGGTTTCAAAAATAGTAGCAGTATCTTTTTTTAATTCGTCAATCGGTAACCTATCAAGCAAAACAACAAAGTTTTTTGCGGCACTTTTGGCTGCAGCTGTATCTGCATTTACAAATGCATTTTTTATGTCGAGGTAGGCATTTACTAAACTGTCGGTACCTTTATTAAACCCATCTGAATGTTTTTTTAAAATAATAGAAGACTGTTTTGGTTGGTCGGGGCCATCTTTTTTATTATTTAAAAAAAAAAAATAAATTGCAACTGCACCAAAAAGAATAGCAATAAAAGGAAATAACTTCTTCATATTTAAAATATTTGTGACAAATGTACTGATAAGGTCACCCCGCTAAAATTTATTGTGTAATAGTTAACCTTTTAAATACACTCATTTTCACTTAGGACTCTGCCTATTAAACGTTACTTTTGCAAAAATTTTAAGAAATGTTATTAGGGTTACAGAATCTTACGTTTGAGTTTGGGGCACGTACAATTGTAGAAGATGCTACCTGGCATATACAGCCTGGTGAGCGCATAGGGCTTATTGGTTACAACGGTACAGGAAAATCAACTTTGCTTAAAGTACTTACAGGACAATATTCTCCTGCAAAAGGAACAGTAGAAAAAGGAAGAGAAACCACCATTGGTTTTTTAAACCAGGATCTGTTGGGTTTTGAAACCGACGAATCTATTTTGGAAGTGGCCATGGGAGCTTTTGAAAGAGTAAAAGCTATTGAGAAAGAAATGGATGTGGTAGGTGCAGAATTGGAAAAAACTGGCGACGAAAAACTTGCTGAAAAATATGCGGATTTGTTGCACGAAATGGATGTGTTGGATGGTTATAGTATTCACCACAGAACTGAATCTATTTTACAGGGACTTGGATTTGCAAATGAAGACCTGGGCAAGCAATATAAAATGTTTAGTGGTGGCTGGCGTATGAGGGTACTTTTATCGAAAATGATTTTAATGAATCCCGATGTATTGTTGCTGGATGAACCTACGAACCATTTGGATCTTCCCAGTATTGAATGGCTCGAAAAATATTTATCTAACTATCCCGGTGCTGTTGTAATTGTTAGCCACGATCGTTTTTTCTTAGACAGGATGGTAAACAAAATTGTTGAATTATACCAGCGTGAATTGCATTTTTATACCGGTAACTATTCTTACTATATGGAAGAGAAAGAAATCCGGATAGATATGCAGAAAAAAGCATTTGATAACCAGCAGGATTACATTCGGCAGCAGGAAAGATTTGTAGAGCGCTTCAAAGCAAAAGCAAGTAAGGCTGCAGCAGCGCAAAGTATAGTAAAACGCCTGGATAAAATTGAAAGAATTGAAGATGTGAACATTGAACGTCCAAATATGAAAATAAATTTCATATTGAACAAAACGCCTGGGAAAGTTGTTACGGCTCTTAAACATGTAAGCAAAAGTTTTGGAGATTTAAAAATATTAGAAAACACCGGAGCGGAAATTGACAGAGGCGATAAGATTGCATTAATTGGTGCAAATGGTAAAGGAAAATCTACCTTACTCAGGATTGTTGTAGGTACAGAACAATTTGAAGGAGAACGAGAATGGGGGCATAATGTAGAGGAATCTTTTTACGCCCAGCACCAATTGGAAGTATTAAACCCTGAAAACGATTTAATAGCAGAACTACAAGAAGCCCGCAGTGGTAAAAATGATCTGGAACTTCGCAGTTTATTAGGCTCATTTTTATTTAGCGGTGATGCGGTAGAGAAGAAGATAAAAGTATTGAGTGGTGGAGAAAAAGCCCGTGTGGCTCTTGCAAAAACAATTGCCAGCAAAGCAAATTTTTTGATGCTGGATGAGCCAACGAATCATTTGGATATTCACTCGGTTGATTTATTGGTAGAAGCATTAAATAAATATGAAGGAACGATTATTTTGGTGAGTCATGATCGTTACTTTATAAGCCGCATTGCAAATAAAATATGGGAAATTGAAGATCATAAAATCTTGGAATTTAAAGGCAGTTATGCAGAGTGGGAAGACTGGAAAGAGCGAAGAGAAAAAGCAAAGCTTGCTGAGAAAAAAGATTTAAAGGCTGAAACTAAAGTTGAAAAAGTGGTTGAAGTAAAAAAAAATTCTAAGCCTGTAGATAATGCTGCTGCAAAAGAAGCGGATAAAATAAAAAAACAATTTAATTCGCTGGAAAGTAAAATTGCAGAACTAAATAAAAAGAAAAGCACATTGGAATCTGAACTCGGCAATCCTGAAATTTACAGCAACAACAATAAATTTGTTCAAACAGAAACCGCCTATAAAAATACAACGGTTGAACTTGCTGCTGCCAATAAAGAATATGAAAGAGTTTTTGAGAAGATGATGGAAATAGAGTAAAAAGTTCACCGCAAAGCCGCTGAGACGTAAAATATATTTATAAATTTTGAATCCTTGCATAAACCTATACAAGGATTTTTTAATTAAGGTATATAACTGCCGAAGGAATTATTATATTTGAAAGCGAAGACCTTCGCCTTTGCGTCTTAGCGGTAAATAAATATCATGAAAATAGCAATCATTGGTGGTGGAAACCTAGGCTCGGCAATAGCTGCAGGGCTGTTAAAAAGTAGTTTTTGTGCTTTTGAAAATGTAACAGTCACAAAAAGAAATGTTGCCACACTAAATTGGTTGGAGGAAAAAGGAGTAAATGTTCATACTGATAACGTAAAGGCCGTTGCTGAAAATGATGTAATTATTTTAGCAGTCAAACCATTTCAGATAAAAGAAATACTGGAAGACATAAAGGAAAATATTACGCCAAGCCATTTATTAATTTCAGTTGTTACAGGTATAAGTTTAGAAGAAATAAAAAGTATTGTTGGCAATGAAGTATCAGTTGTAAGAGCAATGCCCAATACCGCAATTGCCATACAGGAAAGCATTACCTGTTTAAGTTCGGATAAAATAAATGCAGACCACTTAAAATATACAGAAGGATTGTTTGCGGCTTTAGGCAAAACGGTGGTAATAGATGAAAAACTAATGAACGCCGCAACAGTATTGGGTGCATGCGGTACTGCTTATGCAATGCGATATATAAGGGCAAGTGTGCAGGGAGGAATAGAGATTGGATTTGATGCAGCCACAGCAAGTTTAATAGCTGCCCAAACGGTAAAGGGCGCAGCGGAATTATTGCTTACTACAAAAACACATCCCGAACAGGAAATTGATAAAGTTACTACGCCAAAAGGTTGCACCATTGCAGGCTTAAATGAAATGGAACACCAGGGCTTTAGTTCTGCCATCATAAAAGGAATTGCTGCAAGTTTTCATAAAATAGGATCATAAGTAACCATTGGCAACCATAACCATACTACTGCTTTGTATTGCTGCATTTGCTGCAGGTTTTGTAGATGCCATTGTTGGCGGCGGGGGATTAATACAAACTCCAATGGGTCTCATACTTTTGCCTCAACTACCGGTATCAAGTGTTGTAGGCTCTTTAAAAATTCCAGCATTTAGCGGAACTGCTTTTGCCGCTGCACAATATGTAAAAAAAGTAACTATAAACTGGAAACTTTTATTACCAATGATGGCATTAGCAATGATGGCTTCGTTTGCCGGGAGCTACTTGCTCACGATGGTACACAACGATTTTATGAAGCCCGTTTTGCTCGTTGTTTTATCGCTAGTAGCCATTTATACATTTATAAAAAAAGATTTTGGACAGCACAAAGAAAAATTGCACTCTCCCACTTTGCATATTTTTTATTCATTACTCATTAGTGTCGTAATAGGTTTTTATGATGGGTTTATTGGCCCGGGAGCAGGAAGTTTTTTAGTACTTGCATTTGTTGCACTAATGGGTTATGATTTTTTACATGCGTCTGCTAACGCAAAAATGGTAAACCTTGCTACCAATTTTGGTTCTATTTTATTGTTTGTAATAAAAGGTAAAATTATATGGGCGGTAGCAATACCAATGGCTTTTTGCAACGCTGCCGGAGGCTTTACAGGTGCAAAATTTGCCATTTATAAGGGTAATAAATTTATAAGAGTTTTCTTTTTAATAATTGTCGGATGTACACTGATAAGGTTTGGATACGATGTATTAATAAAAACATAATACACTATTTATAAATTAAAGACAAAATTCTGTATTTATTATTAAAACTAAAATTATATTTGTTTAAACATTAAATTTTATGAAAAAGTACATCTACTCAATTATTTTTATTTCAGTGATAATGAACAGCAGTTTTGCCCAGACCAATGGAGTTCTGCTGGCACAAAAAGTAGCTGACGCTTATGGCTTAAAAAACTTTAAAAAAGCAAAAACTATGTCTTTTACATTTAATGTAAAAAGAGATACTTTTCCAAGTAGTTACCGCAGTTGGGATTGGAATATAGCAGCAAATACAGTTACTATGACAACCGCTAAAGAGAAAATCACTTATCGCAGAGATACTATTCAATCTGCCGCTATGAAAAACGTAGACGGCAAATTTATAAACGATCAATATTGGCTGATCTTTCCCTATCATATTGCAATGGATAAAGGCTGTACACTTACCGAAAAAGAAAATGTAAAGGCCCCAATAAGTAAAGCAAACAGTACAAAGCTTACTGTTCAATACAACAATGTAGATGGTTACACACCAGGTGATGCCTATGATTTATATATCGATAAAAACTATATGGTTACTGAATGGGTTTACAGAAGTAAGGGTGTTGAAAAGCCTTCTTTAAATACAACCTGGAAAGATAATGTTACAAATGCAGGTGTGAAAACGGCAACCAATTTTACTTCGGAGGATGGAAAATTTAAAATTTATTTCACGGGTATAAGCGTAAAGTAAGTAGAAATCCTGTGAGTAAGACCACAGGATTTTTTAATTTTTTTGAATCTCTTTGATTTTTATTTTCTCCATGAATTGGTCACCATTGCTTTTTGTTGCCTGAATTTTTCTTATAATTGACATACCATGTGTCACTTTACCAAAAGCGGCAAAGCCTAAACTGTCCTTGGTTCCACCTCTCCCTAAATCAAGATTTGTTTGATCTCCAATACAAATAAAAAACTCTGTGGTAGCGGATCCTACCCCTGTTCGTGCCATTGATAAAGTACCGTCAGTATGTGTTAAACCACTTTGCTTTGTAGATTCATGTTCTATACCTGGTACTACTTTTAAATTGGGCCATAGACCGCCCTGTATAAGCCCTGAATTATTATCGGTAGGCATTTCGTCATCTTTTAAAACCCTGTAAAAAGTTATATTTTTATAAAAGTCTTTATCAATATAAGATAAGAAAGCCGCTACTGTCTTTGGGGCATTAGCGGGATACAATTCTGCTTGTATATTACCATAATTTGTACTGATATTTATTATTGGAAATTCACTTTTCTTTTGCGAGCAGGAAAATAGAAAAACTACAGAATAAATGTAATTGTTGAACCTTTTCATGGGAACCTTTTTATAATACATTGTAAGTTATTTCAAAATCGTTATTCAAAATATCTTTAAAATCAATGAATACTTTTTTAAAAGCAGCACCGATTATAATCACTTTAAAAATAGATGAAGCTTCACAGATTTTTTTTGATGAGCAACGTAAAAAGCATTTCCCTGCGTACTGCAATTATGTTGATGCACACATTACGCTGTTTCATAAACTACCATCTAATAAAATTGAGGTTGATAATATTATAGAAAAATTTTTTAAAAGAAAATCTTTTGAGTTAGATATTGCCAATCTAGTTTTGCAAAATAACGGTGTTGCTT
>JAYUZL010000054.1:0-49863 GCA_043751875.1 Ferruginibacter sp.
CTAAAGCGTAATCTTTGTAGGTCAATATAATTTTGCAATGATTCTTTTTCACTGCGTAGCAACACTTTTTCTTCATCAGTTTCATACAACATATATTGAAGCAGCGAAGACAATTTAATTATGGTGGGTTCCAGTTCCCCACTTTTTAAACGAACCATGGCCACAATATTATTCAGTACATTAAACAAAAAGTGAGGGCTAATTTGAGACCGTAAAAAAGACAATTCTGTTTTTAAATTTTCTTTTTGTATTTCTGCTGCAACGGTATCGGCTTTAATTTTATCGTAAATAATTTTATAAGTTGTACTTACTGTTACAGTAAAAAGAAAGGGTATGATATTATGTGCAGATGATCTAAAAAAATTAAAATCATGACCCTGTACAAATGGCTTAAATAAAGCGCCATGAAACAGCATGATAATACAAAAAGATAGTATAAGAGAAAATACAAAGTAGATGTACTTATGATTATTAAATAGTTTCGGTATCAATACCAATGCATTTAGATAAAACAATCCCATCCAGAATAAATTGGTTGCCGTCTTTAGGTTTCTAAAAGCAAGATCATCGGCATCCTTTGACGAATCATTCTCAGAACTAAAAATAAAAGGCAATAAAAAAATCATTACCCATACCAAAGCATGTAACACCAATATTGAATTTTTATTAAATTGCCAGTTTACTTTCATGATTCTCAATTATTTTCTTTACCATTAATCATCCGTGAAACAATACCATTATGTTTTGTAAGATCTGCTCTTATAACGCCGGCAATATGGATTACAAAGAATGTGTATAATCCCCATTGTACTATACTGTGCGTTTCTTTTGCGAGGTTGTTTACAGGCTTTAACCACTCAATATCTTCAAAAGCTAGCACCAACCCTGTTGTAGCCATTGTAATAAAAAGAATATAAAATACTGCATAGCTAAATTGCACAGAAAGAAAATGCTTTTTTTCTGGGGTACCTGCTGGGTAACCAAGGGCTGAACGAATCTTTGTTAACAATTTTTTTTCCTTTGATAATCTTGCTTCAATTACAATGCGGCTAAAGATTAGAAAACTGAGGCCGAAACCAATATATTTATGTAGCGTCCACAATTTATCACTGTATTCATGAGCCACATTTCGGGCCTGATCTCTTGTAACAACACCTCCTTTTTCGTGCACTTGGTTTTGAACCAGGCTGATATTATCATCAGTTGTAAATATAGTTGACGCTAATATTACGGTCATCATAGAAAAAGTAATAAACAAAAATGTAAGCCAATGCCATATCCTGATAGATGCAGGCTTGGCAGTGCGAAAAAAAGTAACTTCTTTGTTTGTTGAAGGCGTTAACATTATGGAGGGGAGATTTATTTTTATTTATGGTATTATTTAAATTGTATTGTATAAAAGTACGACTTAACATGTTATACATTTATCTGTTTGGGATTGAAAGCAAATATTTAATACCTAACCCTGATAATTGTTTGTGCTGTTTAAATGTTGTTTCAGTTGATCGCCTTTTAATATTAATTTTTTTGTGGTGGAATGCCTGCTGAATATTTTTGCTCACTCATTTATTATTTGTATGCAGTTATAGGGCAAAACCAAACTATAATCAAAGCTTCTGGTTATATATTAATTTATTTCTTTTATTGATGAACAACATCGATATGACTTTTAATAATTTACCCATAAAATTTAAAATTACACGCTAAGAAATATCGCTTTTCGTCAGTGAATCTTTGTAATTTAATTAAGTTATAAAACCAATTATTTGTGTAGATGATATTATTTTTGCAGATATTTCCATCACCCTTAAAATAGTTTTGCATGAAAAAGTTTTTACTTTGTTTATTGTTATCGCAAGAAGTATTTGCACAAAATACAGTACCTACTGACAAAGTGCCAAGGCACGAGTTTATCATTAAAAACTTTACCACAGAAGATGGAATTATTTTACCTGAGGCGCATGTTGTGTATGGTACTTATGGACACCTAAATGCCGCACATAGCAATGCCGTATTGCTGCCATCCCACTACATGGCTGACAGACATGGCTACGAATGGCTGATTGGCCCGGGCAAAGCACTTGACACCAGCAAATTATTTTTAGTGACTACGGAACTTTTTGGCAACGGGCATTCGTCTTCTCCAAGCAATACTCCCGAGCCTTTTCATGGTCCTCGTTTTCCCCTAATCAAAATCCGTGATAATGTAGAAGCGGTGCACCGTTTACTTATTGAAGATTTACAGATTTCGCACCTGCGGGCGATCATTGGTTTTTCGATGGGTGCGCAGCAGGCTTTTCAATGGGCTGTTAGCTACCCTGATTTTGCTGACCGAATTGCAGCTACAGCCGGCACTGCAAAAACCTATGGACATGGTGTAGTGCGTTTAGAGGGACAGATAGCTGCGCTTACCGCTGATGGCACTTTTAATAATGGAGATTATATTAAACCACCGGTTAAGGGTATAGAGGCATTTAGCGTGGTGTGGACAGCCTGGTTGTACTCGCAGGAATGGTGGCGTAAAGAACTGTGGCGGGTAGGTGCCAAACCCGGAATTACTTTTGAACAAGTGCTCCATGAATACCGCACTAATTTTATCAGGGGTGCCGATGCCAATGATCTGATTTTACAAATGCGCAGCTGGGAATACCATAACGTTGGCACTACCAAGGGCTTTAAAGGTAATGCTGAAGCAGCGCTGCGTTCCATTAAAGTACCTTTCCTATATATGCCCTCTGCAACGGACCTGTACTTTCCTATTGGCGATGCCACTTACGAAGCGAAATTTATAAAGAACGTTATATTTAAACCGATCCCATCTTTATGGGGACATACCGCAGGCGCAGCCAGTAATCCCGAGGATGATAAATTTTTAAATGAAACCATCGGGAAGTTTATGAAGCACTAAATTATAAAAAAAAGGTTCATATAAATGCAAACGGTGTGAAAGGCGTTTGCATTTATATATTAAAAAAATTGCCTAAAAATTTTATCTTATTTATGGTAGGCTTTTGTAATTATGATCGGCGTATTTAGAAGATAGAGCCTTAAAACTTTACCCACCAAAGCGAAAAGGTTTGGCTTTATCTAATGGTTAAACCTCTAACTTTAGCAATCAAAATAATTACCCATGAAACGTATTTTTTTGTTATCAATTTATTTGATTTGTTTATCCTTTTCTATTGACGCACAGCAAACACAAAAGCCACCATTGCATGGCAAAAACTGGATGGCTATTACAGGTAAACCATTGGCTGCAACTGCCGGTTCTATTATATTTGAAAAAGGTGGAAATGCGGTTGATGCGGCCTGCGCTATGCTTGCCGCTACCTGCACCATGTGGGATGTGCTGAGCTGGGGTGGCGAAACACAAGCATTAATTTATAATCCAAAAACAAAAAAAGTAATTGCGATCAATGCTATGGGTGTGGCACCAACGGGTGCGACCGTTGCATTTTTTAAAAGTAAAGGATACAATTTCCCCCCGGAGTATGGTCCGCTAGCAGCAACCACTCCTGGTACACCGGGTGGTATTTGTTATATGTTATCTCAGTATGGCACTATGAGTTTAAAAGAAGTGTTGGCACCTGCCATGGAACTTGCGGCTGGTTACCCCATTGAAGCGCAAACTGCTAACAGTATGGAAAAAGACAAATCAAAAATTAAAGAATGGCTTTATAGCAAAGCTATTTTTTTACCACATCTTGGAGAAAAAAGAGAAGCTCCTGAAGCCGGTGAAATATTTGTACAAAAAGATTTACTGGAAACCTTAAAGAAAATGGTTGCTTCAGAACAGGATGCGTTAAAAAAAGGAAAGAAACGCAAAGAAGCTATTATGGCTGCCTACGATCGTTTTTACAAAGGCGATATTGCAAAAGAAATTGTAAGAAGTTCTCAGGAGCAAGGTGGGTTATT
The DNA here is from genome assembly GCA_043751875.1 of Ferruginibacter sp. GTDB lineage: Bacteria > Bacteroidota > Bacteroidia > Chitinophagales > Chitinophagaceae > Ferruginibacter. The sequence continues at coordinate 3,916 of JAYUZL010000054.1, forward strand.
TACAATGGAGGACCTTGCGAAATGGAAGCCTGTAGAAGAAGAACCTTTGAAAGTAAATTACAAGGGTATTGATGTTTATAAACTACAACAATGGACACAAGGACCTATGTTATTGCAGGCATTAAATGTGTTGGAAAATTTTGATTTGAAAGCAATGGGTTATAACAGTGTAAAATATATTCATACACTTTATCAAACAATGAACCTGACATTTGCTGACCGTGATTTCTATTATGGTGATCCCCGTTTTAGCAACAATCAACCTATGAAAGGTTTATTAAGTAAAGCATATGCAAAGCAACGTGCAGGCACAATCGGTTTCGAAAAAAATGATCCTTCCATTGGCCCGGGTGATCCTTATCCATTTGAAGGAAAAATAAATCCTTACATAAATTTATTAAAACAAAGAGGCTTCACACTTGATACAAGTAAAAGGAATTTTGCGCCGGCACATGATGTGCGGGATGGAACCGGCATGCTGTTTAAATCCTCAAATAAAGAAACCGATTTAGCAATTAATAATTTACAAAAACAGAAGCTGAATGTTGGTGAAGGTTCGTCGAATGGAAGAGGTATAGAAGATGCGGAATATATGGATAGACTTTGGCGTGGCACTACCAGTGTTGAAGCGGCAGACAAAGAAGGTTGGGTAGTATCCATCACTCCATCGGGTGGTTGGTTGCCTGCTTGTATAGCAGGCCACACGGGTGTAGGCATGAGCCAACGCATGCAAAGTTTTGTGCTCGATTCTACAATTAATCCTTTTAATGTATTGGCACCCGGCAAAAGACCGAGGGTAACATTAACCCCCATGCTCGCTTTAAAAGATGGTAAACCATTTTTAAGTTCTGCCGTGCAGGGTGGCGATACACAGGATCAAAACCTGTTACAATTATTTTTAAATATGGTAGAATTTGGTATGACAGTGCAACAGGCCTGCGAAGCTGCCAACATTAATACCAATCAATTGTGGTTATCATTAGGCGGTAGTAAAACAGATGACCGAAAACCAAGACCAGGTAATCTTTTATTAAGCGATAAAACTCCTGAAGCAGTAAGAACGGAACTAATAAAGATGGGTTACAAGTTGACATTTGGTGACAGGACAAGCGGACCTATCAATGCTATTTGGTTTGATTGGAAACATGAAAGTATCTGGGGTGGCTCTTCAAATAATGGAGAAGATTATGGCATTGGATGGTAAGAAATATTTTATAGAAGCTCCTAAATAATAAAATGTAAACAATTGGTAAGCTCAACTTATAAAAAATAAAATCCAAACAATAATTGGTTCATTTGGTTCTATGGCATTATTCTTTAACTAGCGAATTACAAATCTGGAAGATAGATTTGGCTTCAAAACTTTGACAATATTGGCGAAATAATAAATATTGTCATATAACTCTGTTTAGCTTAGTTAAGTAACCTACTAAGCACTAATACACCAAACAGCCCCATTACTGAAACAATGGTTTCCATCATTGACCAGGATTTAAAAGTATCTTTTAATGAGATATTAAAGTATTCTTTAAACATCCAAAAGCCTGGATCGTTAACATGAGAAAACATCAAACTACCCGCACCAATAGCTAATACCATTAACGCTGGCTCAACGTGGAATCCCGTCATTAAAGGAGCCATGATACCTGCGGCTGTAAGTCCTGCTACAGTAGCCGAACCCAAACAAACCCTAATTGTAGCTGCTATTAACCATCCCAATACTAAGGGGTGGATAGGTAAACTTTGAAACACAATGGCTACTTGATTACTAGCGCCACTGTCTGTTAATACTTGTTTTAGCGCACCGGATCCACCAATAATCAATATAATCATCGCAATATCTTTTACGCCAACCTCATATAACTTCATAATAGTTGAAATGCTATGATGTTGTTGTAAGCCAAGCGTAAAAGTGACCACTAATAAAGTCAATAGCATTACTACGGAAGGATCACCAAGAAACTGGCAGAAACCGGCCAATAAGGAGTTAGCTGTTGCAAAAGCTAAAATTACATTAGTAACACACAAAAGCAACACAGGTAATAATGCAGAAATGAAACTATTGGCAACACCTGGTAGTTTAGCAGGTAAGTCTTTTGTAAAAAATGCACTGTTATTATTTAGCGGCTGAATATTTTTGAGTGTTAAGGCAAATAAGGGTCCTGCAACAATAATAGTAGGTATTGCAACGATAAAGCCATATAATAAGGTTGTACCCATTTGTGCGTGAAAAATACCTACAAGTGCTGTTGGCGAAGGATGTGGGGGTAAAAAACCATGCGCTACAGATAAGGCTGCCATCATAGGTAAGCCTATATATACGGCAGGCAATTTATACTTGTAGACCAATGCAAAAATGATAGGAATAGCCAGTACAAAACCAACATTGTAGAATAGGGCAATCCCAATAATAAAACCTGTGCTTACAAGACCACAGACCAAATATTTTTTACCAAATAGCTGCATCATTGTATTGGCTATTACTTGTGCTGCACCACTTTCTGCTACCAGCTTTCCCACCATAGCGCCAATACAAATTATGATAACGATAGAGCCCAGCATATCGCCGATACCTTTTTGAATAGATTTGCTAATGGAAGTTAACGGAATGCCTAACAATAAACCGGCAATAATACTTACCAGCATAAATGCAATAAATGGGTTTATTTTTAGTGCCGAAATAAGTAATATTAAAAGTAATAAACAGGCTAATAATATGAGTAGCATATATAAAGTATCGTAAGACATAAAGATAAAAGCAAATAGTATGAGTAAGCAAGAAAATAAAGCCATTATAATAATGGGAGTAAGTGGGGTAGGTAAAACTACCATTGGTAAATTATTAGCCGAAGCAACAGGCTTACCTTTTTATGATGGCGATGATTATCATTCTAGTGCTAATATTGCTAAAATGGCCGCAGGCAATGCTTTAACTGATATTGATAGGCAAGAGTGGTTAGAGAAATTACACGAATTATTGCAAACACAATTGACAAGACAAGGGTGTATTCTGGCCTGTTCCGCTTTAAAAGAAAAATACAGAAAGGTACTTGCGAGTAATTTAGCAAATGTGAATTTTGTGTATTTACAAGGCAGCTATCAAGAAGTGTTAAAGCGTTTAGAGGGGCGAAAGGGGCATTACATGAAGGCTGACTTGCTTCAATCGCAGTTTGATATTTTAGAAGAACCTACGAATGCTTTTACAATAAGCATTCAACTTTCAATAGAAGAAATTGTAGCAACTATCGTAAAGCATTTTTCGCTGTCAACTCAATTTAAAACGAAGAAATAGATATTAAACTGTTAGTACTGCTCAATTACAACTGTGATTTTTGTGGTCGTAGAAGCCGACATACAGCTGTCGTTTGCACATAACTGTAAATCACAAATAATGGCGGTGATCAAATTTAAACAGAAAATAACTCATTGTGGATTGTACTTTATTTACAAAGTAATAAAGATGAAACTGTGCAGTTGAGTAATGATGAAAAACTTACTAGCCCCCAACTGTTAAAGCAAGCTTCCATTTTTTTAGTTTGAAATATTAATGTTCGGTTTTTAAAACTATAATATCTTTAGAATCTACAAATTATTGCAAGTTAAAAATTAGAGTATATTATATAACATAATAAGTAATCCATCTTAATAAAAATCCCTGATTAATTATTTTATTAATATTTTTTTAAGAGCTGATTTTTTTGACCAGCTTTTCTTTTACGCTATCATGCCATTCGTTTTTTAAAATACTTAATATTATACTGTTTCTTCTTACACCTGTGATGTATGGTAAATGGCTGCGTAAAACGCCTTCCTCCACACATCCAATACTTTTCATAGCTGCTTTACTTCGTTCATTATTATTATCTGCTCTAAGTTCCACTCTTTCCATTCCAAGTTCTTCAAAAGCAAATTGCAATAATAATAATTTACAATTTTTGTTGAGCCTTGTTCCCTGAAACGCTTTGCCATACCAAGTATAGCCAAGCTGCAAAGATTTATTATTCACTTGTATATCATAAAATCGTGTACTGCCTGCATACTGCTGAGTAACTTTATCAAATACTATAAAGGGATATTCTGTACCCGTAGCTTTTTGTTCTATTGCTTTTTCTATATAATTTTTTAAGCCTTCTTCACCTTGCACCGTTATCAATGAAAACTTCCATAACTCCAGTTCATTTTTTGCAAAACAAACCAGGTGTTTAAAATCATCTATATTAAGCGGGCGTAACAATACTGAATCGTTTTCGAGAATGTACTTATTATTGGAGTTAAAATCAATCATCAATTAAAAATTTATTTAGACTTAAATAAACAGGTATTTTTCGACAAACTACTATTTTTTACTTCATATTTATAAAAGTTTTCATTTTACATTTACACCTATTTTTAATAAGCCTTTGAAGCTTTTTATTGTACGCAAAATTATTACTTCGTGTCCAAACACATAAACAAAGTCTCTGCAGCCGGAATTATTATTGCGCTTGGTATTATTTACGGCGATATTGGTACATCTCCTCTATATGTTTTTAGTGAAATTATAAATGGTAAGGCAATAGATGAGTTGCTGATTATTGGTGGTCTTTCCTGTATTATTTGGACACTTACTTTGCAGACAACAGTAAAATATGTGATACTTACTTTACAAGCCGATAATAAGGGAGAGGGCGGTATTTTTTCTTTATATACTTTGGTAAGGCGCCAAAAAAAATGGCTTGTTTTGCCTGCAATGATTGGTGGGGCAGCGCTTTTGGCTGATGGAATGATTACCCCACCTATTACTGTAACGGCGGCTGTTGAAGGGCTAGATAATTTGCCATTGCTGCACGGCATTGATTTAAGAACCATTATTATTATTGTATTGTGCATATTATCATTACTGTTTTTTATGCAACAGTTTGGCACTAACTCTATCGGTAAATTATTTGGACCTGTAATGATCATTTGGTTTGCTATGCTGGCAGTGTTAGGATTCTCCCACATTGCAGATGACCTGGAAATTCTTAAAGCTTTTAACCCCTATTATGCAGGCAAATTACTCACCCAATATCCCAAAGGTTTTCTTTTGCTGGGCGCTGTTTTTCTATGTACTACAGGAGCTGAGGCGCTTTACAGCGATCTTGGACATTGCGGCAGGGCTAACATTCGCTACAGTTGGATCTTTGTAAAATCTGCCTTAATACTAAATTACCTTGGTCAGGGTTCGTACCTTTTACACAATTTTAAAGGGACTGTTTTTGCAACAAAAGAGTTGTTGGAGAATCCGGTATTTATGGCCAAATACCCAACTGCTGTTGTGATGAGCAATCCTTTTTATGGCTTAATGCCTGACTGGTTTCTTACTATTGGAATAGTGATTGCAACTATTGCGGCTATTATTGCAAGCCAGGCTTTAATAAGCGGTTCGTTCACCTTAATTAGTGAAGCTATTCGTTTAAACCTTTGGCCACGTATGAAAATTAATTATCCATCAGAAGCCAAAGGCCAGTTGTACATTCCGGGTATAAATACGCTGCTGTTTATAGGCTGTTGCGGAGTTGTTTTGTATTTTAAAACATCTGGCGCAATGGGTGCTGCTTATGGGCTGGCAATAACATTATGCATGCTGGCAACAACTATTCTGTTTGCAAATTTTATGATAACCAGACGGGTAAATCAATTTTTAATTTATCTGTTCCTTACCGTTTTTCTTACCATCGAAATAAGTTTCTTAATTGCAAACCTTAACAAGTTTTCTCATGGCGGTTACGTTGCTTTACTCGTTGCGGGTTTGCTTTTTGCCATTATGTATATATGGTATAGGGCACGTAAAATAAAGAATCGCTATGTTGAATTTGTAAGAGTAGATGAATATGTACCTAAACTGGAAGAATTGAGCAATGATACTTCAGTACCAAAATATGCCACACACCTGGTATACCTTACAAGTGCCGATAACCCTAAAGAAATTGAGCATAAAATAATGTACAGCATTCTTAGTGGTAAGCCAAAACGTGCAGATATTTACTGGTTTGTGCATGTTGATACCCTTGATGAACCTTATACTAATGAATACTCTGTAACGCATATTATTCCAAACGACATTATTAGAGTGGAATTTAGACTTGGTTTTAGAATTGCACCTCGCATTAACCTCATGTTTAAAAAAGTGGTGGAAGATCTTGTGGCCAACCGTGAAGTAAACATTACGAGTCGTTACGAAAGCCAGCAAAGAAATAATATGGTGGGCGATTTTCAATTTATAGTGCTGGAAAAATTCTTGAGTCAGGATAATGAACTACCATTTTTTGAAAAGCTTGTTATGAAAGGCTACTTCTGGATAAAAGAAATATCATTAAGCGAAGAAAGAGGGTTTGGGCTTGAACAAAGTAACGTATCGGTTGAAAAATTCCCACTCGTAGTTGCACCTGTCGGTAAGTTAAAAATGAAAAGGGTTTTTCATAATGAGGAAGAAGGATATTAGAAACATTTTTTTCTACATTATATTTAAAATGTTGTAATGAATTTTAGAGAAGCTCTAAAGACAGATATACCACAAATTCAGATAGTACGCAATGCAGTAAATGAAAATAAGCTGGGCAACCCTGCGTTGGTAACTGATACTGATTGCGAAGAATTTTTATTAATTAGAGGAAAAGGATGGGTATGTGAGGTAAATAATATTGTGGTGGGGTTTGCCATTGCTGATTTACAGAAAAATAATATTTGGGCGTTGTTTGTTACTCCTTCTTTTTCCGAAAAAGGAATTGGTAAGAAACTCCATTTGATGATGTTGAAATGGTATTTTGAAAACACACAAAAAACTGTTTGGCTGGGCACAGAACCTAACACCAGAGCCGAAACCTTTTACAGTAAAGCAGGATGGAAAAAAGTAGGAACTCATGGCAAAAATGAAACAAAGTTTGAAATGACGTACAAAGAATGGAAATCTTTTTACAAAGAATAGTATGGGTGATATAAATTAATTGTTTTTAGAATGACAATGATAACTGCAAAGGAATTACAGCAAAAAATAATAAGTAAAGACGATTTTATACTTATAGATGTACGGGAAGAATTTGAACATGAACATTTTAATATTGGCGGAACCTTAATGCCAATGGCAACTGTACTCCAAAACATACAAAATATTCCAACTGATAAACCAGTTATATTTTACTGCGAAAAAGGAATTCGCAGTGTAATCGTTATACAAAAACTTGCAGAAAAATTTGGTTTCTCAAACCTTATAAATCTTACAGGTGGCATGAAGGCATGGAGAATCGCAACTGCACAATAAAAATAATTGTTTACTTTTCATTTAAATTGAACAGTACGCTACTTTATATTATCATAGGCTATTTTATTTTATTGGTGCTTGTATATTTTATACAGGAGCGTTTTATTTTTAAGCCCGAAAAATTGCAGCAGGATTTTAAGTATGTGTACGATATTCCTTTTAAAGAATTATTTTTTGATGTTGAACAAGGTGTAAGAATAAATGGACTACATTTTAATGTGAAAGAGCCGCTGGGACTTGTACTTTATTTTCATGGCAATACCAGAAGCATAAAAGGCTGGGCAAAATATGCAAAAGATTTTTTAAAATACAGATATGATGTGGTGTTGGTAGACTATCGTGGCTTTGGTAAAAGTACCGGTAAAAGAAATGAGCATGACATGTTGCAGGATATGCAGTTTGTATACGATACACTGGCAGTGGAGTACACAGAGCACCACATTATTGTTTATGGCCGTAGCCTTGGAAGCGGGTTTGCTGCAAAAATTGCCAGTGATAACAAACCCCGTTATTTAATATTGGATGCACCTTATTTTAATTTTGCAAAAGTAATAGAACGTTTTTTACCTATGTTGCCGATCCGTTATATTTTGCGCTACCAGTTGCGTACAGATAAATGGATAAGGCATGTAAATTGTCATACCTACATTATTCATGGCACAGAAGATTTTTTAATACCCATCAGCAACAGCGAGAAACTGCAGCAGATTAATCCGCAAAAGATAACTTTATTGCGCATTGTAGGAGGTGGGCACAATAATCTGCCGTCCTTTCCGGCATACCATAATTTACTTAGAGATATTTTACAATATTAATTTTGCTCTTAATGACTTTTAACAGGGAAAAAATATTTGGTTGGATAAAAATTGTAATGCTTCTTTATGCATCTGTTGGAATTGCATTTTTTTATCTGCAGGATAAAATATTGTTTCATCCTCAAAAGTTAACCATCGATTATCAATACAAATTCAAAAGTCGTTTTGAAGAAATAAACATTCCTTTTAATGATACAGATACAATGAATCTCATAAAATTTTTACCGGATAATATACCCGTAAAAGGAGTAGTAATTTATTTTCATGGCAATATGAAAAACATAGATCATTATGCAACATTTGTATATCCATTTTTAAAGTTGGGTTACGAAGTATGGATGGAAGATTATCCTGGTTTTGGTAAAAGTACAGGTGTAATTACAGAATATAAATTATACGAACAGGCATTACAGGTAAAGAAAATGGCCGATGTAAAATTTCATTCAGACAGTATTATCATTTACGGTAAGTCCTTAGGCACCGGCGTCGCAGCCTGTGTAGCCAGCCGAACAAAAGCGAAAATGCTTATTTTAGAAACACCTTATTACAGCATACCATCACTATTTAGCAGCTATGCTTTTATGTATCCTAATGAGCTGATGAGTAATTATAAATTGCCTGTTTATCAATTTTTGCCGGATGTTGTTTATCCGGTAATAATTTTTCACGGCACAGATGATGCTGTTGTACCTTATCGTTGTGCAAAAAAGCTTATTCCTGTTTTAAAAAGTACAGATAAGTTTATTACTATCAAGGACGCATCCCACAATAATTTAAATGCCACGCCACAATATTTCAATGCAATAGATTCTTTGTTGAAATAATAATTTCTGTGAAATTTTAATCCAGCTTTATTTACAATTCAATTAAAGAAACGCCCTCTGCTTTCACAATAAACTGGTGTTTCATTCCATGTTTTAATGCCAGATTTTGCTCAGCATGGCTAACAGGAAAATCAAAGCAAACTGGGTAATCATATTCAGCAACAAGCTCTGAAATCATCTCATAAATATTTTTGCCAAATGGCCTCTCGGTGTCTTTTAAATCGGAGAATCCGCCTATTATAAGCCCTGCAAGTTTTTTTAATTTGCCGCTTCTTTTTAACTGAATAAACATACGGTCTATATGATATAATTGCTCATCCAAATCTTCTAAAAATAAAATACAATTGTTTGTTTTTACGTCAGATAATGTGCCGATACAATTTGTAAAAAGTGAAAGGTTACCACCTATTAATTTGCCTTTAGCAGTTCCTGTTTTATTTGAAGTATTTGCATCAATATCATATACTGCTTTTTTCCCCTTTAATGCTGCAAGCATCGTTTTTATATTATCAGTTTCCTCTGCACCTGTAAATGCCGCCGCCATGCTTGCGTGAAGAGATATTATTTTAAAATTAGTAAACAGATAAGTATGCAAAACCGTAACATCGCTAAAACCAATGATCCATTTTGGATGCTTTAAAAACTTTTTAAAACATAGTTTATCAACTATTCGGCTAATACCATATCCACCTCTTGCGCAAAGAATGGCATCAATGTTTTTATCATCTAAAAATCGTTGCAGTTCAGTTATTCGCTCCTTATCGGTGCCACTAAAATAATTATTGGAACTGCTCCCGACATTTTCTCCGACAAGAACATGGTAACCTTCCTTTTTTAAAGTATGAATACAGTTGGTAACTTTTTCAGCAGACATGTAGCCAGCCGGGCAGCATATTGCTATTGTATCTCCTCTTTTTAAGTAAGCTGGAACGGTCATTTTTTCTGTATTTTTATGATCTTAAGATTTCAATTTATGCGTTTTTTTTGTTTTCTACTGTTGATTTGTAGTTTTAGTGCAAATGCACAACAGTCTTGCTCCGGTCCGGGGTACACAGCCCAAAGCGGAATTGCCGTTTGTGGTTCGCTTACATTTAATCAGCAAACCTTAGCATCATGTTTAGGGCCAAACTTACCAACAAGTGGATGCAATGATTCAGTTTCCTCAAGTAACTCTATTTGGTACAAAGTTCATTGTTATGTATCGGGCAATTTTGGTTTTTTAATTACACCTGGTAACCCCGGTGACGATTATGACTGGCAATTTATGAATGTTACAAATAGACCTCCAACTGATGTATATACTACTAATTTAAGGATGTCATTAAATTTAAGTGCAACAACAGGGTCAACAGGCTGCACTGCTGCTGGTACTACGGATATTAATTGTGCAGGTGCAACCCCAAGATATAACAGGTTACTAAATTTGGTAGCCGGGGGTGATTATTTGCTCATGGTAACAAATTATTCAAATTCAGGGGCCGGCTATTCTCTTAGTTTTAACGGTACTGCGGTTCTTACTAATAATTCAGATCCTACTGTTTTAAATGCAGCTATGGTTGGCTGTAATCCATCACAAATAAAAGTAAATGTTTCTCAGGATATTCTTTGCAGTAGCCTTACTTCTTCGGGTTCCGAATTCACCATCACCAACGGCACACTTGTTATTACCGGGCCCACCGGTTTTACTGGAATTTCTTCAACATGTAGTGCCGGTTCAAACTCATTTTCAACACTTACAATTGGACTGCTTACCCCACTTCCACCCGGTAATTATAATTTGATTGTGAACAGTGGTACAGATGGTAATACTTTGCTGGATGTTTGTAACAGACAAATGCAGGCAGGAGTTCAAGTGCCTTTCACCATTCCGACTCCAACACCGCCAACAATTACACAGGTTACAAAAGCCAATTGTACAGCTACTATTTTAAAAGTTGCATTAAGCCAGGCAGTGCTTTGTAGCAGTATTTCAGGTAATGGATCAGAATTTAATATTTTACCGGGTAACCTTACTATTGATTCTGTTAGTACAAATTGTAGTAGCACAAATCTTTCTACCGATACTATTTATATCAATTTGAAAAAATCATTGGCAGATGGGAAATATACTTTAACAGCAATCAACGGAACAGACGGCAATACTTTTATAGACAATTGCAGCATAGCCATGTTGGCAGGCACAAACAAATCGTTTACAATAATAACAACGCCTGCACCCGGCACAACAAATCCGCCGGCATATTGCCAGGGAGCTACGGCTACTGCCTTGCAAGCATCCGGTACAAGTTTGCTTTGGTATACAACTCTAACTGGCGGCACCGGCAGCACAACAGCTTCCGTTCCATCAACGACAACTGCGGGTACTTTTAATTTTTATGTAAGTCAAACAATTGCAAATTGTGAAGGGCCGAGAGCTTTGATAACTGTAACTATAAATGCTTCTCCGGCGGCGACAGCTGTTAACCCTGCAAGCTATAACTATTGTACAGGGCAAACAGCGACAGCATTAAGTGCAACTGGTTCTAATATTCTTTGGTACTCCACTGCAACTGGCGGCACGGGATCATCTACAGCACCAAATCCTTTTACTGCAACAGCAGGTACAACATTATTTTATGCATCGCAAACAATAGCTGGTTGCGAGAGCCCAATAAGAGCGGTAATTACTGTAAATGTTACAGCAACTCCTGCAGCACCGGGTATTGTAAGTCCTGTGGTATTATGCCAGGGGTCGCCCGCAGTAGAACTTACAGCTACCGGAACAAATCTCCTTTGGTATAGTACCGATACAAATGGCACCGGGTCATCCACAGCTCCAACTGCATCAGCTGCTACTTTAGGAAGTACAAATTATTTTGTTAGTCAGACAAATATTGGTTCATCAAACTGCGAGGGACCAAGAGCTCAGATAATTGTAAATATTGTTACAACTCCAGCTGCTCCGACTGTAACTTCACCCTTAAATTATTGTCAGAATCAAACAGCACCGGCTTTAACAGCGGGTGGTTCAAATCTACTTTGGTATGCTTCTGCAACAGGAGGAACAGGAAGTGCCACAGCATCCGTTCCATCCACATCAATCATTGGTTCCATTACATATTACGTTAGTCAATCTGCAGGTACCTGCGAAAGCCCACGATCATCCATCACCGTAAATGTTGCAACTACGCCACCTGCACCAACAGTAACAGCACAGGTAAATTATTGTGGAGGAAGCACGGCGGTTCCATTAACAGCATCAGGTACAAATATTAAATGGTACACATCAGCGACGAGTGGGACATCGTCAACAACTGCGCCAACACCTTCAACAACTACTGCCGGTACAACTTCCTTTTTTGCAAGTCAATCTGTTGGTACCTGCGAAAGTCCAAGGGCAGAAATTACGGTAGTGGTTACTGCAATACCGCCGGCACCAATAGTAGGGTCGACAGTAAATTATTGTCAGGGAGAAACGCCCATGAATTTTGTTGTATCGGGCACTAATTTATTGTGGTATGCAAATGCCACAGGTGGTATAGGAAATTCATCCTTACCAATAATTTCCACAGTAAATGTTAGTACAAACACCTATTATGTTAGTCAGTCTTTGGCAGGTTGTGAAGGACCCCGATCTTCTATTACTGTAATTGTAAACCCTACACCTGCTGCGCCAACTGTGCCGCCAACACAAACTTATTGTCAAAATTCAACAACCAATCCGCTGATTGTTAGCGGCAACAATTTAAAATGGTACACGCAAGCAACAGGTGGCACTGCAAGCACAACCGCACCGGTTGTTTCTTCCGCTACTGCGGGAACAAACATTTACTATGTATCTCAAACAACAGGTAATTGCGAAAGTCCCCGAGCATCTGTAACAATAAATATTACAGCCACACCGAGTGCACCAACTGTTTCCAATATTATTAATTTTTGCCCTAATCAAAGTGTAGGACCCTTGTCAGATTCAGTAACCGGAGCTAATTTGTTGTGGTATGTAAATGCAGTCGGTGGTACAGGTTCTTCAACGTCACCAACGGTGCCTACGAATGTTTTTCCCGCAATCTATACATATTATGTAAGCCAGTCTACTTCTGCAGCAAGCGGAAGTTGTGAGGGACTAAGGGCACAAATAACTGTAAACGTAGATAATTTTTTGAATGTAAATATTGGTGTAGATACAACTATTTGTGAAACTGTTGCTGTAAAATTTTTCCCAACAGTTACGCCATCGGGTGCTTTATACCAATGGCGATCGTTAAATGAACCCAACAGTACAATTGACAGCGTAACGGTTTTGAATGCCACGGTTAAGCCGCTTAATAACAGTGATTACGTTTTGAGAGTAAGCATTGGTGGTTGTATAAAAGAAGATACTGTAAGTGTATTTGTAAGAACAAAGCCGGTTGTAAATGCCGGACAACAAGTTGCTGTTTGTTTGAATGATTCAACCTTACTTTCTGCTACAATTTCAAGGGTAACGACTCCTGGTTTTGTTACAAAATATTTATGGACTCCTGCTGCAGGAATTAGAAACGATTCACTTTTGCAAACGGTTGCTTATCCAACAAAAACAACTTTGTACACTTTAACAGCTATTACCACGATTGCAGATTATGGATGTGATTTTGTTTCTACCGGAACGGTCAATGTAAATGTACAACCCGTGGTTTTTGCAAATGCAGGTAGAGATACCATTGCAGTGAAAGGCTCTCCGCACCAGTTACAGGGATCAGGAGCTTCATTTTACGAATGGTCATCACCAACAGCAACGATTAGCAATCCGTTTACAAAAAATCCATTTACAATTTTAAGTAATGATGCTGTTTTTTATTTAAAGGGAACAGATGCTATAGGTTGTATTGGGTTGGATACGGTTTTTGTGAAAGTTTTAAATGGTCCAGCTTATTATGTGCCAAATGCGTTTACACCAAATAGCGATGGGCAGAATGATATTTTTAGAGCTATACCGGTAGGCTTTGCGAATACAACTTATTTTAGGGTATTTAACCGCAGCGGATTATTGCTATTTGAAACCAATCAATATTTAAAAGGCTGGGACGGTACATATAATGGGAAACCCCAACCCGCAGGTGTTTACGTATGGACTGTGGCAGGAACTGATAAAGATTTTAAACGTGTTGTAGTAAAAGGAACAGTGAATTTGTTGAGATAAAAGAGTGATAGATTAGGGTTTGTATTTTGCCTCTGCATATATTTTTTCATCATCAATTTTCATAAGGCTGTCAGGCTTAATATCCGGATATTTTGCAGCGAATTTTTTTACAATTTGCCAGCCTGCAAATGAGCCAATATTGCCGGGTGCTTTTTCACCAAGTTCCTGGGTTTTTGGTCCATCAGTTACATAGTTTTTAATGAGATTATTATCTGCAATCTGCAAAAAATTATTCTGTACAAATAAGTCCCAAATAGCAGCTTCGTGATTGTAACTTTCTTTCATTTGTTCAGCAGTGTAGCCAATAATGATGTGTTCTTCTTTTTTAGGCAAAAACTTTTGTAAAAGATAAAGTCTTTTTCCTTTCTCTACCATTTGTATCAACAACCTTTTATCTTCTGTTTTTTCAGGATACATATCACCCACAATATTTTTTAAACAATTAATGGAAATGTATTCCGGTGTAAAACGTGCAGTTACATATCCCGGATAGGTTTCCTGTACCATGGCAGTTTTGTACAGCGGAAAGTCTTTACCTAAATGAACATGCAGGCCAATGAAAAAAACCTCATCATCAAGTATATCTCCATAACCATCTGTGGGCCCCAAATAGGTAATTATTTTTGTTGGAATTTTATAGGCCGGGTAATAATATTTTACAAACTGTAAACCTCTTTTAATTTCATTTTCATAAAGCGAAAAATCTTTAAAATATTTTTGAGAGGTATCGTAAATATTTCTGCTGTAAGCTATAAATTGTTTTAGGTATGTTGCTGTTGTATCTGCAGGCCATTTCGGATCAATGCCAAGAATGGTTCCCATAAAGTTTTCACCGAAAGAAGGATACATTGCAATTAGTTTATCTAATTGTGGCATAATATTATTGGTGTCAAGGGCAAAAAACTGCTGTTCAAAACGCCGGGTGTTGAGTTGAACTTTTACAGACGATACATCAGGAATTTTATTTTGCGTGTTACACGAAAACAAGCCTGCAATAATTATCAAACCAAATAACAAACGCATACTTTAGATATTTAACTTTACAGAATATAATACAAATTTAAACTTCCGTGAACAAATAAAGAGCAATGAAAATTTTTTTAGCACAACAGAATTACCATGTAGGAAATATTGAAGCAAATACTGCTAAAATAATTGAAGCAATTATTCAGGCAAAAGAACAAAACGGAGATGTTATTCTTTTTAGTGAACTTTCAGTATGCGGCTACCCTCCAAGAGACTTTTTATATTTTAATGATTTTATAGATAAGTGTTATGCTGCAGTTGATAAAATTAAATTGTATGCAGATGGTATTGCTGTTATAGTTGGTGCACCGCACCGGAATACTAAAATAGAAGGTAAAGATTTATTCAATGCTGCTTATTTTTTAGCTGATAAAGAAATAAAACAAATCATTCACAAAACCTGTTTGCCCACTTATGATGTATTTGATGAAGACCGTTATTTTGAACCAGGAACTGAATGGAATGTGGTTGAATATAAGGGCAGAAAATTTGCATTAACTATTTGTGAAGACATCTGGAACCTGGGCGATAATCCTTTATATACTAATTGTCCGATGGATAATCTAATTCAACAGGGACCTGATGTGATGCTTAATATGTCTGCATCGCCTTTTGATTACACACACGATGAAGACCGATACGCAGCTATTAAAGCGAATGTTACTAAATATAAAATTCCACTTTTTTATGTAAATGCAGTAGGTAGCCAGACAGAAATAGTGTTTGATGGCAACTCGCTGGCCTTTGACAAACATGCAAATCTTTGTGGCAAACTGGCTTCGTGTAAAGAAGATATGCAATCGTTTTTTTTAAATGATGATGGAACCATACAGGGAGAAATTTTACAGCAATCAACCCATGTGCCTGACAGAGAATTAAAGCCTGATACACTTACCGAAACTCTTAATATTCCACTAATTTATGAAGCACTTATTTTAGGAATAAGGGATTACTTTACTAAAATGGGTTTCGAAAAGGCAATACTTGGCAGCAGTGGTGGTATTGATAGTGCTGTAGTGTTGGCAATTGCCTGCGATGCATTAGGAGCAAAAAATGTAAAGGCTCTTTTAATGCCATCTCAATATTCAACCGGGCATTCGGTGGAAGATGCAGAGCAGTTGAGCTTCAACTTAAAAAATGATTACAACATCATTCCTATTAAAAATATCTACGACAGTTTTTTAACTGAACTAAAACCTGTGTTTAAAGATTTACCTTTTAGCGTAGCAGAAGAAAATATACAAAGCCGCACAAGAGGAAATTTATTAATGGCTGTCGCTAATAAATTTGGTTATATATTATTGAACACCTCAAACAAAAGCGAACTGGCAACTGGTTATGGTACGCTTTATGGAGATATGGCAGGTGGCATTGGTGTATTGGGAGATTGTTACAAACTACAGATTTACGAGCTGGCAAAATATATAAACAGAAATGAAGAAATTATTCCGCAAAATATTATAACCAAACCACCGAGTGCGGAACTTAGGCCAGAGCAAAAAGACAGCGACAGCCTGCCGGATTATTCAGTACTTGATAAAATCTTGTATCAATATATTGAGTTGCAAAAAGATCCGCAGGAAATAAAAAAGCAGGGCTTTGATGCCGCACTTGTTGACAGGGTTTTAAGAATGGTAAATGTGAATGAATACAAACGAAACCAGTTTTGCCCAATAATAAGAATATCTCCCAAAGCCTTTGGTGTAGGGAGAAGGATGCCGATTGTTGGAAAATATTTAAGTTGATACCAATTCAATGGCCTTTAAATACTTTATTATTTATTTAAAATATTGTTTTAAAAAAAAGATTGTAACAAACTTTTTAAAAGTATAACATAAGAACTTTGGTTAGTTATTTAACATAGTTTTTCCCAATATTCAGTTTTAGGCATAATTATTACAATACTGGTTCTTTATATTGCACAAAAGTAAAAATTATAGATAAATATGTTACAAACTGCAGAAGACATTCGCCTTTTAAATGATAAAATTAATCATGCATCAGGTTTTGTTTCCAGAATAAATAGTGAGTTGAGTAAAGTAATTGTGGGGCAACAAACTATGATTGAAAGGTTGTTGATTGGTATGTTAAGCAATGGGCACGTTTTACTGGAAGGTGTACCGGGTTTAGCTAAAACACTTGCAATTAAGTCGCTTGCTCAAACCATCCATGCACAATATAGCCGTATTCAGTTTACGCCGGATCTCCTACCTGCCGATGTAATTGGTACGATGATTTACAACCAAAGTAAAAATGAATTTTATGTGCGTAAAGGACCAATATTTGCCAATTTTATTTTGGCTGATGAAATAAACCGTGCGCCGGCAAAAGTGCAAAGTGCCTTGTTAGAAGCCATGCAGGAAAGGCAGGTAACGATTGGTGATACAAGTTATAAACTGCAGGAACCATTTTTAGTTTTGGCAACTCAAAACCCTATTGAGCAGGAAGGAACGTATCCTTTGCCCGAAGCACAGGTAGATAGATTTATGCTTAAAGTTGTTGTTGGTTATCCTACAAAAACAGAAGAGCAGATGATCATCAGGCAAAATACACAAGGCCTTGTAGCACCAATTATAAACCCGGTTGCATCTGCAACAGAAGTACTGGCTGCAAAAGAATTGGTGAGAGAGATCTATGTAGATGAAAAAATAGAAAATTATATTTTAGATATTGTTTTTGCTACCCGCTTTCCAGACAAATACAATCTTGATAAATTAAAGCCACTTATAGGTTTTGGCGGATCGCCACGTGCAAGTATTAACCTTGCGCTTGCCTCGAAAGCATATGCATTTTTAAACAAAAGAGGTTACGTAGTTCCTGAAGATGTCCGCAACGTTTGTAAAGATATTTTAAGGCATAGAATTGGCCTTACTTATGAAGCGGAAGCCGAAAACGTAAATGTAGAAAATATAATTGACGAGATTTTAAAAGCGGTGAACGTACCATAGGAGTAATTGATAATAAGTTTTGAAGGACGTGGTATCAAAGAAATACTTTTTAATTTTAAGATTTAAATTCTAATAAATACTTTAATGAAATTTTTTAAAAAAGCAAAAGCTGATAATGCTACAACATCAATAAATGATGTCAGTGCAGATTCTGCTGCTTTATTAAAGAAAGTTAGAGAGCTGGAAATTAAAAGTAAAAAAATTACTACCCAACTTTTTACTGGAGAATATCATTCTGCATTTAAAGGAAAGGGAATGAGTTTTAGAGAGGTCAGAGAATACAGTGCCGGTGATGATGTTCGTTTTATAGATTGGAATGTAAGTGCACGATTTAATACACCATTCTCAAAACTATTTGAAGAAGAAAGAGAACTTACTCTAATACTCTTGGTAGACACAAGTACAAGTAATTTATTTGGAACAGTTGGTAAAAGGAAAAAGGATCTTATTACAGAACTGGCGGCTGTATTGGCTTTTAGCGCTGTTAGCAACAACGATAAAGTTGGTGTGATTTTTTTTAGTGATAAGGTTGAGAAATACATTCCTCCTAAAAAAGGAAGACCCCATGCATTATATATAGTAAGAGAATTACTGGGGTTAAAACGAACTTCTTCAGGAACTGATATTGATGAGGCTATAAAATATTTCAATAACACTACCAGGCAAAAAAGTATCGGCTTTATTATCAGTGATTTTTTAGCCACAGGCTATGAAAATGATTTAAAAGTCATTGGCAAAAAGCATGATGTGATAGGGATAAAAGTTTATGATAAAATGGATATGCAATTACCTGCCGCAGGCTTGCTGCAATTGGAAGATGCAGAAACACACCAAGTAAAATGGATTGACAGCGATGATGCAGTTGTAAGGCACAATTATTCGCAAC
The DNA here is from genome assembly GCA_043751875.1 of Ferruginibacter sp. Lineage (GTDB taxonomy): Bacteria > Bacteroidota > Bacteroidia > Chitinophagales > Chitinophagaceae > Ferruginibacter. Next base: position 22,852 of record JAYUZL010000054.1, read on the forward strand.
ATTTTTTTGAGCAGACAGATGTTTGTTCAAAATATTTTAAGCAGGCAGGTGCAGATTTATTGCACATCAAAACCGACGACGATTACGTAAAAATTTTACAGAAATTCTTTTTAAAGAGAAAGTAATAAATTGGTATGAAAAAACTTTACCGCACACACATGCATAAATTACTTGCTACGGCAGTTTTTTTGTTAGTTTGTTTTTCTTTATCAGCACAGGCAATCCGCAGTTCAGTTGATAAAAATACCATTTTAATCGGGGAGCGAATTACCTACACACTCACGGTAGGTCTTCCTTCTCCTGAATATACAGTCAGCATAAACATTCCTGATTCAATACCGCATTTTGAAATACTAGAGAAAAACGGTGGTAACGGCAAAGACAAAGAAGGGAATTTTGTTTGGCAGCAAAAAATAGTTTTCACAAGTTTTGATTCAGGGTCCTTTACTTTCCCCGGTTTATTGTATAAAATAAATCATTTAAATACAGCCTCCCAACCCTTGTCCACAAACCAGCTTAAAATTGAAGTTGGTTATATGCCACTTGATAAAGGAGGTTTACCAAGAGATATAAAATCTATTTTAAACGTGGAGTTTGTGGATTGGTTTTGGGTATACATAGGCGCAGGAATTTTACTGTTGCTTGTAATATTATTTTTTGTGTGGAGGTATTTTAGAAAGAAGGAAAAAGTCATTGTTCCTGTGAATGTGAAAGGTGCTTATGAAGAAGCCTTGCTTGCCTTAGAAGAATTAAAAAAGGCCAACGAGCAACGTTCTTTGGGAGTAAAAGAATACCATACAAGACTTGCAGATGTGTTACGGAATTATTATGGCAGAATGGTCAATCAAAATTTCTCAAACAAAACAACGCAGGAAATTTTATTGAAATTAAAATCGCATGAATTAAAAGCAGAGACTGCATCACATGCGTCAGAGGCATTGGCAACCGGTGATGCAGTAAAGTTTGCAAAGTATAATTCATCTTACACAGAAAATGAAGCAGCTTTAAATTATCTAAAAACTGCTATTGAGGAAATAGAATTATCACGTACTATAAAAGTTTAAAATTTGCTTTTCGATTATTTTTCAAATATTCAATTTTCTGAGCCGTATTTTTTTGCATTGCTCTTGCTTATTCCGTTATTAATTGTATGGTATGTAATTACAAACACCCGTAGAACAGCATCATTACAGGTTTCAACCACAGCTGCAAAAGGTTTGGGCAGTTGGAAAGTATCCTTCAGGCACACTTTATTTATATTAAGAATGTTTGCTCTTGCTTTTCTTGTAACTGCCCTTGCTAATCCACAAACAAAAAATGAAGAAAAAAATACAGAAGGTGAGGGGATAGATATTGTGCTGTGTCTGGATATAAGTGGAAGTATGAGTGCACAGGATTTTTCTCCCAACAGATTGGAAGCTGCAAAAAATGTTGCCATAGATTTTATTAACAGAAGGCCTACAGACAGAATAGGGGTTGTGATTTTTTCGGGAGAAAGTTTTACACAATGCCCATTGACTACTGATAAAAACGTCCTTATTTCTGCAGTTCAAAATATACATTTTGGTTTATTGGAAGATGGAACTGCCATTGGCTCAGGGTTAAGTACAAGTGTTGACAGGCTTCGTAATTCAAAAACAAAAACTAAAATTGTAATATTACTTACAGACGGCGAAAACAATGGTGGACTAATTGATCCAAAAACTGCAAAAGAAATTGCTAAAGCTTTCGGTATAAAAGTTTATACAATTGGTGTTGGTACAGATGGATTTGCCTCACAGCCCGAACAGACGGCACTTGGTGTTCAGATAAGAACGGTAAAAGTTTCTATTGATGAAAAATTATTGAAGCAAATAGCAGAAGAAACCGGTGGGAAATATTTTCGTGCAAAAGACAATGATGGGCTCTCAGGTATTTATTCCACTATTGATGTGCTGGAAAAAAGCAAAGTGGAAATTACAACTACCACAACATTTGCAGATAAATTTTTACCATTTGCCATTGGCGCAGCATTTTTTTTATTACTGGAGATCTTACTTCGTTACCTCGTTTTTAGAAAGTTTCCCTAAGCTTTATTTATCTTGCAACATGCAGGCAACAGTTTACAGATCCACAGGAAGTTGGTATATTTTAAAAAATAACGAAGGCGAATTTGTAAATGCCCGACTAAAAGGGAAACTTAAAATTGAAGGAATAACATCTACCAATCCTATTGCTGTAGGAGATGTTGTAGAAATAGATGAGGAAGCAGTGGAAGGAAGTTTGGTTATTTCAAAAATATATGACAGAAGAAATTATATAAACAGGGTTTCTCCACACAACAAAAATCTCCATCATATTGTAGCTGCAAACTTAGATCAGTCATTACTGTTTGCTACGCTAAAAGATCCTAAAACTTCTTTCGGTTTTATAGATCGTTTTTTGATAACATCAGAAGCGTATAGAATTCCTGCAATTATTGTTTTTAATAAAGCAGATTTATACAAAGAAAGGGAGCAGGAAAAGTTTGAACTGGCTAAAAAAAACTATGAAGCCATTGGTTACAAAATAATGCTGATGAGCATTGAAAAAAATATAGGAACTGCAGAAGTTAAAGAACTGTTGAAAAATAAAATAACTTTGTTAAGCGGGCATTCCGGGGTAGGGAAATCCACTTTTATAAATTATGTATTCCCAGATTTATCACTGAAAACGCTTGCTGTAAGCGATTGGAGCGGTAAAGGAATGCATACCACCACTTTTGCTGAGATGTTTGATTTGCCTTTTGGCGGCGGCATTATTGATACACCAGGTATTAGAGAAATGGGTTTGGTTGATGTGCCTAAAAATGAATTGGCGCAATATTACCCAGAAATGCGTGCGGTAATGAATGATTGTAAATTTAATAATTGTCAACATTTTAATGAGCCTGGTTGCGCAGTAAAAGCGGCTATCAACGAAGGCGTCATCTCGGAAGAAAGATATTTGAGTTACCTGGCTATAAAAGATACTATTGAAGATAAAAGTTATTGAAAAACCAAGGGTAATGAACTATTAGTTTTTACTCAATTGTTCTCTTATCATTTTTAGTTTAGATTTTCCAACAATCTTTTCAATTTCAGCATCACTTGCTTCTTTAATTTTCTTTACAGATCTAAATTCTTTTAAAAGTAAATCTGCTGTTTGTTTTCCTATACCTTTCATATCTTCCAGTTCATTTTTAAAAGTACCCTTACTTCTTTTATTTCTGTGAAAAGTTATTCCAAAGCGATGTACTTCATCTCTTATTCTACGAATCAGTTTTAAGCTTTCACTGTCCCAGGGCAGCAGCAGAGATTCAGTATCTCCATCAAAAAATAGCTCCTCCTTATTTTTTGCAAGTCCTACCAAAGTGATTTTTCCTCGAAGGTTTAATTTGTCTATGCTTTCCATTGCTGAACTTAATTGCCCTTTTCCGCCATCTATGATAACAAGTTGTGGCAACGATGTTCCTTCATCTGTAAGCCGTTTGTAACGCCTGTAAACAACTTCAGCCATAGATGCAAAATCATTTATTCCATCAACTGTTTTAATGTTATAATGTCTGTAATCTTTGTTACTCGGTTCGCCATTTTTAAAATATACCATGGCTGCAACAGGATAGCTTCCCTGAAAGTTTGAGTTATCAAAACATTCAATGTGCACAGGCAATTCTTTCAATTGCAAGTTCTGTTGCAGTTGTAATAACACTTCGTTTTTTTCATCATTGGTTTTATCTTCCAGCTTTAATAATTTCTTCGTGTTAAGTTCAGCTTTAAAGTAGTTTACATTTTTTTGAGAAAGATCCAGCAGCTTCTTTTTATCACCGGCCTTTGGTACAGTAATCAAAGTATTAGGCTCTACATAATCTATTTCAAAAGGTAAGATGATTTCTCTTGCTTCGCTTTCAAAAACCTGCCTTAATTGCGCAACAGCAAATGCAAGGATTTCTGCGGCATTTTCTTCCAGCTTTTTTTGTAGGGTAATTGTTTTTGTTTGGATGATGCTGCCGTTGTTTACCGCCAGGTAATTTACGTAAGCTATATCACCTTCCTCTAATATTGTGAAGACGTCTACAGTGCCGGTATTTGTGTTTACAACCGCCGACTTTGACTCGTATAATTTTAAATGTTCAATTTTATGCTGATAAATAGCTGCTTTTTCAAACTGCATATTTGCAGCATGTTCTTTTATTTTATTTTTATAATTATTTATAACAGGATTTAAATTTCCTTTCAGCAAATCTTTTAACTGGGTTATTCCTTCGGTGTAATCTTCAAGTGTTTGTAATGCTTCGCAAGGTCCTTTACAATTGCCCAGATGATATTCCAGGCAGACCCTAAATTTTCCTTTCTGGATATTCTGCTGCGTTAAATTTAGTTTGCAGGTGCGGAGTTGTATATTCTGTTTTATAAAATTCAACAGGTCTCTTACCTTACCGACAGAAGTAAAAGGACCAAGGTATTGTGAGCCGTCTTTTATTTTTCTTCTCGTTAAAAATACCCTTGGGAAAGCTTCGTTTTTTACAACAATGTAGGGATATGTTTTATCATCTTTTAAATTAATATTGAATAGTGGCTGGTGTTCTTTAATCAAAGAATTTTCCAATAAAAACGCGTCCTGATCTGTGTTTACAATGGTAAATTCTATTTTACAGATACGGTTTACAAGCTCAGCTGTTTTATAGCTGGTCTTCATTTTATTAAAATAACTGCTTACTCTTTTGCGTAGGTGCTTTGCCTTGCCAACATAAATTAATTCATTCACGGCATTGTAATATTTGTAAATACCGGGTTGTGTAGGTATGGTAGATGATATGGCTGAAAATTCTTTTTGTGTCATTATTCTTCGTAACTCCAGGATATTTTTTCTTCTTTGATGATAGTTGTATTTTTAATTGTAATTATTTTACACCATTTGCCGCTTTGCCATGTGAGTAAAAGTTGGGTATCGGCATCAACTTTTTTTGTTAGATAAATTCGTCTTACTTTACTTGTTTCCGTTTCTACATATACATCCCAATGCTTAAATGGAAAGTTGTTTTCCTGTCCGTTTGTGGGATCGTAAGTAAATGTAAATGCATTCAAGGTCTGATCTAAAAATCTTTTCTCAGTAAAAGTATTTTTTAAATTGGATGTGTCTATAATCGGCGACAGAAATGCTGCAAAAGTTGTCTCAAAATCTGCTTCTTTCACATATAAAGAATCAATTTTGTTACCAATAGTTGTTTTTTTTATGGGAGTGACACCACCCGTTTTTATACCAAAAATTTCGCCTTTTAAATAAGATGTAACAGGAAAAAAATTTGAAACAGTATCTTCTATTATTACTTGTGGATTGTTTGAACTTTTGTTAACATCAGGAGCCTTTTTATTATTGCACGCAAAAAAAAATAGTAGCGTAGCTAATAAAAAACGATTGAACATGACTCAAAATTAGGGCATCTTAAGAAAGCAATAAAATAATATAAGTAAATCTAATCACAATTTTGAACAGCAAAAAAGGAGAAAGAGAAAATTGAATGGCTTTAGAAAGAAGTTGTAATGCCCATTTTTATACCAATATTATATACCTTTTCAGAATAACCGTATTCTTTTTTATAGGTAGATAACAACTGGTAACGAAATTGGGGGCCAACATTTAAAACTACACCGTTGGACGATTTAAAACTGATAAAGGTTTCGATTGAAGTATTCAGATTCATCTTTCTAAGCAAAGCATTTTCTGAAATATAATATTTTTCATCTGATGATAATACAAAAGCACTTCCACCAATTACATAAGTTGGCTGAATAGTTCCACCGGCATACCAGTAAAGTTTTCCGTTACCTGCAATCTTAAAATCAGCTCCCAATGGCAGCGCAATTTGCATGGTGGTTTTATTTATTTTATCGTTTCCTGATTTAGTTGAATAATCAGAAGAACGAATATTAATATTGCTGTTATTAAATGTAAGTGAGGTTTGAGTTGGATGACCTAACGCTGTAACACTAGATACATAATTGGTATAATTTGCCTGTAAACCCCCTTTTAATCTAAGTTTTTTAGAAATTTTGTATTGCAATATTGCGCCTGCTTCTAAATTGAGGGCTGCATAATCAAACAACTCCACAGCGTCATTATTTATTCTTGCAAGTGCGTAAGAGGTAGGTAAGGCAGGTTCGATATATCCACTTGATTTAGAAAAAGTTCTATATCCAAAAGATGGGGTAATGTAATAGGCATATGTACTGTTTTGTTTAAATTTATTTATAGCCGGTTTATTTCTAAATGCATAATCTTCTTTCCAGCCTCTTTCTATATTAAACAAGTTATTTTTTTGTAACAGTATTTCTTTCTCACCTAAATTGTCTGCAGTAATTTCAGAATTCGATACATCGTCGATATCTGTATTTTCTACAATTGGTTTATCAATTTTATTTTGAACTACTAAATAATTGGCGACATCGGCTTTCTTTTGGGAGGCACAATTTACAGCATCATTTTTTTTGTTATTATTGCTTAAATAATTAGTTGTATTTATTATTATTAAATCTTCAGCAACACTAAATGTAGAAATGGCTGTTTTGGAATCAGCTGTTTTTACAGTTTCACCATTGTTAGAAACGATGTTTTCGATAACCTCTTTGCTGTTCGTTTTATTTATTGTAAGAGAAAATTGTTGTTGCTGTCTATTTTTTTGATTGGAATAATCTTTTGATGAAAACGTAAGTCTATTATCAATATTTTTTTCATTTAAGGGCAAAGAAAAACTTTCTGTAGATGTTTTTCTGGCAGCGGTATTTAAAGAATCATTATTTGCAATGCCAATATAAAGTACTGCTGTTAATATTAATAAACAAACTGCCATAGACGGCCATTTTCTATCGGGATGCAGATTGTTGTAAAGGCTGTACCAAACTTTTCTTGATGGTACCATTTTAAACTCATCAGCACTTTCTTTTAAAAAAAGTTCAAATTCGTTCCTGTAATTATTTTCTTCCATTTTCACTCGGTCATTGTACGTTAGTGGTAAGTGTTTTTGTTTTAAATTTTACTGCTTGTTTTAGCGTATTGGTTTTTGTATTGAGACTTATCAATTATATTCTTTTTAACCAAAATATTTTCCAACATTGCTTTAGCCCTCGTATATTGACTGCGGCTCGTGCTTTCTTCTATATCAAGCATTTTTCCAATTTCTTTATGGGAATAACCTTCTATAGCATAAAGGTTCAGTACAGTTTTATAACCTAGTGGTAACATGCGGATACATTCAACTACCTGTTTTGCCTGCATAATACTTGGCACCAAATCTTCTTTGGTATGAAAAACATTGGCGTGAATTAAATCAACTGTTTCAGAAAACTTCTTATTCTTTTTTAGCACATTTATACATGTATGCACAATAATTCTTCTTATCCAACCTTCTAGTGCACCTTCATTCCTGTATTGGTGAAGTTGTGTAAAGATTTTTATAAAACCTTCCTGCAACATATCTTCTGCATCTTCTCTGCTTTTTGCGAAGCGATAACATACAGAAAGCATGCGTGGACTGTATCTTTCGTACAGCGCCTCTTGCGCAGCAGCATTATTTTTAAGTGTTCCGGCAAGCATTAGCTCTTCGGTCATAAATTATAGTTTTATCACATAAAATTAGACAAATTCTATTATAAAAGTGCTGCTTGTGTCTAATTAGAATTTAAGATCTTAAATCAATATATCTCCATTCATTTCTACAGGAATATTCAACCCCATCCTTTTTAAGATAGTAGGAGCTACATCTCCAAGTTTACCCGGTTTTATTGCTCCTTTCCAATCGTTGTCAATAATAAAAAAGGGAACTAGGTTTAATGTATGGGCAGTGTTTGGCGTGCCATCTTCATTTATTTCATAATCCGCATTGCCATGGTCGGCCAGTAAAAAAACGGCATAATTTTTTTCAAGTGCTTTCGTTACTACCTTTTCAACACATTGATCTACTGTTTCTACTGCTTTTATTACAGCTTCCCATACACCGGTATGGCCCACCATATCTGCATTTGCAAAATTGAGGCATATAAAATCCGGCAAATTATTTTCAATGGCTGCCACTACTGCATCTGTAACTTCGTAAGCACTCATTTCAGGTTGTAAATCGTAAGTTGCTACCTTAGGTGATGGAACCATAATTCTTTTTTCCCCCATAAAAACCATTTCTCTACCTCCGCTAAAAAAGAAACTGACATGTGGGTATTTTTCTGTTTCTGCTATGCGAAGTTGGGTTTTGCCTGCAGCTGCAATCACCTGCCCGATGGTATTTTCTAGATTGTCTTTGTCATACATTACAAAAACATTCTTAAAAGTATGATCATAATTTGTCATCGTAGTATAATGTACATTTAGGGTATACATATTATATAACGGCATATCAATTTGAGTAAGTACCTCCGTAATTTCTCTGCACCTGTCTGTACGAAAATTGAAACACAATACGGCATCTCTATTTTTTATTTTAGTATCCCCTGCGGTATCATTGATGAGGGGCATAATAAATTCATCAGTAATATCTTTTGCATAAGATGCCTGAACAGAGGCTAAAATATCATTAGTCTTTTCACCTGTAGCATGTACCATCGCATCGTAAGCAATCTTCACTCTTTCCCATCTTTTATCCCGATCCATTGCATAATATCTACCTGTTACTGTAGCTATTTTACCTGTAGTCATATCAAGATGTTGCTGTAATTCTTTCAAAAAATCATATCCGCTTTTTGGGTCAGTATCTCTTCCGTCAGTAAAAGCATGTATAAGAACATTTTTAAAATTTTGCGCTGCACACAAACTGGTAATAGCTTTTATATGATTGATGTGAGAGTGTACGCCACCATTACTAACAAGCCCAATAAGATGAAGAGTTACGTTGTTCTTTTTAGCAAATGAAATACTGCTTAAAAGCTGCTCGTTTTTTTCAAAACTTTTATCTCTGACAGCAACATTAATACGTTGTAAATCCTGATAAACTATTCTCCCCGCTCCCAGGTTTAAATGTCCGACTTCACTGTTACCCATTTGTCCTTCAGGCAACCCTACAGCTTCGCCGCAAGTAACGAGGGTGCTGTTTGGGTAATTTTTGTGAAGCGAACTTACAAATGGAGTTTTTGCTTGTTGTATAGCATCGCTGCTTTTTACTTTACCAAGTCCCCAACCATCCATGATGATAAGAATTGTTTTTTTATTTTGCATTCTACAAAGCTATGTTTCTTTACAATTGTTGTAAAAAGAATAGATATTTGTTATAATCAAGCCAAACAAAGGTTATAAGATGCTCTAAAATTGATACGGCATACTTTTAGCAAATAGGTATGAAATTATTGAAAACTATGAAAAAAATATTTACAATATTGGTAACTGTTTATGCGCTTAGCTCCTTTACAATTTTTACAGGTTTAAATGATGTAGTGAATGCCATTAAGTCCGGTAATGCGGCTTCAGTTTCTAAATACTTTGATAATACGGTGGAAATAACTGTTAATGGTAAAAGTACAAACTATAGTAAAGCCCAGGGTGAAGTGGTTTTAAGAGATTTTTTTGCCAATAATTCAGTTAAATCTTTTTCTGTTTTACACCAGGGAGAATCTGGTGGTGCAGAATTCTGTATTGGTACTTTAGTTACTTCAAATGGTAATTATAGAACTACCCTCAATTTAAAACAGAAAGGAGACAAGCAAAGCCTGCAGGAGATTAAATTTGAAAAATAAATACGTGAAAAGAAAATAATTCAAACTCCTGCTTGCGGGAGTTTTTTATTTTAATGCCGATAGGAAGTTTTTTCTCTTTATTTCGACGTAAGGTAGTAAGAACTGTTTATTAACTTTACCAACATGAATTACAAAACAGCACTCAACGATTTAATAAAGAATGCGCTGGCAGAAGATATTGGCGAGGGTGATCATTCTACTTTATCAACTATAAATGCAGATGCAGAAGGAAAAGCGGTGTTAAAAATAAAACAAGATGGGGTACTTGCTGGTATGGAAGTAGCAGAAACTATCTTTCGGTATGTGCAACCCGATATTATTTTTACCGCTTTTAAAAAAGATGGAGATCGAATGAAGTATGGTGAAACTGCGTTTGAGGTTTCTGCTAAAGTTCACACAATACTTACCTGCGAACGCCTTGTGTTAAATAGTATGCAACGCATGAGCGGAATAGCTACTCATACTAAAAAATACGTAGATAAATTGAGTGGTTTTAAAACCAAGTTATTAGATACTCGAAAAACTACTCCAAATTTTAGACTGCTGGAAAAAGCGGCAGTTAAAATTGGAGGAGGAACTAACCATCGTTTTGGTTTATACGATATGATTATGTTGAAAGACAACCATATTGATTACAGCGGTGGAATTGAAAAAGCAATTAACAATGCTTACAATTATATGCAGCAAAATAATTTCAATTTAAAAATTGAAGTGGAGACGAGAAGTTTGGAAGATGTTGAAAAAGTGATGCAGACCGGAAAAGTAAATATCATCATGTTGGATAATTTTACACCTGAAAAAATAATAGAGGCGCTTAAAATAATAAATGGGAAGTATGAAACAGAAGCAAGTGGCGGAATTAATTTAGATAATATTGAAAGCTATGCCGCTACGGGGGTTGATTACATAAGCAGCGGGGCTGTGATACATCAGGCTGTGAGTGTAGATTTAAGTTTGAAAGCAATAATTATTCATTAAATATGTTATTTAAATCTGGCTTGTTGTAAGTTAATTGTTACGGATTTATTAAAGTAAAAGACCCAAATTAAAATCAATAATTTTTAAATTTAATCGTTAGTCCGCAACTCGCAACTCGACTCCCATAACTTTTTAAAGATGTCTAAAAAAATAAATTCTCTTTCAGGTCTCGTTTATTCAACTGATCCTAATTTTAAACTAGAGGAAGATATAAATGAAGAGGAACAAACACTTTGTCCTGCAGAGCAAAAAATAAAGATCAGGCTGGACAAAAAGCATAGAGGAGGCAAGTTGGTTAGCTTAATAGAAAATTTCGTTGGCACAAATGCTGATAAAGAAGATATAGGTAAAAAATTAAAAACCGCTTGCGGCACCGGCGGTTCGGTAAAAGATGGCGAAATTTTGGTGCAGGGAGATAATAGGGATAAAGTTTTACAATGGCTTTTAAAAAACGGTTACAAGCATTCAAAAAAAATTTGAGGGTATGGTCAGCAAAATATCTGAAGGTGTTAATGTGAGCGTGGAAACATTTTACCAGGCAGAGTATAGCAACCCTTCCAACAGCGAATTTATGTTTGCTTACAGGGTTACCATTGAAAACACCAACAGTTTCCCAATTCAATTATTAAGCCGCCATTGGATTATTTTTGACAGCAATGGAGCAACCCGAGAAGTCGAAGGAGAGGGTGTTATAGGCATTCAACCGGTTATAAAACCATTAGAACAATACCAGTATATAAGTGGTTGCAATCTAAATACAGATATCGGTAAAATGAAAGGCAGTTATTTGTTTGAAAATATTTTAAATAAAAGAACTTTCTCAGCTGTTATTCCCTCTTTTGAAATGTACACACCTTTCAAATTAAATTAGGCCAAAATAAATATTTTTGTAATTTTACTTTCTACTAATACTTGTTAGGGTTTACTTAACAGCTACAAACTTTAACTTCCATAAAATAACCAGGACAAATTAACAAAAATGGCTAAGATAGTCTTCAATAATAAGGATAATGCATTTTTTCAGGATCTAAAAGCTAGTGTCGATGGATATTTTAAAGACAACAACATTAGTAAAACTGGAGATTGGAGGTTGTTTATAAAAACTTTTCTTTTACTAGGAACTACTTTAGGGATATACCTTGTTTTGATGAATATAAATTTAGGTTGGCTGCTTGCTCTTTTACTATGTATCCCATTAGGTTTTTTAATGGCTTGTATAGGTTTTGCAGTTATGCACGATGCAAACCATGGCAGTTATAGCCCTAATACAAAATTGAATGATTTTTTAGGTTTGTCAGCAAATGCATTGGGTGCTAGTTCTTATTTCTGGAAACAAAAGCACAATATTATTCACCATACTTACACCAATGTAGATGGTATTGATGATGATATTGCCAAGAGTCCAATTATTCGGCAATGCGAAACGCAAAAGTGGGTACCTGCTCATAAAATTCAGTATTTGTACATGCCTTTTATTTATTCTTTATCAGTTATTTTTTGGGTGTTTATAATGGACCCGACAAAGTATTTCAGTAAAAGAATTAATGGTACAGAGTTGTGGAAGATGACCACAAAAAATCACGTCATTTTTTGGGTTACAAAAATTTATTATCTAACAGTTTTTGTTGCCTTGCCAATTTATGTTTGGGGTTTGGGAGGCTGGTTTGCAGGGTATATGGTTGCAAATATGACACTAGGTGTTACACTTTCATTTGTATTTCAACTGGCACACGTAGTTGAGAATACAGAATTTGAACATATTGCTTTAGACCAGACAAAACACCTTGAGACTGCCTGGGCCGAACATGAATTGAAAACAACAAGCAATTTTGCTATGAAAAGTAATGTTGTTTCATGGTTTGTTGGGGGCTTAAATTACCAGATTGAGCACCATCTTTTTCCTAAAGTAAGTCATGTACATTACCCTCAAATAAGTAAAATTGTACAGGAGAAATGCAAACAATACAATATGCCTTATAATTATTATGATACTTTCGGGCAGGCTCTCGCATCTCATTTTAGGGTAATGAAAGAGTTGGGTAAAAAGCCTGAAACACAAGTTGCTCTTGCATTAGTATAATTTTAATTATTTTATTTCATATATCATAGATTCTCGAATTATCGAGGCTGAAAGACGTAAGCTTTCTCAACATATATTGTTTTAATTATCTACAGGAAATTAAAATAAACATTTAAAGAGGTTCTTTATATCAAACGTATTGTTTGGTTTGATATGGAATGGATTTTTCTTAATTTATTATCTTCTTCCTTATTTTAAGATATTTCCTTTATTTAAGTCAATGATTTCATGCTGTATACCACTGACTAGATGACTTTTTTCTTTCATAGATTATTTTGGAACACCCTTGTAAATCTACGTATGAAAATACTCAAATTTCGCTTTTGGATGTACATTCGATATTTTCGCAAACTAGTTAAAGGCGAGCAGCTTATTTCTATTGCATAATTAAAGCTAAATAGAAAATTAGAAGATGAAATGTGCGACGCCACGGACGATGAACATAGCTGTTGTTTTTGCCGGGCTACAAAATTTATTTCGAAGCCAAGGGCTGAATAGAACATAAAAAAAACAAATGACTGACCCAAAAAGATACCTGATTACTTCGGCATTGCCTTATGCAAACGGACCAAAACATATTGGTCACCTCGCGGGTGCATATTTGCCTGCAGATATTTATGTGCGCTATTTGCGTGCTTTAAAAAAAGATGTTGTATACGTGTGCGGAAGCGACGAACATGGCGCTGCAATTACCATGCAAGCGATGAAAGAAAAAACTACCCCACAGGAAATTGTAGATAAATACCATGCAATGCTGAAAACAAATATGGCGGATCTTGGAATTTCATTCGATATTTATCATCGTACATCATTACCTATTCACCACGAAACGGCGCAGGAATTTTTTACCATGCTCAATAACAACGGTGACTTGGAGCAAAAGGAAACGGAGCAGTTTTTCGATGAAGAAGCACAATCATTTTTAGCAGACAGATATATTACCGGCACATGTCCTGTATGTGGTTATGAAGCTGCATTTGGTGACCAGTGTGAAAAATGCGGAACATCTTTAAGTCCTGAACAATTAATAAATCCACGGAGTACATTGAGTGGTAAAACGCCTATTAAAAAGGCAACTACTCACTGGTATTTACCCTTAAACAAGCACGAGGATTTTTTACGCAAATGGATTTTAGAAGACCACAAAGAAGATTGGAAAGCCAATGTGGTAGGGCAATGTAAAGGATGGATAGAAATGGGATTGCAACCAAGGGCAGTAACACGGGATTTGGATTGGGGTATAAAAGTGCCTGGCGCAGAAGGGAAAGTACTTTATGTATGGTTTGATGCACCTATTGGATACATTAGTGCAACAAAGCAGTGGGCATCAGATAATGAAAAGGACTGGAAGCCATATTGGTATAATGCTGATACAAAACTGGTGCATTTTATTGGAAAAGATAATATTGTCTTTCATGCAATTATTTTTCCCATAATGTTGAAGTTGCATGGTAATATTTTGCCTGATAATGTCCCGAGCAATGAGTTTATGAATTTGGAGGGAGATAAAATGAGTACAAGCCGTGGCTGGAGTATTGAAATGGAAGACTACATAAACGATTTTGTAAAAAAGGAAAATGGCGGCGACCAAATGGTAGATGCATTACGTTATTATTTAACTGCCATAGCACCTGAAACAAAAGACAGTGAGTTTACATGGAAAGGTTTTCAGGATGCTGTAAATGGCGAGTTAGTGGCTGTTTTTGGAAATTTTATAAACAGGGCTTTTGTTTTAATGCATAAATTATGTGGTGGAAAAGTTCCAAAGTTTCACAATGAAATATTGGATGAGGCGGATAAACAAATGCTGGAAGAAATAAAAATTACTAAGCAAAAAATTGAGCAGAATATCGCTGTATATAAATTTAGAGATGCGCAGGCAGAAGTAATAGACCTTGCAAGAAAGGGCAATAAATACATGCAGGATAAAGAGCCGTGGATTGTAGCAAAGCAGACAACGGCCGATGGACAATTGACCACGGAAGCACAAGCACTCGTAGATAACTGCATGCATATTTGTTTGCAGTTAACGGCTAACCTTGCCATATTTATTAATCCATTTTTGCCAAATGCTGCTAAGAGGATTTGTGTAATGATGAAGACGGTTGATAAAATGCTTGACTGGGAAAATGCAGGGTCTGCAAAATTGTTAAGTGTTGGATATTCTTTACGCCCACCTCAATTATTGTTTAGAAAAATAGAAGACACAGAAGTAACAGAACAGGTAGAAAAATTAAAAATAAAAAGCGCAGCTATAAAGATGGAGAATAAGACAACGGATGAAGGACAACCGACCACAGAAGTACCTTCAAAATTAAAGACAGATAATAAAGTATTAGGGACTGATGTTCCTCCTTCGGACGGATTTAGGGAGGTTCTTAAACCCGAAATTGTATTTGATGATTTTGCGAAAATTGATTTAAAGGTCGGAACAATAATAAGTGCAGAAAAAGTTGAAA
The DNA here is from genome assembly GCA_043751875.1 of Ferruginibacter sp. Taxonomy (GTDB): domain Bacteria; phylum Bacteroidota; class Bacteroidia; order Chitinophagales; family Chitinophagaceae; genus Ferruginibacter. The sequence goes on from JAYUZL010000054.1 coordinate 38,082, forward strand.
AAGCAGATAAGTTATTGAAGCTGGAAATTGATTTGGGTTTTGAAAAAAGAACGGTTGTAAGTGGTATAGCACTTCATTTTAGCCCTGCTGATATTGTAGGAAAACAGGTTGTGGTTGTAGCCAATTTAGCACCCCGTAAAATGCGTGGCATTGAAAGCAATGGAATGATTTTAATGGCTGAAGATGCAGAAGGTAAATTAAAATTTGTATCACCTGATGCAGTTGTAAATAACGGTTCAGGGGTGAGTTAAGAAATTAATATTTTATTGATCTTATTTCGGTGTTGTAACACTAAACCTAAAAGTATATTTGTGCTTTATATATACTTATGAAGAGAAACGAAATTGTTTTGTTGATGATTTTGGCCTTGGTACAATTTACGAATATTGTAGATTTTATGATTGTAATGCCTCTGGGACCTGTATTAAAAAAGCTTTGGGGAATAGACAGTACACAGTTTAGCAGAATTGTTTCTGTATTTAGTATTGGTGCATTTATAAGTTCAATGGCATGCCTTGCGTATGTTGACAGATTTGACCGAAAAAAAGTTTTATTGATCGTATATGCAGGTTTCACAATCGGCACTTTTTTATGCGGACTTTCTAATAATTATAACCAGCTTTTAGGGGCAAGGTTTTTAACGGGTCTTTTCGGTGGAATTGGAGGCAGCACCATTTTAAGCATGGTGGGAGATTATGTGGCACCACAACGAAGAGGGCAGGCAATGGGAATTTTGATGACGGGTTTTGCATTGGCCAGTGTGTTAGGAGTGCCAGGGGGATTGTGGCTTGCAGGGCATTTTCAATGGCACACGCCATTTATGGTTCTTGCCTTTATATGTATGGCTGTTTTTATTATGGCTGTTTTTATTGTGCCTCGTTTTACTGACCACTTAAAAGACGGTATAGTAAAGCATACAATAGGCGAAATTTTAAAGCAGGTGTTTGATGAAAAAAATAAAAGGTGGGCTTTGCTTTTAAGTAGTTTACTTATTATGAGCCATTTTAGTATCATTCCTTTTTTAACTGATTTTTTCACTTACAACCTCGGTATAAATTACAAAACAGATGTACCGATTATTTATATTATCGGAGGTTTACTTACGGTGGTTTGTAGTCCGCTTATTGGTAGATTAAGTGATAAATATGGTCGTGTTCCTGTTTACACAATTCTTACTTTTTTAGCTATGGTGCCTTTGCTGATTATTCCAAATATGCACACCAATAATTTGTGGCTTTTAATGCCTGTTACCAGCACACTTTTTATTTTTAGCGGAAGTAGAATGGTAGTTGGTAATGCACAGGTAACCAGCACAGTTTCATCTAAAGAGAGAGGCTCATTCCTTATAGTAAACAGTAGTATACAACAGTTGAGTACCGGTATTATTGCAGCCATAGGTGGTGCCATTGTTACCAACGACAGTGCAAAAAAGGTATTGAATTATCCAATACTCGGTGTAATTGGCGCCGTATTAGCAATTCTTGCACTAATCGTTTTTAGAAAAATAAAAATAAAGGAGTAGAACAGTTTATTTCCATCTAAAAAATATCTATTTCATTTCCACACATTAAAAAGTTATAATATTGGCTATGTTTTTGATTTACTACGTTGAGGGTTAATACAAAACCTGTTGCATTAAAACTCTATCCAAACCTTAAACAGTTGATTCTAAGAAAATTAAACTATTAATTAATTAAAAAATAAAAATATGAAACTTAAAAAAATAATGATGCTGTGTATATTATTCGTATCACTAAACAGCATTGCGCAAACAATAGATTATTCTTTAGTGCCATATAGAAAAGGCGAAAAATGGGGTTATTCCGATGCTCAAAGAAACATAGTAATAACGCCAAAATACAACGATGCCCAATGGTTTTCAGAAGGGCTTGCAGCCGTTAAAGTAGGTAGCAAATGGGGCTATATTAACAAACAGGGCAAACTCGTAATCCCTGCAAAATTTACAGTGGCAAAATCATTTAGAAAAGGGTATGTACCACGTATAAATAAAAGTGGAGGAGACTCCATACTTTTTGCAGGCGCTTCTACAACTGCTAATGGATATGAAAGATGTATCACTTCAAAAGGAGTTATTTTAATTAAATGCCCTGCAATAAATGAAAATTCTGTGGTCGAAAACAACATACCTGTTCAAACAAAAACAACTCAAAAAATATATTCTATTGCTAACAATAATGGATTGTTTGATAAAGTGGTAGACGATTATAAAATTGTGGGCAGTGATGAAACATATTACATTGCTCAAAAAAACGGAATGTATGGCGTGTTCAATAGTAAATTTGAAACCATTATACCATTTGAATATAGTTCAGTTAAGCAATTAACATCAAACAATAATCTATATCTGCAGGTGCAGAAAGATGGAATGTATGGCATTATGAATGCAAATGGAATGGCTGATATTATTACAGATTATTCAAACATGACTGTTGTTAAAGGCACAAATAATATGGATTATGTTATTGTAAAAAAAGATGGTAAAACTTATGTAAAAGATATCATGAATAATGACATTATTCCTTTAGGTTTCGCAGATATCGTATATGATAACAATGGAGGTTTTGTTGTTACAGATAACAACAATATGCGGGGGTTTTATTTTTCAGATAAAAGAATGATCAATCCAAAATACAGCGATGTACGGATAGTGAACAGAGGTAGTAATTACCTTCAAATTAAAACTTCTAACGGTAAAGTTGGATATATCAATGCCGCCGGTGATGAATACTTTATGGAGTAAAATATTCCTTTTTTGGAAAAAGGTTTAGACTCCACATTTTTTGTGGAGTTTTTTATGCTGCCTATTACAGTTTCCAGTAAATAAAAGCCATAACTTTATCTTTTTTTAAATAGTTGTTTAGCTAACTAACTAATACTTTAGTTTTGTCAGTGACATAAGGGTAAGATGAAACGATTGATTAAATAGAAGCATAAATTATTGTATTATTGAATAGTAGAAGTGGAGACCAGAAACCATTTAAAAAACGGGGCGTAACCGAAAAGCCATAAGAGTAGGACAAAAAATAAAAAAAATGCTAAAAAAATTTAATTTAACCGATAAGCTGCTTTTTATATCTGCACTACTGTCGCTTGTTTTTTCTGAGGTTTTGTTTTTTAATGGTCATGAAAATCAGGCGATTTTTATTGGATTATGGGTGCCATCAATTTTGGCTTTTGGAATATATTTACATCTTGTAAAAAATAATAAAAATGATTGAGTTTATACCATATTTTGCTGGCTTAATTACTTTAATGTTTGGCGCCGCATGTGCATATACGCTATGGAGTGTAAACAAAAAAAACTCAAAAAAGTAAATCTTTAAATAGGTTGTTATGCAGGCTTTTCACAAATGTGCAGAAACTAATGTTGTGCATATTGTGTTCATTATTTGTCTTTAATAAAGCCCAGCAAAAAGTAGCATCGAAATAAATTCTTATCTCATTTTAGAAGCTGTTTTGGGGTTCCTGTTTAAAAACTCCCATCTTTAAAATCTCTAGCTTAATGTCACAACTAAAGCACTTTAAATATCTGTGTTAACAAAATAATTGTGAAAAGAAGATGGATAATTTATACGTTCTCGTCTGAATAGTTATGAAACTGTGTGAAAATTTTTGTGCACAAAACAAATTCTATAGCAAAATATACATGATATGAAACGTACTATTAAAAAAGTAGCTGTACTTGGCAGCGGGGTAATGGGTAGCAGAATTGCATGCCATTTTGCAGGTATTGGTTTGCCTGTGCTTTTATTAGACATTGCACCAAAAGATTTACCTGAAAATGCAAAACCTGCTGATAAAAATAAAATTGTAAATGATGCGTTGTCCGCAGCCATAAAAAGCAACCCATCACCCGTTTATACAAAAGATGTTTTAAAGAAAATATCTACCGGCAATTTTACTGACAATATGAAAGATATTGCCACGGCCGATTGGATAATAGAAGTGGTGGTAGAAAGACTTGATATAAAACAGCTCATTTTTACAGAAGTAGAAAAATACCGCAAGCCAGGCACACTTGTCACATCTAACACATCTGGTATTCCTATACACATGATGGCAGCCGGTAGAAGCGATGATTTTAAAAAACATTTTTGTGGTACACACTTTTTTAATCCACCACGTTACTTGCGTTTGCTCGAAGTAATTCCAACACCGTTTACCGATCCTGAAATTGTTGATTTTCTGATGAATTACGGAGATCTTTTTCTTGGTAAAACTACTGTGCTTGCAAAAGATACACCCGCCTTTATAGCCAACCGTGTAGGTGTTTTTAGCATTATGGCTATTTTAAACATCATGGAAAAACTTGGTTTGTCTGTTGATGAAATAGAAGCGCTTACCGGGCCAATTATCGGTAGACCAAAATCTGCTACTTTTCGCACGGGGGATGTCGTAGGTATAGATACCCTTGTAAAAGTTGCCAAAGGCGTTTCAGAAAATTGTCCAAATGATGAAGCAAAAGCCACCTTTAATATTCCTGTTTGGTTAGATAAAATGATTGCCAACAATTGGCTCGGCGATAAAACCGGACAAGGCTTTTTTAAAAAAATGAAATCAGCAGATGGCGCAAAAGACATTCAGGTTTTAAATTTAGTTACACTTGAATACGAGCCTCGCAAAAAACCAAAATTTGCAACCGTCGAAGCTGCTAAGCCAATTGAAGATCTTAAAACAAGATTAAAAGCAATGGTAGCCGGGCAAGATAAAGCCGGAGAGTTCTACCGCCAGTTTCATTACTCCCTGTTCTCTTATATTTCGCATAGAGTACCAGAAATAAGTGATGAAATTTATCGTGTAGATGACGGCATGATGGCTGGTTTTGGTTGGGAGATAGGTGCCTTTGAAAGTTGGGATGCACTTGGTGTGGCAAAAACCACTGAAGCCATGAAGGCAGCAGGATATCCCGTATCGATATGGGTGGAAGATATGATTTCAAAAGGAATAAAATCTTTTTACAAAACAGAAAATGGTAAGCGTTTTTACTACGATATAATAACAAATAATTACAAACCGATGCCAGGTGGCGAAGCGTTTTTAGTAATGCGAAATTTTGAAAACGAAACCGTGTGGAAAAACAGTGCTTGCCGTACCTATCATTTAGGAGATGATGTACTTGGATTGGAGTGGTCAACTAAAATGGGTAGTATTGGCGGAGAAGTATTGGAAGGGATTCAAAAATCTATTGCACTTGCAGAAGAAAAATATAAAGGGTTGGTAATAGCGAATGAAGGTGCAAATTTTAGTGCCGGTGCAAATGTAGCTATGATATTTATGTTGGCGTTAGATCAGGATTATGATGAAATAGATATGGCCATTCGCCAGTTTCAAAATACCTTAATGCGTGTGCGTTATTCATCCATACCTGTTGTACTTGCACCGCATGGTTTGGCACTCGGTGGCGGGTGCGAAATTTGTTTGCATGCAGATAAAGTTATTGCCGCAGCAGAAACCTACACAGGACTTGTAGAAGTTGGTATTGGCGTAATACCCGGTGGCGGCGGTACCAAAGAGTTTGTACTGCGTGCGGCAGACGAAATGCATTCAGGAGAGCCCGAAACCATCACTCTGCAAAAACGCTTTTTAGAAATAGCCACTGCAAAAGTCTCGACCTCAGCTTTTGAAGCATTTGACAATGGCATTTACCGCAAGGGTATCGATGAAATAAGCATTAACCTTGGAAGAAGAATTGCCGATGCAAAAAAAGCAGTAATTAATTTATATGATGACGGGTATGTAATGCCGATTCAGCGTACCGACATAAAAGTACTTGGCCGCACCGGCTTGGGTGCAATGTATGCAGGCATAAATGGCATGCACAAAGGCAAATATGCTACCGACCATGATGTTACTGTAGCAAAAAAACTGGCTTATGTAATGTGCGGTGGCGACCTTAGCGAGCAAAGTCTAGTAAGTGAGCAATATCTCTTAAACTTAGAGAGAGAAGCTTTCTTAAGCCTCACAGGCGAAAAGAAAACGCTTGAAAGAATACAGAGTATTTTAAAAACCGGAAAGCCTTTAAGGAATTAGAATAAAGGCGACACAAAAGATTAAAGACACAAGATTGCTTTACATTTCTTATGTCTCTAATTTTTTTTGTATCTAATCTTTTGGAGCATCAGCAGTAAAAACCTTCTTCAACATTTATATCCAGCTGTCTGTAGTAGTTATGCACGCGGGTAATTCTATAATTTATAGTTTAATTGTGCATAAGCTACTACTGTTCATCTGGGCTAATTTGTTTATTTGTATTTCTAGTCAACATTTAAAATTCAATGGCTTTTAAATCGGGGTTATTTTTTTTCTAGCCTGATTAAAATAAATTTTTTATTATATTTATTTTTAGTAATATTATGTACTAAAATAAAAAATATGAACACAAAAAAATTATCCTTGTTTGGTCTTTTGGCATTTGCAATTTTTAGTGCTGTTTTATTTACCTCCTGCAATGAAAATGCTAAAACAACAACAACAACAGTAGTAGATACGACAAATATGAAAAACGGTAAAAAGGTAATTGATACAACTGCAAAAGCACGTCCGTTGGTTCCTGGCGGTTAATTTTTTGCACGTTATTTCTAAGAAAATGACTTCTATTCTAATTGTAAAAATTAGGTTTCCTTTTTAAATTTAATTCTGCTGGTTTTTATCTTAATAGTATCTGTGCTTTTTTTAATTGTCAGTTTTTCTAAAAGCCAGTGTTCTATTCTGTGGTGTCCCGGGATTAGGAGCGATGCAATTGTTACAAAAATGAGCATCTCATAAAAAGGGGTGTGATTCGTAAAGGCTTCAACTTTTGGGTGAAGCAACAGTGTGATGTACTCGAAAAGTATGAGCAACGAAATGATACCGAGAAACCGGATAACCCTTGGATGTACCTTTATCCTGCTTAGCAAAAGTGTAAAAAGGAAAAACAGGGGAATACACAATCCTATTAACAGCAATTGTAATTGTTTGTGCCTTTCATCTTTCAGCTTACGGTTGTTTTCTACTATTTCAGTTTGCCTAAGCTCTTCATTCATGGTAAGAATTTCGGAGGCCCTTATATTTTTTTTACTGTTAAGTGAATCTCCCAATACCTGCACCTGGTACAAGTAAAAGTAGGCACTATCCATATTTGAAAGATTTACATAAGAATCTTTTAAAATTAACGCTGCCTTTATTTCCCATAATTTAAAACCATCTTTTTTTGCGAGCGAATAAGAATATTTAGAAAAGAAAATTGTTGAGTCAAATTCTTTTACTGATTTGTAAAGCTTTGCTAAACCCAGTGCGGCTTCGCATGCAATCTCTTCGTTATTAGCTTTTTCCAAATAAGCTATACCTTCTCTGTAAGATAGAAGTGCATTTTTAAAATTGCCTTTTTCAGCATACACGTGTCCAATACCCGTGAGTGCTGTACCTATTGAATTGCCATCATTTAACTGTCTTGCTAATTTCAAAGATTTCCCAAAATAAAAAAAAGAACTATCGATTACTTTTTTTTTAAAATAAACATCTCCCAGGTTTAGATTGATGTTGAATTGAAGGTCAATAAATTTATTAGCATTAATGATAGAATCAGCCAATTTTAGATAAACCAGTGCTTTATCATATTCTTCCCTATAAACGTATACAATTCCAATATTCATTGTCACACTTGCAAGGTTGTATGGTTTGTTTGCGCTTTCTTCAATTTTTAATTTTTTTAAATAAAACGCCAAGGCCTGTGGATAATTTCCCAGGCTCAAAAATCCATTGGCTATTTTACCTAAAGACCTGGAGATACCTTCGGTATATTTTATTCTCTCTGCAAGTTGAAGTGCTCTTTGGGCTATGCGAATAGATGAATCCGGTGCGTAACTGTATAAATAAGTGGCAGTCATCCACATATTGATTACCCTGTCTGTATCTGTTTTTTGAAGTCCGAGAAGTAAGGCCATACTATCAGCCTTTACCTTCTGTGCATTTGCTGATGTTATCATCAAAAAAAAGGGGGCTAAAATAAAATATTTTATTTTAATTATTATTCCCGGTTTAAATAAATGAAAATTACAATCCTGCACTGTTTAAAATATTATTAAGAGAAACACTCTGTCCTACAAATTAAAGTTTATAAATTAAAATAAAAAAGTATTATAAATTAAAATATATTTAATATATTAGTTAAAATTATTAGATTTAAATTTATGCAATAAACTGTTTAAATATTTTTAATATGAAACCAAATATTCTCTTATTAATAGTTTCCTTTTGCTTTATTGCTAGTGCCAGATCGCAGTCAATATACTCCATAAAATACCATAATAACGATATAGCGGATACCACACTTTACAATGTTTTTTTAGTAAGAGATGATGATGGTTCAGGTTTTTACAGGGTTAGCTTTAACGAGCCAGAAAAACAAATCAGGATGATTGTAGAACTGGAAATGGAAGAAATGGTGTTTAAGGACAAAAATGGTGTTATAGATGAGACAAAAATTTATTACAAGGGATCAAATCCCAAAATTATAGAAGGAGATAAAGAATATCATTACCAGGCTGAGAAATTTTGGTTTCAGTTGGACAACAGCACCAATTTTTACGAGCCATGGGGAATAACATGGCCGGAAGAGTCAGGAACCGGGAGAGGTCATTTTGTAGGTAAACCGGAATTATTAAACGAAGATGACCTGACGAAAGAATATATATCTCAATTTTTTTTACAGGAAGAAGAAATTTACCAAAGCCTTTTTGCAACTACACAAAGAAGCCTTACGCCGGAACAAAAGCACACTACCATGCATCTAATTGTCGTTGCAAATACCGAAGACCATAATATAGGAAATACCTGTATGCTCGACAAGAACAGAACATTGAAAATGTATAAAGACCTCGCTGGCTTTATGGGTATTGCATTTAAACCAAAAGAAATTTACGGCGATACATACAGTAAAGAAAATGTACAAAAAGCAGTTATGGATCTTTATCCCGGCACGCAGGATATTGTGGTGTTTTATTATTCAGGCCATGGCTTTAGTGATCCCGGGGCTACCAGGCAGTTCCCTAATATGGCACTATCAGGTAAAAGTTATGAAGAAGCAAAATTAAATTCATGGAGTATAGAAGATGTATTTAACATAATTAAAAAAAAGGGTGCACGACTTAACCTAGTTATAGGCGATTGTTGTAATAATAGCCCGGAGGATAACCCAAATATAACCTGCGATATTCCCCAAACAAGAACATCTGAACTTGGTTGGAGCATAGAAAATTGTAAAACGCTTTTTATGAATCCCAAGCCAACATCTATATTAATCACAGCTGCACAAAAAGGCGAAATGTCTTCAGGAAATGGCATAGTTGGAGGTTACTTTACCAACGAGTTTCGTTCAAATTTAATTACTTATTTTAAACCACTTCACAATTACCCCACTTGGTCAGCTGTACTCGGTGAAGTAAAAACGAGCACCATAGAAAAAGCCGATAATGCACGTTGTAGTAAACCCGGAGAAGTACTAAAAACTTACAACCAGCATCCGGTTTATGTAGTGCAATAATTTATAAATCACATAAAAACTGCATAAAAAAGTCTGCTAGGAAAATAAAAACTTTTAAAACATCCGTAAATTGTAAAATTTATTTATTCGCTCTCTGAAATAGTACTTCAGTTATTTTATTGCGCAAAGAAATAATTTATTGTTTTGGCGTAAATTTATATGTTTTAACCATGGTATTTTTATACAAGCGGTACTTTTTATAATGGGTTTAAAATTGCGATTTTAGGTCTGAATTTTTGCTGTACTCATCCTATAAAATGGCAGAAAAAATCTTTAAAAATGAGTGTTAACCAAGAAGGAAGCCATTGCAATAAATTAAATTAGCCGTTTGAATAGTTTAAAGTGTATTTTTAAATAACATCTTTATGAAAAATACAATTTTCAAAAACAATAAAAATTGGGTTGGCGGAATTTTTGCTGAGTTTGGTGCTTCGGTTTGTTGTATTACACCTATACTTGCTTTGCTTGGTGGGGCAAGTGGCTTTGCTACCTCTTTTTCTTGGATAGAACCTTACAGACTTTTTTTGTTGGTGCAACAATTTTAATTTTAAGTTATGTTTGGTATTAAAAACTTAAATCTCAAAAAGAGGTTGATTGCGCTTGTGATAACTACAATAAAACATCATTTTGGTAAACAAAAAAATTTCTTGGTATCATTACGATAATTACCGCATTGCTTATTGTGTTTCCTTACTACTCAAAAATATTTTATCTAAAACCGCAGCAGGCAAAAGTTATTTTGGTTGATAGAGTAATACCGCCACAGCACAACTTAACATTAGCGGAATGAACTGTGAAGGTTGTACAGCATATATTAACAGTGAATTTTTAAAAGTAAGGAAAGTTATTGAAGCAAACACTTCTTATAAAATTGCAAACGCAATTGTTAAGTTTGAAAACAGCAGAATATCTGTTGACAGTATTGCAAATACAGTAAATGAAATCGGGTATAAAGTAACTTCAATAATTAACAATAAATAAAATGGAAAATACAGTCATACTTCAATCAGTTATCACTTGCCCAAATTGTGGTCACAGAAAAGAAGAAACAATGCCAACGGATGCATGCCAATTTTTTTATGAATGTACAAACTGCAATACACGCCTTAAACCCCAAGAAGGTGAATGTTGTGTGTTTTGTAGTTACGGTTCAGTAAAATGTCCTCCTATACAAATGGGAGATTCTTGTTGTTCTTAGTAAAAAGAGTACTCATTTTTACCAATAGAAACCTTCTAAGTAAAATAATACAAGTATACCTAAGTTTTAAAAATAACAATCCAGCTTCAAAATTATTTTATTTTTTTAAGGAGGATTCTTCCCGTTTATTATAGCTAAAACCCTTCTTAATTTAAAACCTTTCACATGCTGAAAACCTTTTCAGCACATCAGGGTAGTTGCTTTATTAAAGTGGCTCCAAATCTATTTTGATGTCACCTGAATTTTATTTTCAAAATATTAAAATAGTATTTAAAGCGTTTATCAGCCGATAGGAATCTTTGTTAGGCAATAATTCCTTGACCCCAAAATACTAAACTTTGTACATAACTTTAAAGCATTCCATAATTAACTTTTGTGGTAAATTATTTTATTTTAAAACCAACATCAATATGTATACATCCTTAAAAAATTTTTTCCTGCTGTGCTTAATATTATTTGCAGCCTGCACGCAAAAAAAACAATCTGTGGAAGCCGAAGATGGATTGGCTTCATTTAGTGCTGACAGCTTAAAGAAGGATGTAGCTGTATTAGCCTCTGACTCTTTTATGGGTAGAAAGCCATTTACGGCAGGGGAGACCAAAACAATTGATTATCTGCAAAAACAATTTGCTTCTGTGGGCTTAGAACCCGGCAATGGCCATAGTTTTTTGCAGGGAGTGCCAATGGTTAGTATAGTGGCAACTGCGGCAACCGAAATGCAAGTTAAATCTGCTAAAAGTAATTTTACCTTAAAAGCATATGACGATTATATTATTTGGACCGACAAAACTGACAGCAGTATTAGCTTGGAAAATACTGATCTTGTATTTGCTGGATTTGGTGTTGTAGCGCCCGAATACAACTGGAACGATTATGCAGGACTGGATGTGAAAGGAAAGGTTGTGATGGTAATGGTAAATGACCCCGGTTATTGGGTTGGAGATACTACTTTATTTAAAGGAAAAACCATGACCTATTATGGGCGATGGACTTATAAATTTGAAGAAGCTGCAAGGCAGGGAGCGAAAGGTTGTCTGATTGTA